>JBKBWT010000315.1:0-7327 GCA_046314415.1 Saprospiraceae bacterium
CATGAAGTGTTGCTCGTGCTTGATGCTACTACCGGTCAGAATGCCATTGAACAAGCGAAACACTTCACTGAAGCCACTGATGTAACGGCGCTGGCGCTCACCAAGCTCGATGGTACTGCCAAAGGCGGCGTCGCGATTGGTATTTCCGATCAGTTTAAAGTACCAATCAAATATATTGGGGTGGGAGAGGGCATTAACCAATTGCAGGTTTTTAATAAAAGGGCATTTGTGGACTCATTATTTGATAAATAAATTTAATTGATTTAGCATTTTATTAAGCCTGTTTTAACTTTTTGATAAGCGGCATTTCCCCAACTTTTGCCGTTTTCAGGGTAGTCTTTTAAATCAAAAATTATGCTAATGAAAACAATTACCCTGACTTTAGCACTCGCAAGTGGAATATCTTTGCTTTTTCTCCTGGGTTGCGCTACGCCCCAACCGGTATCTCGTTTATACCCAATTGAGCAATCCGGCACTAAAAAATGGTCTTATGGCAACGAAATGATCACTCTTTCTGCGGAAAACGGTATGGAAGTAAGCGCGGCATTTCGTGGGAGTAATCCGAATAGTCTGATTTTTGAGGTACAAATTCGCAATCGCTCAGGCCTGCCAGTGCTGGTCTCACCGGAAAAATTCTACTACGAAATGCTGGCAATCGATACGGCAAGGATTTTAGGAACACCGGTTTTTGCCATTGATCCCGAAAAAAACCTGCTGGAAATGGATATTGCTGAGTCGCGTATGCGCGCACAGGCTCAGAATGAAACTACGGCTGAACTCATTGCAATTACTACCGATATACTGGACAACGTGACCACTAAGAATGAGACCGAGGCGCAGCAACAACAAAAGTGGGCGGAGCAGAATGCCCGATCAGCTGAATATGAGAGCAGCCAGGCGAATTACAATATCCAGTTTCGCAGTCTGGATGAAGAGCGTAGTTACTGGTTGAATCATGTCATTCGGCGCAATACGCTGGAAAATGGCTACGAGATGAGGGGCAGTGTCTTTTTGCCGCGTTCCAATCAAGCTAGATTCATCCGTTTGAATGTGGTGCTGGAAAACAAAATATTCCCTTTCACCTTCTGGCAGGTTTTATACAAACCTTGATATTTGCCGTGTTACTTTTCCAACAATTTGCGTTATTAAAGCGAAAAAAATTGTATTTTCACCCAAAATGAATCAAATCGGTTAGAATGAAGAAATTAATGCTGCAAAAATTATTGAGTACCATCGTACTTGTAAGCCTTGTATGGATTGGCTTTGCGCAAAATTATACGCCGGCTAATCAACCTGATTATAATAACCGGCTTAATAATTATAATCAAAATGTAACAATTGAGTCCGGTTCAGCCGTTTATTATGCGGATTATTTACACGGACAAGCCACCGCCATGGGCGAGATTTACAGCAAATATGAATTTACCTGTTCTCATAAATATCATCCCAAAGGAACCCTGTTAAAGGTAACCCGAATAGATAATGGCAAGTCCGTAACGGTACGGGTGAATGATAAAGGTACTTTTTCGGGCGATGTGGTGATTTCCCTGTCCCTGGCTGCTGCAATGGAGCTTGAACTGGTGAAAACCGGCAAAGCTACTGTAACGGTAGAAGTAATGGGCAATTCGAGCCTGAATCCGGTCAATCCGAATCGGGAAAAACTCGTAGCGCGGGATGCCATCGCGCATAATTATAACGCTAATGTGTATAATACCACCTCTTCTGCACCGGCGGCAGGCGACCGGCTTACGCCGAGGGGCGGTAATGGTGCGAGTTTTCAGTGGGACAATATGCAGGCAAAAGGCGCAGCTACCAGCAATGAAGTACCGGCTGCCTATAATATAGGAACCCGTCCTAATATGAATACGAGTGCGACCGGCTACGGCATTCAAATTGGCTCGTATGGCGTTTATGATAATGCCGACCGTCAGATTAGTAATTTGCGCAATGCCGGTGTAAATAATGCTTTTGTTAAAGAGAGTATTACATCCAGTGGCGCAAAATTATTCCGTGTAATGATTGGCGCTTTCGCTTCGCGCACGGAAGCACAAGATTATTTGCAAAGCCTTAAAAACCAATATGTTGCGGATGGGATTGTGGTAGATTTGAGTAAATAGAAATTTTATATACAACTCTACAAAAGCGTTGTCATTACTCGATAGTGGCAACGCTTTTTTTATTACAAATTTTTTATAAAAAACTTGTGTAATTATAAGTGGTCGCTTACATTTGACAAAAAATTACCAAATGAAGACGATCTTTTCGCTCTGTTTACTTGCCTTTCTTTTGTTGTTTACAAGCCGCATCATTGCTCAGGAAAGAGCTGATTCTCTGATTATTATCGAAACAAAAGACGGAAACGAATACCTGGGCACCATTCAAATGCAGGATAGTAGCCAGCTCGTGTTGTTGACTGCCAATATAGGCACAATTCAAATTCAACGAAATGACATTAAGCGGATTCGCCCAGCCGGTTTCGGGCAGATGAAAGATGGGAAATACTGGTACGAAAATCCGCACCCGACCCGCTATTTTTACGGACCTAATGGTTATGGGCTGCGCAAAGGTGAGGGATATTACCAAAATGTGTGGGTGCTGCTCAATCAGGTGAGTTACGGATTTACCAATAATTTTTCTCTGGGTGCGGGCATTGTACCCCTATTTTTATTTGGCGAAGGTAATCAGACCCCTTTTTTAATCAATGGGCAATTTTCCCTACCATTGCGACCGGAAAAAATGAACCTGAGTGTCGGGGGCTTTTATTTCAATTCTATCGGCGGCGACCCGTATTATGATGATGATTTTGGTGATGGTGTCGGAATATTATATGGCGGTGTCACATTAGGCTCCCGCGATAATAACATTCACTTCCTGCTCGGCTACGGTTATGACGGCTATGGCTTTGCCGATGCACCTTTAGTATCTGTCAGCGGTACGATTCGCGTAAGTCGCCGGACTTATTTGATGACCGAAAATTATTTTTTTGACGCAGGCAACAAGCTTAGCGGGTGGTTTTCTTTTGGCGGCAGGTATGCGGCGCGGCGCCTGGCAATTGATTATGGCTTAATGTTTCCCACCGATTTTGACAACAGTTATTTAGTTGCCATTCCCTGGTTGGGCATTGCATCGCCGTTTGGGCGGGCAAAAGGCAGGTCAAAATAATAAAATCTCAAAGCATTATTATAAAATACAATCGTTGTTATATGATCAGGCCCCTTTTGTTTAAACTATTCAGGCGCATTATTACAATTGTAATCTCCTTTTTACTTTCTAATAACATAATTATAACTACACCGCTCCAGGCGCAGGAATGGATCGACAATGACGATTTGGTCATTGTAAAAATGCGCGGCGGCAAAGAACGACTCGGCATCATTCAAAAGGAAGATGATGTAAAAATTTTATTACAAGAACTAAATAAAGATACCGTTTCGATTGAATGGGCAGATATGAAAAGCGTGCGAGCGGCTGGGCGAGTTCGGCTGGTAAACGGAAAATTTTGGTATGAGAATCAGTATGCCGCTAATTATTTCTTAGGACCGAGCGCGATTGGATTAAATAAAGGCGAGGGTTTTTATCATAATGGCTTGGTTTTGGGCAATCAGGTGCAATATGGGCTTTCCAATCGCTTATCGATTCGGGTTTTTGTGGCACCATTTACGATTCTTGATAGGTATTCTGATTCTCCGGTTGTAATAAATCCGCAATTGCGCATTTCGAATCAAAGCGGGAAAGCCAACGTAGCCGTGGGTTTTATGTATGCAACCTCTATCCCCGATGGGATTGATAATGGTGAAAATTATATTATCCCTTATGGAATAATCACATTAGGTTCTAAAGACCGCAATGTAAGTTTTACACTTGGCTATTTACATGATGCTTTTTATAATGAAGATTACCTTATTCCCAAAATTGATGTAATGTTTAGGGTTTCTCCACGATTGTATGTAATTACAGAGAATTATATTATTTGGGATTTATACTATTTAGATTATTGGAGTGGGTTGTTTTCGGTGGGAATTCGTTCTGCAGGTAGGCGAATCGCCTTCGATTTTGGCGTCGGTGCGGCGATGGATGATATTCTTGGTAATCCTTATGTTACGCCTATTCCTTGGGTGGGTTTAACGATTCCGTTTGGACGATGGTAAATAACGTATTTTGTTAAAATACAATATTAAAAATTTATAGTCAAAATATAATATTAAAAATTTGCCTAAAGCCTTAATAGAATGTTTACCGCCCTGCGCTAAAAAATTACCCCGCCATTTATAGCGGGGATAGTAAGAGCTATATTGGGGCTTTAGCCAAATCGCTATGCCGATTTCTGACTTCCCATTTACTCCAATTCCACCACCAAATCCCCCTGTTCCACCAGCGTCTTCTCTTTCAAATGGATTTTCTTCACTTTACCAGCCTGTGGCGCCGTCACCGTGCTCTCCATTTTCATGGCTTCAATAATGAATAAAGGCGTATTGGCATTGATTACATCGCCGGCTTTTACTAAAATTCTAGATAAATTTCCTTGTAATGGCGCGCCAATTTCATTTACTTTTTCGGCTTTTTTATTAATAACAGCTGTAATGTTTTGTTTTTTATCCCGTACCGAAATAGAGCGCATTTGCCCGTTCAACTCAAAGAACACCACGCGCATGCCCTGTTCATCGGGTTCGGTAACATTTAAATATTTGACCAGGATATTTTTACCTTTATCCAGATTAATTAATACTTCTTCATTATGTTTTAAACCGTAAAAAAAGACGGGTGTCGGCAAATTGCTGATTTCGCCATGATCTTCCATGTGCGCATGATATTCTTCATACACTTTTGGGTATAATTTGTAAGATAAAAAGTCATTGATACCCAATTGATTACCAAATTTTTGGCGAAACTCCTCCATTTCCTTTCCAAAATCTACCGGCTTCAGGTGTGCTTCCGGTCGGTCGGTATATGGCGATTCGTCTTTTAATATAATCTTCTGAATATCAGCTGGGAAGCCGTCTTCCATTTGACCCAGATCACCGCGCATCAATTGCTTGACGCTATCGGGAAAAGCCAGTGATTGCCCGCGTTGTAAAATATCTTCTTTCGTCAAGTCATTGGCAGTCATAAACAACGCCATATCGCCCACGACTTTCGACGACGGCGTCACTTTGACAATATCGCCGAATAACTGATTGGCTACCTTGAAGTTATGCTTGACTAATTCAAATTGATCTTCCAAACCCAAAGACCTTGCCTGCGGACGCAAGTTGGAATACTGCCCGCCGGGAATCTCGTGTTCGTACACATCCGCCGAGCCTGCGCGCAATTCCGATTCAAACGGATAATAATAACGCCGCACCGCTTCCCAGTACGCCGAATAGGCATTCAATGACTGTAAATCAACAGGATGCTCGCGTTCTTGCCTTTGCATCATCGCGACCACTGAATTGAAATTCGGCTGCGAAGTCAAGCCCGACATCGAACCAATCGCCACGTCAATGACATCTACACCCGCTTCAATCGCTTTTAAATAAGTTGCCGCCTGAATGGACGCCGTATCATGGGTATGTAAATGAATCGGGATATTTATTACATTCTTTAACTCTTTTATTAAAATTTCGGCAGCATAGGGTTTTAATAAACCCGCCATATCTTTAATGGCTAAAATATGTGCGCCTTCATCTTCCAAACGCCGCGCTAAATCCAGATAATATTGCAAATTATATTTCGGACGATTCGGATCCAAAATATCGCCCGTGTAACAAATGCAAGCCTCAGCGATGGCATCTGTCTCTTCACGTACCGCACGAATGCTGGTTTTCATCGCTTCGATCCAGTTCAACGAATCAAAAATTCTAAATAGATCAATCCCCGATTTTGCCGCCTGTTCTACGAATTTTATAATCAAATTATCCGGGTAAGCCGTGTAACCCACTGCATTCGAGCCGCGAAAGAGCATTTGAAATAAAATATTCGGAATGGCTTTGCGCAATTGTTCCAGCCGTTGCCAGGGGTCTTCGCGTAGAAAACGCATCGCCACGTCGAAAGTCGCGCCGCCCCACATTTCCAAGGAAAACACGTCATTGGCGTGGTTTTTAGCAAAACTTTCCGCCACTTGTAGCATATCATAAGTCCGCATCCGCGTGGCGAGCAAGGATTGGTGGGCATCGCGGAAGGTCGTATCGGTGTATTGAATGGTCGGTTCGTTCTTGAGCCACTCGACAAATTTTTCGCGACCGAGTTCTTTCAGTTGGTCTTTGGTTCCTTTAGGGAACGATGCGGTTTTGTCAAATGCTGGTACAACGGGCTTTACAAAAACCACCCGCTTATCCGTAAACGGCACGTCCGAATTGCCATTCACAATCACTTCAGCGAGGTAACGCAGCACTTTTGTGCCACGATCCTGCCAATCGGGTGGCGTGAGCAACTGCGGATTCTCTTTAATAAAATTGACCGTTGCTTTCCCTTTATAAAAAGTTTCATTGCGTAATAGATTCAGTAAGAACCCGATATTCGTTTTGACGCCGCGTACGCGAAACTCACGCAAAGCCCGATGCAAACGCTGCGAAGCGCCTTCCATCGTACGCCCCCAGGCGGTCACCTTCACCAGCATGCTATCGAAATACGGCGAAATCCGTGCACCCGCATAAGCGCTGCCCGCATCCAGGCGAATGCCCATGCCGCTCGCACTGCGGTAGGCAATCAGGGTACCATAATCGGGTTTGAAATCATTATACGGGTCTTCGGTGGTAATACGACACTGAATCGCATAACCACTTATTTGAATATCTTCCTGGCTCTTAATGAAGATCGTAGGATGATCTAACTTATAACCTTCAGCAATCAGGATTTGCGAACGCACCAAATCAACACCCGTAACTTCCTCAGTAATTGTATGCTCTACCTGAATCCGCGGATTCACCTCGATGAAATAAATCTGCTCGTTTTCCACCAAAAACTCAACCGTACCGGCATGGCTATAATTGACGGCTTTCGCCAAACGCAGCGCGTATTCGTACAATTTTTCCTTGGTTTCGGGACGCAGGGTAATGGCAGGAGCAACCTCGACCACTTTTTGAAAACGCCGTTGTACCGAGCAGTCGCGTTCGTACAAATGCACAATATTGCCGTGCTTGTCGCCCAAAATTTGTACTTCAATGTGTTTCGGATTTTCAATAAACTTTTCCAGAAACACCGTGCCATCGCCAAACGCCGTTTTCGCCTCGCCGCTCGCTTCTTTGTATTCTTTGATGAGTTGATCTTCGTCGCGTACCACCCGCATCCCGCGTCCGCCGCCGCCTGCTGCTGCTTTGATAATCACCGGAAAACCAATTCGTTGCGCTTC
>JBKBWT010000316.1:0-7312 GCA_046314415.1 Saprospiraceae bacterium
TTCCCACAAGGCGTTTCATTATCAATTATTCATTCTTTCATTATTCATTTTTTCATTATTCTATCGCCAGTTTCATTTCCTGCTTTTCCCCGCCTTTTTCCACCAGCACTTTATACGTACCGCGATACAAATAAAGCTTGCCATTATCGGCTTTTTTGAGCTTCACCGGTTTGTCTTCGGCTTTGCGCTTCTCGTTGAGCACTTTATGATACTCGTCGAGGGCTTTTTCATCAAGCGTGAGGTCATATTTTATATAATTCAAGCCTTTCTTTACATCCGTTTCAAAATTGTGTAAAGTCACGCCGCTTTCGGTTTGTACGGTTATTTTGGTTTTACCGGCATTGTTGCTGTAAAGTGGGAGGTTCACGTTGGGTTCGGGGAAGGTAAACCAACCCGTCGAGCCCCAGCGCGGATTATAACGGAGTTTGTCGGGTTCATACGCAATGAGCGGCTTGCCGAGTTGTTCGGGCGTCAGTTGTTGCAATTCCTTGATGCGCCCGATGTAGAGCGAACGCCCATGCGTACCAACGAGTATTTCTTTATCCCGATTCTGAATCGCCAGATCATGGACGGCTACCGCCGGCAGATTGTTATTGAGTTGCATAAAAGTGTTGCCTTTGTCCAATGAAATGTACAAACCGTGATCCGTGCCGACGTACAATAAATTCGGATTGGTCGGGTCTTCGCGAATGACATTGACCGGTTCCAGCGGAAGATCGGTGCCGATTGGTTTCCAGGTTTTGCCGTAATCATTAGAAACATACACGTAAGGATTGAAATCATCCCAGCGGTAGCCATTCAAAGCAACGTACACCGTTGCCTCGTTGTGCGCAGAAGCAATGACGCGACTGATCCACATATTCTTGGGCAAGCCCGCCGAAATATTCTCCCAGTTGTTGCCACCGTCGCGGGTCACATACACCAAGCCATCGTCGGAGCCGGTATAAATCAATCCAAACTTCAGCGGGGATTCGTGGATGGTGGTAATCGTGCCGAATGCCACATCGCCTTTGCGTCCGCCCTGCGTAAGGTCACCGGAAATAGCGGTAAAATTGTCGCCTTTGTCAAAAGAGCGGAACAACTTGTTGGCAGCAAAATAAACAATGTCTTGATTATGCGTCGAGAGCTGAATCGGGCTTTGCCAGTTCCAACGATAGGGGCGTTCGCCTAATTCATGCGTGGGCGTGATGCGTTTCCGATCGCCGGTCTTGGTATTGATTCTAAAATAGTTGCCAAACTGAAAGCCAGTGTACACGGTAGCATTGTCGCGGGTATCTACTGCTACCTGCATGCCATCCCCACCCATAATGGATTTGTACGGATACTGCCCACTGTCGTGCCATTCGGTGTTTTCAACCGTATTACTCGGACCCATCCACACGCCATTATCCTGTAAGCCGCCATACACATTGTAAGGTCGGGCATTATCTACGGCTACGGCATAAAATTGTCCGACCGAGGGCGTATTACACTTGATCCAGTGTTCGCCATCATCGTAAGAGATGTTAATACCGCCATCGTTGCCTAAAATAAGGTGCCCCGGGCGCTTCGGATTGACCCAAAGCGCGTGATGATCCGCGTGTACGTTGTCGCCATTGATGGATTTCCAGGTTTTACCGCCGTCGTCGGAGCGAATAACGGGAACACCGTAGGTGTAAACCTTGTCGGGATTGCTTGGAGAAACATGTACCATGCCAAAATAGTAGCCATAGGTGTTATAAACCTGATCAAGATACTTCGCATGAGTCTTTTTCCAGCTTTTACCTTCGTCGGTGGACTTATACACTTCCAAGCCGGTGACATCCGTGTCAAACAGCAGCGAATTTGCATCTTCCGTGAAGATCACCAGGTCGGCAACCTTGATTTTATCATTTTTTACCAGATCTAAAACATTGTCCACGGTGTATTTTGGCGGAAAGCCGTACCGTTGCAGGTAATCTTTGATCTGATATTTAGGCAATTTCAGAAAATCTTCTTTGCTGAGGTTGCGCAACTGATCCTTGCTCACGATATCTTCTTCGGGTTGCTCCTTCGGGCGACGGGCATTGTTGTCCACCGCGGCATACAGGGTCGTTTTTCCTTGCATTTTATTGATCGAAAGTCCGATGCGCCCGGCGTCTTTGCTGACGGGGAACCCACTACCATTGCCACTCAATAATTTCCAGGTCTCACCGCCGTCCACACTCTTATAAATGCCCGAACCTTCCCCGGATTCAATGAAATCCCAGGCGCGACGCTGCCGATGCCAGAGGGCGGCGTACAAAATTTTAGCGTTGGTGGGATCTATCACAAGATCGGAGGCACCCGTATTTTCATTCACGGCTAAGGTTTGTTTCCAGGTCTTGCCGCCATCAGTGGTTTTGAAGATGCCACGTTCCTTATTGGGGGAATATAGGTGCCCGAGGACGCCTACCCAGGCAATATTGGGATCCGAAGGGTGTAAAACGATGCGTCCAATATGATGACTCTCGCCCAAACCTAGATGTTGCCAGCTTTTACCACCATCGGTGCTTTTAAAAACGCCGACACCGGCGTAAGAAGAACGGCTGGAGTTGACTTCTCCCGTGCCGACCCAGATAATATTGCGCGCCCAGTCCACTGCAATGTCACCGATGGTCATTACTACCTCTTTGTCGAACAAAGGCGTGAAGGAAATGCCATTATTAACCGTCTTCCAGAGCCCGCCCGACGCGTAAGCGACGTAAAAATGCGAAGGATCGGTAGGCGAAACATCAATGTCCACGACCCGACCACTCATCACCGAGGAACCAATACCGCGAAACGCAATCGCATTGGCAATGGAGACTTTTTCCAGGGCTTTGCGCTGCTCAAAACTTTTGATGCGGGTTTCCGCAGGTGTAAAAGGCGGCTGTTCTTGTGCCAGCACGAACTGATAACCAAGCAGTAAGAATAAAATAAGTATTTTTTGCATTGTTGTTACGGGTTTTATGTTTTGACCATTTTCAAAGTATGCTTTTTCCAAACGGAAAAAATATGGTTGCGTAAACTTAAGGAAATTAGCAGAAAGCAAGTTGAACATTTTAACTGCAATGTTTTCCCTGAAAGCTACCAAGGCGGGCTTAAAATGTACTATTTTGTTGTGCAAAAGGTCTAATTTGAAGCAATTAATCTCCATTTACACCCAAATAACAAATTTGAAATATGAAATATAAAATATGAAAATGTAAATGACTCAAAATTCGTACCTCATTCAATTATCAATGATCCATTATCAATTGTCCATATTATAAAAATAGCCGCTATGCTCAAAAAAATACTCGTTTGGACAGCCATTATCCTCTTGATGCTAGTTGTAATTCCGCTGTTGGTCTTTTATCAGTCCGATATTCCGGTTGAAAAGCTCAAAGTCAAATATACTAATGCCGAATCCGAGTTTGTAAACATCAATGGCATGCCTATTCACTTCCGCGACGAAGGTAATCCTTCCGATTCCGTTCCTTTGGTACTCTTACACGGTACCTCAGCGTCTTTATTAACCTGGGATAGCCTCAGCGTCCGCCTGAAAAACAACTATCGCATCGTTCGTTTTGACTTACCCGCCTTTGGTTTGACCGGTCCGCACCCCCAGAAGGATTATTCCATTGAAATGTACCTCGACGTGGTAAAAAAAATGCTCGCCAATCGCCAAATTAAGCGCTGTTATCTCGCTGGAAACTCCCTCGGCGGGTTAATTGCCTGGCGTTATGCTTTAAAACATCCCGATCAGGTACAAAAACTCATTCTTTTAGATGCGGCAGGCTACCCCGTTGATGGTGCAAAAGGCAATTTAGGTTTTAATTTAGCCCGAATTCCCGTTTTGAATCAGTTACTCCGCGTTATTACCCCGCGTTTTCTGGTTCGGCGCAGCTTATACGATGTGTATGGCGACGATAGCAAAGTAACGGATGCGCTGGTTGAGCAGTATTACGACTTAACTTGCCGCGCGGGCAACCGACAAGCCCTGATTGACCGCTTACGCAGTGGTACGATTGTCCCGGTCGAGCAAATAAAGGAGATTAAAATACCTACGCTCATCCTTTGGGGTGATCAGGATCAGTTAATTCCCGTAAAAAATGCCGAGCGCTTTGCCAATGACCTGCCCAACGACACTTTGATCATCCTGCCCGGCGTCGGACACGTGCCAATGGAGGAAACACCGGAGAAAGTGGCAGTAATAATGGCGGCTTTTCTCGAAAAATAAATATTTTTACCACTTAGAACACTCAGCGCACTTAGATAATCAATCAAATTAGACATTATAAATGGCGTAAAATACTTTGTACGCTTCAAACTTGGCGTGCTACGTGTGCTCAGTGCTTAGAATCTCATACATTTAGACCTGCAAACTTGCCTGCACGGCTTTCTGATGGTGCATCACGTGGTAAATTGTGAAATACAGCATTTCCCGCAGGGTAATTTTGCCTAATAAAGGATGGGGCAAGATGTACGTATCTAGCTCTTGCTCCGAAAAAGCATTTAAACGGCGGTTCAATGCCTGGACGGTGCGCTGCAATTTGTCGCGCAGGTTTTCCCGTTGTACAAAAAGCACCGGGCGCGGCACAAAAGGCGCAGGCGCTTTGCCGCCGTCGGCTAGTTTTGCCTGATATTTGCTGACCAAAGTGTCATAATCCCTGGACGGACGGTTGGCTTTGCCAAACCAAAAGCGGAGTAAAAACTTCGGTAGTCCTAACGCAAGCTTCAAAGGAGCGACACTGCGGTAAATATGCTCCAATTGCTGCCCCGCAGTCCATTTATCGGGCTTTGCAAATACAAAGTCGGTTTCCGGCAGGTCTAAAATGTATTGAATAAAAGCCTGATGCTTTTCCGTTAGTTGCTGTTGAATGTCTTTTTTGGTCATGTTGCTGTTTTTTGTACGTTATTTAAACTGTGCTGCACAGCGTTGGATAATATTTACCAGATTTTGCTCCTCTTTTTTAACCACTTGGTACAGTGTCATTTGATTGTGGGTGCGTATCAGGTTGTGTTCCGGGTAATTGATCTTATAATACACGTCGCCATTGAGATAATTGGTTAAAAAACGCATCATTTGCTCTAAAATAATCCAGCGCGCGCCGGTAATCAGGTGATTAATTTCTACCTCGGTGAGCCAGCCGCACAAAGGCGGTACAAAACCTTTGACCAAAGCATTAAAAAGCTGGTAATCTAGCCCAACTTTGGACAAATCAGCCTCGTCTTCCGGGCAAGTAGCTGCCATGGTGCGCAACATATCACCAAAATCGCTGGGAATAGCACCGGGCATGATGGTATCCCAATCCAATACGGCAATAGCAGCATGGGTGTCGAGATCAAAAAGCAGATTGCCGATTTTTGGATCACTGTGCACGACTCTTTTAGGAAATTTTAAGTCTTCTACTAGATAAAAAACGGCGGCTTCTTGTTCTAAAAAGTAGATTTCTGTCTGCACGTTGGACAAACGACCGGCGCGATTCTCTGCTACAGCCTGCCGGAAAACCTGCAAACGTTGTAAACTGTCGTGAAAACCGGGTAAAGCGGGGGTAATTACATCGGGATCAAGCCCTGCCAAACCGCGTAAGAAGATGCCAACTGCTTCGGCGGCTTGTTGCGTCTGCTGCGTGTTTTCCGAACGTTCAACGGCGTAGCTATTTGCAATAAAATCCATAGCCCGCCAGACATTTTGCTGCTTGTCTTGTACCAAATAGTTGCCATTTACAGCGGCAATGGGCTTAGGCAATTGTAAAGGGAAGTCTTTTTGGGCATTTAAATGCTGATAAACTTGTAAATGGGTGTTGATTAAATCCAAAGGCTGTGTAAAAACCTGAGTATTGAGGCGTTGCAGTACAAAAGGCGACTTATTTTGGGGATGAATGAAGTACGTATCATGAATATGCCCGGAACCTAATTTGCGCACGGTAAAAAAAACATCTTTTCCGATAAAATTAGCAACCACGCCGGAGCAATCAGGTACATTTTGCAGCATATCAACACAATTAATCTGGTAAATAAGTAGGTAATAGATTCAAAAAATAAGGGCTAAAATAGTAGTTAATAGTAAAATGGCCGTTTTGAAATTGCTATTCAGTATAAAAACTTTTAAAAAGTAGTTCAGCACATCTAAAAAGTAGTTTTACACATTTAAAAAGTAGTTCTGAATATCAAAAAAGTACTTCAGAGTATTTAAAAAGTAGTTCAGCACATTAAAAAAGTACTTCAGCGCATCTAAAAAGTACTTCTAAGGTTCTAAAAAGTAGTTCTGAGTATTTAAAAAGTACTTTGGAACATCTAAAAGATAGTTCAGAACATCAAAAAAGTATTTCTAAGTATCAAAAAAGTACTTCGGAACATCTAAAAGGTAGTTCAGAATATCAAAAAAGTACTTCCAAGTATCTAAAAAGTACTTCGGAACACCTAAAAAGTAATTCTAAGTATCTAATTTGAAATTTAATACTTTAAATTCAGGTAAAAAAGCATAAAAAAAAACTCCTCTAATGCCGCTTTAAAAGCGTTTAGAGGAGCTTAACATGATATGAAGCTCTACATTGATGTTCAGCTGTTAATCTTTGGGCTCTTCTGACGGAGTTTGGTTGCTATTTGCCCCTTTTTTGTTTTTCGTCCGGGGGCGTCCGGGAAAACGAACCCGCAAATCCTCGTAAATAGCTGCCATGCCGGGTACATTATTCTCCATTGCGAGTTTTACCAGGCTATAAAAGCTGAGTGAAGCCATATAACACTCGTGTCCGGTGAGCATAATGGTATCCGAAAGCCCTTCTTCGAGCATTCTGATGGGGCGATGGATAGACGTAAGCCGCTTATTGAGGTGCATATTATTGGTAAAGGCATTCGCATTGAAAAAGCCGGGTAACAATTGGTAATTGTTTGTGACATAATCCAGCGATTTGCCTACAAAAGGGACGGTTTTGTCGCCCATTTTGGCGTACGTCTTCCGATCTTCATTGCTACAGTTGATCAGAAAAGGTAATAAGCTCTGAATAGCAGAGATGTGGTACATGATTTGGTCGTACGCTTCATCTGGAAGCGTAACGTTCCCACGACTAATCGACAACATGATTAAAATATTTAAAAAGTTAATAAATACATGTTCAACGTGCGCATTCTTTGCACCCTGTATTTATCTGTTTGGGTTGGAATCAAAAGAAAGATGTCAACAAATATACAAATAAATATAAAATTAAAAAGAAAAAGTATGTATTTTTTATTAAAAAGATATTAAAAAGGGCTAATTAGGAAATTAAACGAAGATTCATATGCGGTTTTTGATTAAAAACGAATATTTATCAATAGTTTTTGCTTATAAAAAGGTGAAAATCATCTC
>JBKBWT010000317.1:0-7302 GCA_046314415.1 Saprospiraceae bacterium
TCGGATCGAAGAAAGCATCGTCTTCACTCAACTCATCCTCGATGTGGAACACCGGCAATACCTGCGCTCCATAGCGGGCATCTTCCGGACATTCCATATCTGGAGCCGTCTTGTCTTCGGCATTTACATTACCCCAACAGATAATATTTCCGCAAGAACCATCCGAATTTTTGCGATACACGCGATAGACGTATTCACCACAGCCATTCAAAATGCCTTCGCTACTCCGGTACACAATGCGGTTGTCCACCGCTTGAACCACTTCTACACAGAAGTCTTGATCACATACAACCGAACCTTGCAACACCTCAGAAGCAGTTAAAGTATGTGTACAATTTTCGTCTAATGTCACATTCACCGTACCAATACAAGCTAGGTTTCGATAATCTGTAACATTCTGATTTGCAATAATCTGTATTTTCGGAGAAACAGATAAACACTCGTATTTTAAGTTGATATTGTAAGTACCGGCATCTTCTGGCTTGAGCTTAAAGCAATATTCGATGAATAATAAATTATTGCCAGTTGGCTCGATACGCGGTAAGTTACTAACCAGGTTATCTTCTAATCCACCAAAATCAAATAAATTCAATAAGTTAACATCAGCTAGAAATTCTTCAGGCGAACAGTCTCCCAACGACTCTATGTTGAAGCTATAGCAAACTTGTACATCGTCGTCACATTCTGGGAGTGTCCAGGTTTCATCTTCCGCAATGATTTTAGAAGCGAAAGGCTGAACCGTGATATTTACAGTTGTTACTGCACCTAAACATTCATTCGTATTTGGATCAAAAGCGCAGTTGCCATTCAAATCTACGAACGGCTGAATAGTAAGTGTTAATCTTCCTGAGCTTTCACAATCAATCAACATCAGGTCAGTTGGTTCAAAGCCGAGCATTTCCAAGCTATCACTCGCACAGGTCTGAACATCCACCAAGGGCAAGCCATTAACGGTAAGATTACTGCCTGCGAAATCAAGAATGTAGCCTATCTCTGCCCCCGTCGGTAGTCCCAATGAATTGAGATTTGTGACATGTAAGGGATTAGGCGCACACGTGATATTATTGAATGTATTGCAAATATTAATGTTAATCTCATCTCCGTCATTGACCGTTTGACCATTCAAATTAAATTCGATCTCTGGAAGATTATTAGGATTACAATTATATGCAACTGCGGTAGGAGTAGTAAGCGGGCAAGGAGAAGTGGTTGAAGCCGCATTTAAATTGGCATCAAAACCCGAACTAGTTCCATCAACATAATACTTGTTGGGAACAGTCGTAAAATCTTGTACATACATTTGTCTGGCGGAGTACGCCGTATTGGTAAAATCCAAACCCGTAGCATGACTGTTCGCATCAGCCAACGTGCGCGTCCAGGCGCCATCACTAGAGTTACAAACCCCTACAAAATAAGCGGATGGCGCACTCACTGTCGCTGAAATGTTTGGAAAAGCACAGCCGTCTGTTTCGTTATCTTCCTGATAAACCAACACTGCCTCCGCAGCAGTTATAACGCCTTGAATGGCAACACCCGTTACCGAACATGGATTATAATTGGTAGAAGAAAATAAACCGATGCTGGCACTAAATCCTGTAGTAAAAGCATTACCAGAAGAGGTAAAAGTAGTAATCATCACATTTTGCGAAGCTGTGATAGAAATACCATTGCCTTTATTATCTACGGTAGTGATATTAGTCAGCGTGGCACCGTTGATACCCGTGAGCGCAATACCCGAACCAGAAGCGCCATTGATAGGCACCAATCGTCCATTGCGCACAGCTCTTACGTTGGTGAGCGTCAATCCATCGGCATCCGGGAAGGTAATAATACCAAAGGTACCCGCCTCCTGCACCGTCAGATTCTGAACCGTCACATTCGTGGCATTGATTACCAAACCAAAAGTATTGGAGGTAGAGGTAAGCACAAAATTACCACCATTGATAATCAATGACTTATTTACTGTTACTCGCCCTTCGGTAATACTGGAGAGCAAGGTAATGGTTTCGTTAGGGCTAGCTGCGTCAATAGCAGCTTGTAATGAGGTATAGCATGGATTGTTTCCACCGCAGTTGCCACTACTATGTACAAAGCGTTGCGCTTGCAAAAGCGAAGGCACACTCATAACTGTCAGTAAAGCCACAAGTGCGATGGTATTATTCCAAAAATTAAAAAAAGTAAAAGTTCGTTTCATAATCCAATAGTATTTGGAGTGACCAAATAAGAATGAACAATTATTTTGTAATATATTAGAAATCTTTGAGCAACACGGATGCTTACATTTTGCAGATAAGCACAGCCGTTGCACTGGAAAATAAATGAAATGCCGGAAAAACGTAGGAGAGTGCTAGACTGACACCAATGGTCAGTAAAAGCCTGAGTACAAGCGATGTACGCAATATGCTTACATTGTAAGTAGAAAGCACTCATGAGATCTACGATTTGTTTTTTCTCTGCCTAAGAGAAAAATTTACACAGTTTAGAAGCGCTAAGGCTTCAAGATTACTAACAATAGGTCGTCTTAAATAAAGTATTTCCTTGTCTTATCTATTAAAAATCACATCAGCAATAAGACTTAAAAGCGTTTAGCCCTTTTCTACAAGTATTATGGATACTGATATGCAATGTGAGTAGCTCAACAGAATCTGTTGACTGTACCTCTATTTGTGGAGTGCTTATTCGTATTGAATGGGTCGAAAGAGAAAATATTAAAGTTATTCCCTTTAATATCTCTGTGCAAATGTATATAAAAGGAGTCATAAGATCAATAAAAATGATCTATTTTTATCAAATAAATTTTAATTATCAGCACAATTCGATGCCAATATTCTTTTAAATATTTGTTATGTAATTATTTACAAATAACAATTAATAATTAATCCAATAGCAACATTCTTTTAGTATTAAAGAAATTTCCAGTCTCCAATGTATAGTAAAGTACACCCGCAGGTAAATGATTTCGCTCCATTTCAATTTTATGATAGCCCTTATTATACTTATCACTTACTATGTACACGAGCCTACCGTTGGCATCATATACTTTTAACGTAGCAGCCGAAGGCTCGGGCAAATAAAAGCCAATAGTCGTTGTGTTCGTAAAGGGATTCGGGATATTTTGGAATAATTCAACATGCTGCGATTGTTGCTCCTCATAAAACTCAATAGCCACCGGTTTAGTAACGTTTGCACGATCATAGGCCTCGGCTGGTGTATAATGTGCCCCCACCGACAGTAGTTCACTCAATTGCCCACTGACTTTGGCTTTGAAAAGTAATGTAAACAGTGGAGTAATCGAATTGGAAGTGGTTGCGTCCCGCTCATGCCAACTCGTGGTGATGCAGCCTTGCGGCAAAAACCGCCAGCCAAAATGCTCGTCCTGCGTTATCCCATGCTCTAGCCCAACTAATTCCAAGCTATTTGTATTAAAATTTAATGCCATTTGATAACCTTGAATTTCCGAAAGGTCTGCTTCGAAAGTCACCTGATACGTTGCACCCGCATTTACCCACTGATTCTCAACCCGCAATTTGAATGGCGCTACTGTACTGCGGTTTTCTACAAATGACTGCTGGCTGGTAATGGCATTTAGGTTGACATCGCCCACTTTGATGGCGACAAAATTAGCGTTACCGAGGGTACCTGAGAGATCGTTGATACTGTAAACCTCCGGAAATTGCTCAAACCAGGGATTGCTCTGCACCGGAAAACGATACGCGGCATTGACAAAGCGCCAACTCGTATTATTCGCCAATACAATATCAATTCCTAAAATCAGCTTGCGCATCTGAATCAGATCAAGCGTAGAAATATTCTTGGAATTGTTGACATCGGCAGCGATCAGTTTATACGGTGAATCCAGCGGCTGTACCCCTAGAATATGCTTGGTAATGATAATCAGATCAATCGTCGAGACTCCATTGACATAATTAGTATCCAACAAGGGCGCAACCGTATAGTCATACCCTTCGTCCAATTGCGAGAAGCCATATTTGCCGTTGAATGCCGTCCGGGTAGTAGCAGCAGACTGTCCGCTCAGTGTAACCAGCACGCCTTCTACCGGGTCGCCATCTTCTGTGCGAATGTCACCATTGACAATACCAGACTTCGGTGGTGCACAAGCCTTGAGGGCATCATCTTTCACCAAAATCGTAGCGAGACAACGGGTATAGTTGCGACCACCAATAATCCCGCCGGGTTGAATGGAAAAAGGATTAGAGGCATTGTCCCAGGTATAAATTTCTACATTGACCGGGATATTAATATCGGCACAAGTAAATATTAAACTATCGCGATTGATATTAGGTATCTGCCCAACCCGATTGATGGAATAGCGTACTGGTCCGGAGCAATCCATTACCGGCGCACTGATTAAATCTGTGGCTTTAATAACTGCCATACCCCGATCTTCCACGCCATCGCCATCTACATCCCGCAGGGGGAGCGTTGGCTGCAAATTAACGGTTGTAGCGGTAATGCAATTGGGGGCTGGTGCTTTGCAATCTACTACTTCAAAATTAATCCTTTCCGTATTGGCGTTGCCACAATCATCGCTGACCGCAACTGCAAAAGCGTGTTTGCCTTTTACGAATGTTCCCGAAATTTCAAAATTAGGATAAGAACCACTCAGGGTACCGCCCAGACTCGTCAGCGTACCATCAGAGGTACCATCTGCATTTAAATCCACATTTACTTGTGTAGAAATCAAGCCGGGTGTACAGGTTTCATTCACAATAAAAGGTACCCGCACTTGCGTCCGGCAATCATCCGCCGTAGCACAAAATGGCGTCGGGTTAGAAAAAATAAGATCAGGCGGAATGGTGTCAAAAACCCGGATTATTTGCGTGTACTGCCAATAGCCGATTGAACTGGCAGTACGCCAATAACCCCGCGGGTTGTTAGGGGTACAGCTACGCTGGTTAGCCGCAGGAATATTGTCGGTTTCAACATTGTTGCGATCAATGAAAGTATTGCCCGGACGACGCACAACCCACACATTCTCATCACCGGCGGCATTGTCACAATCTTCATCACGCCCAATAATAATGGGTTGAGATACACCATCGTATTCACAAAAATTAATCACCCGATAGGTGCGGAAAATGCGATAACATTCATTGCCAACCGCAGAAAAACGTTCTTCGTTTACACTTACCGAAAGCTGGTCACAGGCTAAGCGATTGAGTACCAAGGTATCTGCCGAGGGAGTACCGCATTGTACATCGGCATCTTTCGGAAATTTGATTTCGTAGTTATTTACTCTGGTGATGGTAACCACCTGCTGACAAGTATTGATGGAAGTATTCCCAACCCGGTCAATCGTACGGAAACGGCGCGTAATGGTGCCAAATTTACAATCACTTAAATTCACAATCGGCTCAATTTCTTGCCAGGTAGCCCCGCAATTGTCACTCGCTGACGCTACCCCAAACAAAGATTGCAGGGTCAACGTATCATACGGATTGAATTCTTTCGGTAAGGAGGTACAAGGAATCGATACATTGAAGGGCGCTACACAAAATGGCTTGATCTTATCCAATACTTCCACATTGGCAACGCATTCATTTGCATTACCGGCTTTATCCACAACCTTTACTTCTACTTGCACCGCGGTGCCCACGTCGCAACAGCCCATTTTCACTGCGTTAGACCATTCTGACCAATACGCAGCTACACTATCACAAGTCTCCGGGTTACGCGTGAATCTCCGACGAATTAAAATGCTGTCAATTGCACAATTATCGCGGCTACTCTCATTCACGTCGGTGGCAAATACCATCGCGGTTCCATCCCCGCCAAGCGAGACCGTAATACTGCTTTTACAAACGACTACTGGCTCTGACAAATCGCGCACCAGAAAGGGACATTCTACCACAGTCGAATTACCACAAGCGTCCGTTACCGTATATTTGAAGGCATGATCGCCGATGGGAATATTGCTCACCCGCAACGAGCCAGTAGATTGTACCGTTGCCCGAACAAATTTTTCAAGGCGGATATCAATAATAAAACCGAACTCATCCCGAACTTCTACCAAAGTGTCACTGATCACTTCTACCTTGAAGGTTGAACTCGAACAATTATCTGTAATAAAAGGGGCAGGCACGTCAAAGGTAGCCGAGCACGCCGTGGAAGTAGTGGAAAACACCAGCGTATCCAATATGCCATTTCCATCCTGATCTGTTGTAGGGCAAGCCACCAGTGGCGCTTCACTATCTCCGACCTGAATGAGCTGCGTGAAAACCAGGAAATTGAGCGGGTTACAAAAATCGGCAATTGTCCATTCGCGCAGCAAGGTATAGGTATCCGAACAACCATTCGCGCGTGGCTTATCTTCATAAGATGCCCCAATGGTGCAATAAGTAACATTCAGATTGATATTGCCAAATGCCGTCTTTACAAAAGGATAACCGGTTGCTTCAGGGCTTGGATTGCCATTTACGTCCAACGGAAAACTGGAGTCGCATTCTAAAAAGGTAGTTAATGGAGGGTAAATGACATCGGCTAGCGTTGGTTTACGAATGCTGATTAATTGAGTACACTGCGAAGCATTGTTAGAAGCATCCCGTGCTGTAAATGTTCGTACAATCGTATTGCCGCCGCAAGTACCTCCATCTATCAATTGATCGGTAAATGTAATATTTGCCGACGGTACACCGCAATTGTCTATTACATCGGGCGTCCCGACAAAGGCTAGACTGGTTGTTTTATTTAAAATTTGATTAATATCTGTACAAATCAGATCGTAAGCTGCCTGCGTTGGTAAAGGATTGATGTTAATAATTAACCCATCGGCATCGCTGTACGCCGCCCAGGAATAAGACCCCGTAGCGCCGGGTGCGCGGGTAGTGGTCAGTAGAGTATAAGTTTTGCCGGGTACCAGCCGCGCCGTCAAGCGCAAAATCGGATTCAAATTGGTAAAAAACACCCCGGAAGTAAAGCTCTGATAGCTTTGGGCAAATACATTCTGACAAAGACTTTGTATATTTACCTCTGTATCAAAGAGTAAGGCAGCGCCATCACCAAAAGTAGAAGATAACTCAAAAGTAAACACATCGGCTTTGGTGACGGTAAAACTGTACAATTCATAAAAGTGATTGCCACCGCCGGGATTAACCAAAGGGCGGAAACAATTGAGGGTAGCCATATTCGCCGAGTTATTCACCGTAGTCAGGGTACCGCTGATGAGCTGCACTTGTTGGGGTGAGATGGCTTTGTTTGTATTGGGCGGACAAACGATCACCGGCTTTGTCACATCGCGTACCACAATATTGCTGCTGCAAAAATTATTGGTTTGTTTATCAA
>JBKBWT010000318.1:0-7271 GCA_046314415.1 Saprospiraceae bacterium
AGCGTCTCTTTGTTCGACAAAACCCCTGTCAATCAACTGTTTGAACATTATTCACTACAAAATCAACAAAGTGTAAATGATAACCAATTGAATCTCTTTGACTTATAACCGGACATTAGTGTAAAGATTTATACTTACAAAATGAGCCTTTCAAAAAATTTGAAGTATTGATAAATGTCCTTGAAAAATCTAGAGAAGCATTTTTATACACATTTAATCAAATACGAGATGACATTGAACATCAAAACCTTGTAATTCCAAAGTTTGAAATTAATACTGAATCTGGTGATTTCAGTGAACCAAGTTTAACAAACAAAGGAACTTTGATTGAAGAGCTTTCCTATTTTTATAATTCCATCCTTGAAATGGTTGAAGTCCTCATGATTTATTATTTTGGAATTCTTGCTATAGAGAAAAATGAGAAAATGGGAATATTTATGAGGAAGGAATATGACTATACGAAATTAAAATACAGGTTTGTTTTGCTTCCAAAAATTAAAATGGAAGGATATCAATTAATAATCTAAAGAACTGCCACCAACACACTGTAGCTGCCTATGCCGCCACAGAGAACGTTGTGTGCAATTAAATAGATAATATGTTTTATTTTATTAAAAAGTTACAGCTACATGAACAATAGAATACGCTCATACAAACTAGAAGAAATACGTAAGGGGCAGGAGTATTTTGAAACTGCTCGCCAGCAGAGAGCACAGAATGGTCAACTCCATGATTCGTACTACAGTTCTTTTGTTGGTCAATTTGAAACTATACGAACTGAATTTCAAGATAGAATAAAGGTAGGTGAGCTAGGCTTTCCTCGAGTTGAGGAAGAATATTTAAATGACCTCTTAGATAACGGTTATGAAGGTTTTATGGCTAAATTGATAGAAAAGTGCACATCATCACTTACTGAAGAGTTGGCTCTTGCTTTTGAAGGCAAGCAGTTGAGAGTATTTCATAGAGTTGTTGAGGTATATTGGTCCTATTACTTTAATGGTACTCCTAACGAATATATTTATACGATTGAACTGCATCCCCATTACTTTCAATGGAAAGTTATAGATGGATATTTTGCCAACGTTCGTGAAAAAGGTAAACTATTTTTACCTCTTGATCAACAAACTTGGCATCCAAGTTAGAATATATAATTAATGTTAAGGAGGATGAATAAAAAGACTAATTTTTTTAGTCAAGATAATTTGCTTTGCAGCTCCGTTATTCAGTATTAACCCTATTAAAATGCCCTCACTCAATCCGAAACGGCGACGCCGGTAGCCTTTCCGTTCATAGTTAGAAACCAGAGATTTACCAAATCTTAAAGATTTAGTAAATCTATCCTGCCCAGGCTAAATCGTACATCTACATTCGTACTTCGTAAATCGTCCCTCGTAAATTGTACTTACCACGTTCTTTTACTCATCACTTTATCCAATTCCGCGCGCGTCATTTTGCCTAATTCGGGGTGCTTTTCGAGCCATTTTAAAAAGGCGGTTTTGATCTCATCCGTCCACTGGCTGTCGATTTCACCGGTACTGTAGGTGCCCGCTTTCACCATCTCAAAGCCGAATTGGTCTTTTCTCACCACAAATTCAGATGTGCTCACCACCTGCTCCGCCATGTGCGCCGGCACGAAGAGCACGCCTTCTCTGGTCGCAATCACCAAATCGCCGGGCAGCACAATGGCTTCGCCAATGCGAATCGGCGTGTTGAGTCCCATCAGCACCATTTGCTCGGTGAACGAAGGGTGAAAATCGCGGACAAAAGCGTTGAATCCCTGAATGTTTTGGATTTCCTGTAAGTCCCTGGCAGCGCCATCAAACACCACGCCATTCCCGGATTTGCTAAAAATAGAATTGGCGAGCGTCGCCCCCATGATCGGTCCACCGCCTATTTTGCCATAAGCGTCCGCCACATACAAATCACCTTTTGTTAATATGTCAATAGGCCAGGAATTGGTGTTGCCTTTTCTGCCTTGTTTTGCGCCTCGGTCTTTGATGTTTTTCTCCACATCGGGGCGACTGGGCAGGTACATCGCCGTGACCGCCCGACCGGTAATGGTATTGTGATTAATGGTTTTCCAGCCGCCTGCGTATTGGTTGAGGTAGCCTTCATTTTTCAACACCGTCCAGGCATCGTCGATCATAATTTTTTTCGCCCTTTCCAGGAGATCATCGGGGATTTTTGGTCTGCCGTCTTCAAATCTGGCACCTTTCCATTCTGAGGTCAGGAAAATGAGTTCCTCTTTTGAAATGGCTTGGGCGTTTAGATTATTAAGCAGTAAAAAAGTAAATAGCAATAAACAAATAGTGAAATAAGGTTTCATGTTTATTAAATTAATTTGATGCTTTTTTATGATACTAAGGTATGCCACCCCGATGGGGTTTCCAATTTCCTCCTTGAATTGATTTACTATAATTATGCCGCCCCGCTGGGGCTTTTGCATTTTTTCGTATTTGAATTACGCCAACTTATCTTTTAATTTCCATGCGTTATATTTTTAATCGCCTGCTCTCCCAATCTTTCTTTTAATTGAGTCAAATATAAACTTTTGGGTGTCACATGCCGATCCATCGATTCCACGTGCCCATTGGGTTTGGTCAAATCCTGCAAAGCGGCATTAAATATGACCGCATTCACACCGATATGCCCGAATGAATAATTTTGTGCCGTCGGCGGACGCTGGATTAAATAATCACCTTCACAATTCCAAAAAACGATATTCGCACCTGCCCAACCGATGATGTAATCCCAAAACCGCGCGGTGAGCGGCGCTTTTACATTGTCATATAATACGCCATTTGCCCAACGATTATGCGGCTCGCTGGAAGAATAAGGATGGATCGCCTCGCATTCGAGAAAGACATTGCCGCTTGCTTCGGAGCCTTGTAACACGAAGGAATGACGCCCTTTCTGGGACACGCATCGTTGAACCAGAATAAACTGCCCATTCATCTGGAAAGTAAATCTTCTGCCGCCCCAGCGCTGCGAAACGGGTTCCCGCGAGTCGCAATCCTGCACGGTGATCCATTTCGTACCGGCGTTTGCTTGAATGACGCTGCTTCCAAAATGAAGCGCGCTCATGTTTCTGACCCAGGCATTTTTGACATTTGTCAAATCAATAAAATTAGAATAATGATTCTCGTCGGAGAAATATTCGTCGCCTTGGTAGCGATGGTTGGCTCCCAGATCGTCCCGATCCATGTTGCCATAATCCTTGGTGCGCACGGAAGGATCATATTCTGAAATGCCGCGTAAATTCTCGATGCCTACCTGCTCAATGCGTTCATCCTCATACTTATACACTTCGCCGCCGCCCCAGCGTTTGTCAATGGCAGTGAAAATAGGCGCGTCCACCGTAATCGTATTCCCATTAATATTCACAATAATCCGGTCGAAGTTGATATCAAATGGTCGCCAGCGATTTCTGCCAACAGTAGCCGTGTCGAGTCCAATGGTTTTAATCCAATCTTCATTGCCAATGCGTCGCACCAAGATTTTATCACCTTTTTTAAAGGCTTTCGTGGATGCTACGGTAAAACTTTTCGCACCAACGGGCACATACTCATTGGTAATCACTTGTTTAGAATCTTCCACAACTTTTACACCTGAGGGACCTTCGATATTAATCAATGCCGGTCGCCGTCTAAATCGCTGCCTGCTTTCTTCCTCCGTCGGTGGTTTTGGAATTTTACCAAACAGAATCGTGCCGACATCGCTGCGCCCTTCTCCCCGCAGCACCACGCCCGATGCCCTGATGTAAATCGGCTTATCCAATTGATACATGCCCATTTTTAAAAGCACTGCGCCTCTGAATCCCGAAGCATCCGGCGGTAGCGCAGAAACCCGATCAATCGCAGCTTGAATGCTATCGGCATTATCGCCCAGCACCGGATAAATCGTTGCTTTGACCGGCACGTAAGGAATCGGCACGCCACCGCCTTTGTACCCCGCATTTGAAAAATCAGGAATGGTATTGCCCAGACTATCAGCGACATACGTTAGTTTGCCATCCGTGCCAGGATAGACCAGAGAAGCGGTGGGCGGCAGGTCTTGTGCCTGGCAGACAAGAACATTGATACAGCAAGCGATGATTGCAATCAAAGTAGTTTTGAAGCTCATTCAGCATGGTTTAGTCGGTTAGTTAATCCTGGGATTTACAAAGTAAG
The DNA here is from genome assembly GCA_046314415.1 of Saprospiraceae bacterium. Taxonomy (GTDB): domain Bacteria; phylum Bacteroidota; class Bacteroidia; order Chitinophagales; family Saprospiraceae; genus JADJNW01. The sequence goes on from JBKBWT010000318.1 coordinate 4,170, forward strand.
AGGTACGATTCCTTGTTTTGAGATTTCGCAAATCTCAAAGATTTACGAAATCTCATCCACGGCGCGTCTGGTATCTGGTATCTGGCATCTGACTTCTGGCATCTGCAAATATTAATTTTTGAAAAGCAGCGGTGCCAATTGATACAAACTGCGTCTCCAGGTCTGGAATTCATGCGCCGTGCCTTCCGACACGTAAGAAACCGCATTGAAACCTGCCTCTTTAAGCGCTTTTGCCGCATTTTTGACGCCATCGGGTCTTTCCTTGCTGCCACAACTCAGGAAAACCAGCTTTACTTTAGATTTATCCTTTATATCCTCCGGTGCGTAGGTGCCCCCACTTAAAATGGCGTAATGCGAAAAAACTTCCGGCTTATTCAAAGTAACCATTTTTGTTTCCATACCGCCCATGGAGAGCCCCGCCATAGCGCGATTGGCTTGATTCGCAAGGGTGCGGAAGTTTTTATCAATATAAGGAATCAACTCATCGATGAGCACCGTTTGAAATGGATTGATATCAAAATTGCGAAGACCGCCAAACTTGATATCATTGGTCATGCCGTAAGTCATTACAATAATAAAGGGCTTTATCTTTTTCTCTGCAATGAGGTTGTCCATGATTAAATTAGCGCGCCCCTGGTTGCTCCAGGCAGTTTCATCTTCGCCCCAGCCATGCTGCAAATACAGTACGGGATATTTCGTTTTTGTATCTTTTTCATAACCCGGCGGCGTATAAACAAAGGCGCGACGCGAGGTATTGGTACTTTTGGAAGGGAAAAGAATCTGCTGCACATTGCCGTGCGGAACATCTTTTAAAGCATAAAAATCCTGGTCATGTGCCGGTATTTCAATGCCGCTTTCCCAGCGCGTCGAACCATAGAAATTGAGCGTGCCGGGATCGTTGAATGCGCCGCCATCCACATAAATGCGATAGTAATGGAAACCTTCGTCCATTGGTCCTTCCGTGGTGCCCATCCAAACACCATCCTCACCTTTGGTGAGTTTCGTGCCGCCTCTGCCGCCCAGTCCCAGGCTCACCCGAACGCTGTCCGCCGAGGGCGCTACAATACGAAAACGTGCATAGCCTTGTGAATTGACTTGCGGGTACTCCTGCCCTGGTTGATTCAGGGTGGAAGGTTTAAAATCTTCTTTGATTTCGGATTGCGCGAAGCATAAGAAACCAGATAAGGTAATCAGTAATGTTAATGTGATTGAATATAGTTTCATGATGTTTTATTTTATAAGGCTTAAAATTTATAATAATTACATTTGCGCTTATATAGGTTTATTCCTGATAATATTGTATAAATATTTTCAATGTAAAAATCTGGTTTTTAACCTTTATAGCTTAATTTATGTAAGTTAATCTTTGTCTTGTTCTTTTTGCATTGCCCAAAAAGAACCAAAAACGCTAGGCAAATCAAACTCCTCCGTCGAACAGTGATTTGCCGGCAGCCGCCACGCTAAATATTTCATAACAACTTATTGCAAAACAACAAAATACATATTTCATTCCTTGACGTTGACACTTGTGATACAAAGGCTGTGATGTCTACCTTTGCTTTATTCAACTACTTAATTCTGAACGGATTATTTATTATCATCATCGCCCATTACATCATAGCCGCGCCATTTGTATGCTGTGGCAAGGGAGGAAGCAGCGGGCCACGCGATCTGGTGCTCTTTGCTGGCTACCCAATTCCGGCGGTCTTGTTCAGTCGCAAAAGAAATTTGAACCTGATAATTATAAGTCGTCGGCTCGGCTTGAATCTCTTTGGCAATATTTTCCGGGAAAAAGCGCAAGAGTTTGGAACTCAGGTACCCTTTCTGCACCGTCATTGCTGGTACGTAGATGGAATAATACGTTTTTTCAAAAGCGGCGGCGTTTTCTTTGGGAACCACAAAATCCATCTGCAAAACAATCGCTTTGGGCTCTATCAAAGGCTTGGCAATGCTGAGTCCTTTTTGCTTGGAAGGCGCAATGCCGATCACTAGTAGTTCCAAATCAGCGTTTCCGTTACTAGCGATGCTTATTTTTTCGCCCAAACCTCCATAGAAAGCGTCATCTGCTTTAACACTCGCCTTTTCATTATTAATCGTGACTTCTGCCGTGCCTTTTATTACATAATAAACTTCCTCTACGCCTTCCAATTGACGGGATGCAGTGCTGCCTTTGGCAATGACCACATGATCCACATGATTCCAATCGGTGCTAAAGACTTCCGGTCCAAGCATGCGCCGATACAAAACGCCTTCCCCGGAGTAAGGTATCACCTGACCGGGAAAACCTTGCCCATTTTTGCGCAGCTTGTCCTGTTCCAAACGAGCGGAAACGAACGAGGGCACCGCCTCAATGCTTGCACCGACGCGCGCATCACCCAGATCGAAAGCGTCGCTCATGGCTTTTTTAGCGCTTACTGCAAAATTCATCCAGCGAATTGGTTCATTAGATGCGTTATAAATGGCATGTGAATCGCCCATTTTACAAGGCACAATTGCGGGTGCTTTGATTTTTGAAGTGCGCCCATTAATGGTAAATTCTGCCTCACCGTTGAGAATCACATACATTTCTTCAATACTATGATGAAAATGATGCCCAATGCCCGACTTGGGCGCAATCGTACCGGTATGCAGATAAAGAAAATTGCTGGACAAATCCCGCCGACCGATTAATTCGGTGAAGCCCATTTTACCTGCGCCGGCGTGTACGGCAGAAAGTTCGCGGTATTTGGCAGGATCATTGGGTTTAATGCGATCTTTAATCGGCTGAGCGATAACGTGTAAAGTTGTAATGGTTAGGAATAAGGCAATTAATTGTTTCATATAAAAATTTTAATTAGGTTTAATTTTAAAGACAAGTTGGAAGTCAGCATATTCAAATAATTAGACCCAAATCTTCATTTAACTGCGGTCTGTCATCTGGTATCTGACTTCTGGCATCTAAAAATTACTTTTTATCCGGCAGCGCATACACAACATACCCCCTTGGCAGTGCCCCGGGCTTATTTGATTGATTATAGCTATCCCGCATAAAATTGGAAGTCGCACTGACCACCAGATATTGTTTTCCATTCAGCGTGTACATACTGGGTTGAGCATTTGGCT
>JBKBWT010000319.1:0-7268 GCA_046314415.1 Saprospiraceae bacterium
AGTTTTGTACCCTTTTTCCAAAGCGCGCTTTTGCGCTTCATCCAACTTTGCTACAAATCTATTTTTACGGCTCATGCCGCTAATGTAGCTATTATTTACTTATTTTTGTCCAGGTACTTACATCCAATTCAAATTAATTCACCTTTATCATCGTTTGTGTTTCCTGTCCACTATCGGTTATTAACTGATAGAAATAGGTGCCCGGTGGTAAATGCCTGGCGTCGAAAGTAACTTGGTAAGTGCCTTCGTACATTTCCTCGTCCTTTAATAAAGCAATCTCCTTGCCGTTCATATCAATTACGCTCAGCCGCACTCGCTCCATTGCACAGGTAAATGAAATGGTCGTCGTATCTTTAAATGGATTCGGGAAATTAAATAAGTTGAAAACACGACTGGAACCCTTGATTACCCGTGGATTTCTCACGGGCGTACGCGACTCACATTTACTTACAATCGGTAAATATTTAAAATCCGAGTGAATAACTTTACTCACACTCGCTTCGGGTAAGTCAAACCAATCCATCAATACCGAGGCATACACATCGCGGAAATCATGCTGCATGGGCACGCCCGCTTGTGGACGCACCTCCGTGCCTATTTCCGGGTTTTCCCCTAACACCTGGGCATTGACGCAGGAGCCAAACAGGAATAAGGGTGCCGCTGTACCATGATCGGTGCCCAAACTGCCGTTGGCACGAATCTGGCGACCAAATTCGGAGAAGGTCATGCCGATGACACGCTTTTCCAGATTCAATTTTTTCAGGTCGGTTTGGAAAGCAGAGATGGCGTCTGACAAAGTTTTGAGCAAGTCCGCGTGTTTTCCTTTTGTCGGATCATTTGATAAAACCTGCGTAGAATGCGTATCAAAACCGCCAAGGCTTACCACATACACTTTGGTTTTTAATCCGCCGGAAATCAGCATTGCCACGTTTTTCAAGGCTTTTGCCAATGCCGTATTGGGATAAACGCCCAAATTAGTACCGTGATCTACTGCGCTCAAAATCCGATCGGAATAATCATTCGTCTGTCCTACCATCAATTTTACAAACGCTAATTCCTCTTTGAAGTGGGACACGTATTGACCCGCGTCTTCGCCCACGGGCAAAGGCTTCATCGTCACCGGATCATTGATGGCTACGCTAAAATTAGCGGCGATGCCTTGACAAGTTTCGGATACCGAGTAGCCAATGGCTAATGCAAATGGATCGGGATGCTGCGCATTGGGATAATTTTCGGGATACCCCGGATACTGCTGATCGAAATAGCGCCCCAGCCAGCCCGTCGTCCATACTTCTTCCGCCGGTGAAGCCGTAGACCAGATTTCCATCGAGCGGAAATGCGAGCGATTCTGATTCGGGTAGCCTACACTTTGCACAATACTCAGCTTGCCCTCGTCGTATAGCGATTTCATACCCGCCAAACTTGGGTGCAAACCTATATTATGATCAATTTTTAAAGTTTTAGCTTCGGGAATAATGATTTTGGGTCGTACGCTAAATAAATTACGATATTGATCGAGCGGAATCACCGTATTTAAGCCATCATTACCACCGCTCAGCTGTATTAATACCAAAACACGATCAGATTCCAGATTGAATGTATCAAATAATAAGGGCTTGGCAAGTGCAGATACGCTCATTCCATTTACCAGCATCGGTACACTTGCCGCAACACCCGCAGTTTTTATAAAATTTCTTCTTTTCATTACTTAATAAATTGGAGATTGGGAATTAAGTAATTGATTATTCACAATTGATAATAAATAAGTTGATTTTTATCAATGTTATAATCATTTCTTCCTCATTCATTACATACCTTTAATGCAATTGAAAAGCCGCCATGCTGTAAATGGCACGTAATAATGCCTTCAACTTATTAGCAATTGCAGTTGCCAATTTAGAATTTGTTACATTGCCGGCATAAGCATTATACTCTACCGACCATTCATAATCAGGCAAACCACCGAGTAGAATTCCTTTTAAGATGTCCAATTCCCGCTGCGGCAGTGCCCAGGGCAACAAAGCTCTGGTGAAACTTTCTACGACAACGTTTGGATCATCCGGGAATTCAAGCTTGGCGACAAAACCCAGCACATCCGCTACCATTTTTTTACCATTGCCATTAAATGCACTGTAACCATCGGAAGCCACTGCGTCAGCAAACTTCATACGAAGCGGCAAGGTGGAAGCATTTACCCAATTGCGATAATATCCGGGACCCAGATAATACGCGCTCCAGCCAGCTACCTGCGGCACGAAATAATATTTCATTTGCATGAGCTTACAAGCGCCATAAAGGGCATAGCCGGAATTATATAATTTATCCAGTTCGCTGGAAATAGTGACGTGCATAGGTTTGAGCACCGACATCACAAGATCAATCGGATGCTTAATCATTGCACCAACATTTGCTTTATTATAAAAATGTTCGCTTTTTAGTAATGCCTGTAGCGCCGGTTTAATTTCAAAATTATTTTCCATCAGGATTTGCGCCATCGGGTCGATAACATTGGCTTCTGTTTCGGCGGTAATATCATAAAATACAAACCATTTATACAGGCGGCGACAAATGTGGCGAGCGGTCTCTTTCTTCTGAAAAATAAGGTCAATGACATAGGCATATTCTTTGTCGCCCATGTTAGGAATCTCCTTATTATTAAAGCGATGTGACAATTTTTTGGTAGAAGTATCATGGCGCGTCGGATCAAATTTTACTTCAATAACGCCCCCATTATCCATTGTAAAACCATCTTCCTTCCAGCCGGACATAATTTTCGCAATTTCCTTTACATCCTGCTCGGTGTAATTCGTATAATCGCCTTCCTGTACTAATTTTCCTTTACCAATAGTAAATAACTCTAGTAATTCACGGGCGTAATTTTCATTCGGAGCGGATTTGGTATTGCGGTGCCCATCCAGGAAACGCAACATTGCCGGATCAATCGTGATGTCTTTCGTCAATTGGCGGAAATTGCCCCAGGCATTGGAACGCAGCAGCGTGATGTAGCGGTACAAATACTTCGGATCCTCTATCTCATTGATAGCGAAGTGATTGTGCCAAAAAAGCGTCAACTTTTCCTGAATAGACATTCCCTCTTTCAAAATCAAATTGAACGTCCAGCCAAACAAACTCAATTCGCGGTAAGAAATTTCTTTGACTAAGGTAGCTGCATTATACGGCGCACGAATCCAAGTAGCACCTACGGGCACATTCGGATCGCTCGAGTAGTAAGAATTCAGCGGAGGTTCGGGTAGCGTAATTTTTTCAAACAACTTGTCAACGGTAGCATTCAATCCTTTTTCTACTGACCATTGAATCTGCGCCAGATTTGGTCCAAACATGCTTCGGCGTAGTAGATGAGCCGCTTGTTCAAAGCCCCAGGCACCACCATAAGGGGTAAGCCCAGCAGCATCGGTAGGGGGACTCATGGGCATAGCGCTCTCTTGCCACTGACGATTCAGTAGCTTTGCGAAAAGTGTTCTTCTGTCCATAACGGATGCTAAAGTGTTAATTTTAATTTGCTAATAACAATAAAATTCTTCCTTATTTACTTCCAGGTATAATACTTCCTTGCTTTATGAAACAAACATCATTTCATAAGCCATCTTTCTAATTAGTTATGAATTAAATACGCTAAATTTTTAATTTTATCTAAATAAGTCCCTACTTATTTAAATAACAAACACAGATTGCACATTGGATATTACATTCCAGTGTGATTGTTTACAAATTGGTGACTTTTGGGAAGATCATATAATATTTCTGTGTAAAGCGCGTAGCAATTTTACACATCAGTAGAAAAAAATTTGGTGATGGGAAATGATATATGTGCTGCCTGCTAATAAACAATTATTAGAATGGTTTATAATAAACCAGGTGCAATGCGCACATTATCAATGTGTTGAAGCCGATAAACTGATTAAATACCTCAGGTACTTAAATGCTTTTTTCTAAAACAGGGCTTGATTTAAACGGAGCTAAAAATGACTTATTTTATAAACGGGGTATAATTTGACTAAAGTTTTTCCCGCTTGGTTTTGCACTAAATATGCCGCGAAAATAATACTTATTGAGAAAACCTAAAATCTTTAACCTAATTTTTTCGGAATCTTTTTGTTAGATAAATTTTCATACGCCCCAAAACGAAAGGAGGGCGGCTCTTTACAGCCGCCTTTTTCGTATTTATATTTTTTCTATTCCATTTATTACAAAATTGTATTTCCCTGAACCTAATTTTATCAAAACATTATTACCATTTATCATTTCAACTTTTATGCCCGCTTCTTTTAAAGTCTTTCCGTTTTCGGTAATCGCATTCTCATCATTTGTTGGCAGGTAAACCGTAGCCACCGTGTTAGCGGGGATTTCTATCGTCATGTTCAACTGCTCATTTTGCCATTGCCAACCAGATTTCACCCTTCCGTAATAGGTTTCCAAAGTTGCTTCAGCTTGGCTTAGCCCGCCACCGAGTTGTGGTTGAATCTTGATTTGCTTGTAGCCTGGAGTTGCTTCCTGCAAGCCGGCTACTGTCCGGTACATCCAGTCACCGATAGCGCCGTAGGCATAATGATTGAAGGAATTCATCCCTGGCGTTTGAAAACTGCCATCGGGCTTGATGCCATCCCAACGCTCCCAGATGGTGGTGGCGCCCATTTTTACCGGATAAAGCCAGGAAGGATAGGTCTCTTGTAGCAGCAGTTTATACGCCATATCGGTGTAGCCAAAGCGCGTGAGTACATGACATAAATAAGGTGTGCCCAGGAAACCCGTCGTCAGGTGATTGTCGTAACTTTTGATGTTTTCCACCAAACGTTCGGCGGCTTGCGTGCGCAGATTGTCGGGCAGCATGTCAAAATTCAACGCCAGCACATAGGCTGTTTGCGAACTGGACACCAGCCGACCGCTCGGCGTGACATATTCTTTAAAAAAGGCATCTTTTATATTTTGTAATAATGTTTTGTATTTGCCAACGTCGTCTTTTTTCCCCAATACTTCGGCAGTATGAATCATCAACTGTGTGGAATGTGCAAAAAAGCATTGTGCAATCAAGTATTTATCGGTAATCGCCGAGCGCCCATCGTTGTCATCAAAAGGACGATAAAATAACCAGTCGCCAAAGTGAAAACCTTTGTTCCAAAGATAATCTGTGCTGTTTTTTTCCATATAGCCCACCCAGGCTTTCATGCTTTCGTACTGGTTTTCCAGAATTCGTGCGTCGCCATACGCCATATACATGTTCCAGGGAATGATGGTAGCCGCATCCGCCCAGCCAGCCGAACTGGCAGCGCCCGCGCCCAGCACATTCGGCACCACAAAAGGCACCCCACCATCAGGATTCTGATCGGCGGCGACGTCTTTCAACCATTTGGCAAAGAAATTATGCACCCCAAAATTAAAAGTAGCCGTGCGTGAAAATGCCTGCGCGTCGCCCGTCCAGCCCAGCCGCTCATCGCGTTGCGGACAATCGGTAGGCACATCTAAAAAGTTGCCGCGCTGCCCCCACTGAATGTTGTGCTGCAACTGATTCAACAAAGGATTGGACGAAGCAAAACTGCCGGTGGGCTGCATATCGGAATACAAGGCTACCGCCGTAAAATTTTCTGGTTTGATCTCGCCCGGATAGGCTGCAATTTTAACATAGCGGAAACCCTGCCAGGTAAAATGCGGCTCGAACACTTCTTCCCCACCGCCTTTTAAAACGTAGATATTTTGCTGGCGCGCGGCACGTAAACTTTCGGTATAAAAATTACCGGCTTTATCCAGCACTTCCGAATGCAGTAAACGAATGGTGTCACCCGCGTTGCCACGCACTTTTACTGTGACCCAGCCGACCAGATTCTGTCCAAAATCCAGCACCTTCTCCCCATTAGGTGTGGTCAAAATTTTGCTGACTTTGAATATTTCGTGTTTTTTAATGGGCTCGTTGTACGTTGCCAGCAAGGTATTTTTGGCGTAATCCGCTACTTTTACCCCACTCCAGTCCTGGTCTTTATAGTCCGGTAACAACCAACCGGTTTTATCCAGGCGGGCATCCATGGTTTCACCATGATAAATCTCGGCATAGCGGACCGCTCCGGTCGAAGACTTCCAACTGCCGTCGGATACAATCTGCGCTTTGCTGCCATCCGCATAAGTAATATCAAGCTGAAAGAGCAGCGCAATGTCTTTGCCATAAATCCCTTTGTTGGTTTCCCAACCCAAAATGCCACGATACCAGCCGCTGCCCAACATCACGCCGACCGCATTGGCGCCGGTTTTTAATAAATCGGTGACATCATACGTCTGATATTGCAGCCGCTTATTATAACTCGTCCAGCCCGGCGTGAGGTAAGCATCTCCTACCCTCTTGCCGTTGAGGTGTGCCTCGTACAAGCCATGCGCTGTAATATGCGCCGTCGCCGCAGCAATTTTCTTGTTAACGGTGAAAACTTTGCGGAAAATCGGCGAAGGACGCGTGCTGTCTTCCACAAAACCCGGCTCGATCCACTGCGCTTTCCAATCTTCGGGTTTCAATAGCGCCATCTGGAAAGAAGCCGGGGCGCTCCACGCCGAGGTTTTGCCCTGATTGTCCCACACGCGTACCTGCCAGTGGTATTTTTCATTGGATTCGAGGGGCATGCGACCCGCGTAAGGTACTAGTACCGACTGATCACTCAAAATTTTGCCCGTTGTCCACAAAACTTTTTTGCCTTTTACCAGTGCGGCAGCGTCTTTGCCAAGCCTGATTTCGTAAGCCGTTTGCAGCACATTGCGGCTGGGCGATTGCAGTTGCCAGGTAAAACGTGGCTCGCTCACATCCAAACCAATGGGATTCTCGCGATTTTCGCAGCGTAAATGTTGAACCGATACTTGCGCCGTAAGCGTCGCCAGGCTCAGCAGTACCAGCATACCAAGGAAGAGTTGTTTCATTGCATTACAATTTTTAGTGCTGAAAAATAAGAAGAAGATCGCAGGTAACTATTCCGGTCTGTTCTGTTTTTGCGCTTATTACTAGCTTACCAGCGTTTACATCATAAAAAAGGCTGAAAAGGGTAAAATTTTAGGTACTGAGCTTAAACTTTTACGTTGCCGAGGGTAAAATTTTACGTTCTATGCCTAAACTTTTACGTTATCAAGGGTAAAATTTTACGTTGGTTGGGGTAAAATTTTACGTTCTATACCTCAGTACAGTGACAAAAGTGCAAAATACTGTTTGAGCTGGCTGGATTTAGAGGTGTTGAGCAAAAGATGTTGTAAATGATCCAATCCATACTTGAAAAAAGAATATA
>JBKBWT010000320.1:0-7268 GCA_046314415.1 Saprospiraceae bacterium
AGCAGGATTTTGCAAAAAATCAGGATATAGAAGGTTTGCCATGTATTGCTTAATTTAATATCAAAAATAACAACAAGATAAAGATTACAATGCACACAAAAGCAGTTCCGCCGTTAATTTCTATATCAATGCGAATGTCTTTTTCTTTCATATTTAAAAAAGTCTTACTTTTAACTGCATCAATACCATTGGCATTGTTGATGTACCGTTCTGCATCTTTTAATTGCTTTTCGCGCAATTTTAGTTCCTTTTCGGTGAGTTGCTCTTTCAAATCACTTAGTAATTGTAGTCCATCTGCTTTAGTAAGGGGCTCATCTTGTGCCCAGGAGACTGATTTTTCGGTGCCGCCACCTTGTGCCTGAATGCGACCTCGATGTTTTTTCGACATGTGATTTTAATTTAGTCATTGAAGAATGATGTATTATTGCTAAGGATGCAATTTTATAGCAGAGCTAAAATAAATGGGAATTTTTACTTTACATAATTCGGCTTAGTTATTTACTAAGATTAAGTTGCATGGCAGGAAATTTTTAAATTGATAAGCTACTAAGGCGGTAAAAAAGTTGCACCCTGCACAATGAATTGCATGAACTACAATTTTTATATAGCAATACTTTTGGTAACTTTCTAAGTAAGCTACTAAGTCGATTTACTAAAGCTGAAATAGAAAAGACTTGCTTCAATAATTATATTTTGAACTGCAAATTTTGTAGGTTTAGAAATGCCTCGATGCGGAAGAAAAAATCGGAATCAATGTAGTTTAGGAACTGAGCGAAATGTTTTAACCATGTTTGAACCAAAAGAAAAAGGAGCTACAATTTTCATCGTAACTCCTTGATTTTCAGTGTCGGGGCGGAGGGATTCGAACTCTCGACCCCCTGCTCCCAAAGCAGGTGCGCTAACCGGACTGCGCTACGCCCCGAAGTAATATTCTAAATATGAAATTTGAGATTTGAAATGTGAGCAATGTAATGGCAATTAAATATTTCAAATTTCATTTTTCATATCTCACATTTGTTATCGCGGTGAGAGCGGGATTCGAACCCGCGGTACCGTTTCCAGTACGACAGTTTAGCAAACTGTTGGTTTAAGCCTCTCACCCATCTCACCGGATGGTATTCATTTGCGCTTTCTTTCAAGCGCGTGCAAATGTAGGCAATGCACTTCAAAAAAACAAAGCAAAAAGTGTAATTTTTTGTTGTTGGGTTGCTTAGTTCCTGTTTTTCAAAGCATTATTTTTTTAAAAAAGTTCCCGGACTAAAAAAGTACTATGGTTTAATTTTTGTTTAATGCTGCTTATTTTTCGTTTAAGCTCATTTTGATCTTCTTTTCTAATTCTGAAACGGTGTCTTTAAATACAATGTCAGTTTCCATTAAATCCTGTACCGTTTTGCAAGAATAAATGACCGTACTGTGGTCGCGTCCACCAAACATTTCACCAATGGCTTTTAATGACTTGTCCGTCAGGTTTTTAGCTAAGTACATCGAAAGTTGTCTTGCAATTACAATAGATCGCTTACGCGTCTTGCCCTGCAATTTATCTACCTGAACATTGAAGTGATCGGCAACGAGCTTTTGAATAAAATCTAGCGTAATTTCTTTATTAATTTGCGATACAAAGTTTTTAATAACTTCTTTTGCCAAATCGAGATCAATTTCGCGGCGATTCAGAGAAGATTGCGCGACCAGCGACACGAGTACGCCTTCCAGTTCTCGAATATTATTTTGAATATTATAACAAATATACTCGACTACATTGGAGGGAATTTCAATGCCTTCTCGACTCATCTTGGCTTCCATGATGGCGATACGCGTCTCTAAATCCGGCGCTTGCAAATCAGCCGATAATCCCCATTTGAACCGGGAAATCAAACGCTCTTCAATGCCATCCAAGTCTTTCGGCGAACGATCCGAGGTCAGTACAATCTGTTTACCACTCTGATGTAATTGATTGAAAATCTGGAAAAATATATCTTGTATTTTTTGTTTATTTGATAAAAACTGAATGTCGTCAATAATCAACACATCTATCATTTGATAGAATGTCGTAAAATCATTGGCAGCGTTGTTTTTCAGCGCCTGAATAAATTGATTGGTGAAACTGTCGGAAGTGACGTATAGCACCGATTTATCCGGGAAACGCTTCAATACTTCATTGCCAATCGCATGTACCAAATGGGTTTTGCCCAATCCGGTGTCGCCATAAATAAATAATGGATTGAACGAAGTGCCGCCTGGTTTTTTAGCAATGGCTTGCCCGGCGGAACGCGCCAAGCGATTACAATCGCCCTCTATATATGATATAAAATCGTAATTCGGATTCAATTGCGGATCAACGCGATTCTTCCGAATTCCGGGAATCACAAAAGGATTTTTGATATGCTCCGCATCAACCATACCCGGTACATAGGCGTCGGTGTGGCGAACACCATTGCCATTGCTATTTCCATTCTGCTGGGCATAAGCATAAGCATTCGTGGCGGATCGTGCCGCTTCACGCGGGGCGGTATTGGTCAAAATCTGATACTCCAAGCGTCCACGATCCCCCAATTCCTTGCGGATGGTGGTTTTTAAAACATCTACAAAATGCTCTTCCAACCATTCGTAAAAAATGATACTGGGGACCTGAATCGTTAGGGCATTATTCTCCAAACGCACTGGTCTGATGGGTTCGAACCAAGTTTTGTAGCTCTGCGGATTGACGACCTTCCGAATCGTCTGCAGACAGCTATCCCACACTGTAGCATGATCTTTTGTCATTCTTCAGGTAAATTGACAAATTAAATAAAATATAAATAAATCAAAATAGGCTTACCCCTGCGTAATTTTGGAAGTATCAGTAAGTTAAGCAATCATACGCACTTAGTGCGTTTTTTGATAGAAGCTTCAATCATGAAGTGCTTTTCAGAAAAGCGGAGGACTACAAAGGTCAGAAAAATTTTCTAATCCTGAAACGCTTTTCGACCAATTTCAAAAGATTTTTTTTTTACTTATTTCATAAGCGTATAAAGCGCTCTATTACTGTGGTTTTATTGTTTTAGTTAAAAAATTATACTTAATACATTTATTTTCAATCTTTTGCAAAAATAAATCTGTATAGCTTTTACTTTCCCTTGTTAACCAGCATGTTGCGACAACTCACGCACTTGCCCTTGCGATTGCGTTCAAAAAAAACATCTAAGCGACCCAGCACGACCCCGGCCCAACCAACCTGATTGATGAGTACCTGCTTCCCGTCCAGATTGGTTTCCACCGTGGGTTCGTCAAGAAACGTATGCGTATGTCCGCCGATAATCAGGTCAATGTTGCGACTATTCTTTGCTAAGACAAGGTCCGACACCTGATTGTCCTGATATTTGTAGCCTAAGTGCGACAAGCAAATTACAAAATCACATTTTTCCTCCTGTTTTAATAGCTTGGCGTATTGATTGGCATTTGCAATAGGATCGAGGTATTGTGTATCCTGGTAGAGTGCTTGCGGAACCAATCCCTGTAAGGCGATACCTACTCCCAGCACCCCGATTTTCACGTGGTCTCTTTTAAAAACCTGATAAGGCTTTACCTCATCCTTTAATATGGTATTGCTAAAGTTATAATTACAATTGATAAGCGGAAACTTTGCATGGGGCAGCTGCTTGTGCAAGCCCTCAATGCCCGCGTCAAAATCATGATTGCCGATGGTTGCAGCATCATAGCCCATCTGGGTCATCAGTTTCATCTCCAGTTCGCCGCCATAAACGTTGAAATACGGGGTACCCTGAAAAATATCGCCCGCATCGAGCAATAATATATGTTCCTGCTCCTGTCGTATCTGTTTAATCAGCGCCGCACGCCGTGCCGCCCCGCCGAGTCCTTGCAAACGACTGCCGTCCATCGGGAAAGGCTCAATGCGACTGTGTACATCGTTGGTATGTAGAATGGTAAGCCGCAATATTTCCGGTTCAGCCGCCAGGGCTTGTAAGGGAAACGCGCCTGCACCGGCGACTAAAGCGCCCGAACCAAAGGTTTGAATAAAATGTCTGCGATTCATTTTTAATTTGCTGATTTGCCGATCTGCCCATGTGCGAATGCCTTCAAAATGTACCTATCTAATCGCTACCATTGGCACATCAGCACATGGATGCATTCGCACATTTATTTAATTCTACCATCCACCTGCGCATTGAGTTGCTTGCCCTGCGCGGTTTGCTTTTTTACATAATCAATAATGGCATCCCGCATGAGTACGCCGAGTTCGTCGCGCTTTTTGCCTACAAAAAACGTACAATCGTCGCCGCCATTCGCCACATAGTCCGACACACCGATTTTATAGATTTTATCCTCTTGCAAAGGTTGCCCGTTGATCGTAATATTTTCAGCTTTACCGCTTTTAATGTTAAAACGCAACTGTTTGCTGACCGGAATGCCCCCGTCTTTGGCAATTTTATCCACGAAGGCGCGTACGGTAGCCGCGTCGGCGTGTACCACCACGAGCATATTGTCAAAAGGCATCAATTCAAAGATCTTACCGCGCGTCACCTCGCCGGCTTGCAAGGTAGGAATGCGAATGCCGCCGTAATTCATGCTGGCAAAGTCAATCTCACCTTTATTATAGATACTGATTTGTTCGTAGAATAAATCCGCCATCCAGTTACCAAGCGGGCTTTCGGGCTTGGCTTTCTCCAGGGTGCGCGCTGCCGTGCCCAGGACTTCGTTCATTTCAGCATCCAGTTTAGCTTTGTACGGGGCAATGAATGCCTCGGTTGCCGCATCGGCGGGAGGTACGGTGGTGGATTGCGGCTGCATGCGGTAGCCTTGCGGCTGAATTTGCGCCAGGTGATTGACCTTGCAGGAAGCCAGCGTCAGTACAAGCAGCAGTAGGAAACTATGGAAGTGTTTGCTCATGGTACGATTGATTGTGGTGCCAGGGACGCCAAAGTTATTACAATTTACACACACTATCAGCGGAAGCCGGTTTAATTTCTTGTAAAGTTGCTACCGATGTAAAACGCTGCTGGCATAGCATTCTATTGCAAACCTTGATGCGCATGCATACCTCCAACTAACGTTTGCGTGCTTCGTGCCTCCGTGTAGATTTATCATGCGTCTGTGTAAGTTTATCATCTGTCTGTGTAAGTTCTTTGTGCGTCCGCGTAATTTCTTTGTCTATCCGCGTAAGTTTATTGTAGATCCGCGTAAAGTCATCGTGTCTCCGCGCAGATTCTTCATCCATCCGCGTAAAGTCATCGTCTAGCCGCGCAAGTTCATTGTAGCTCCGCGTAAAATCATTGTGTCTTCGCGTAAAATCATCGTACGTCCGCGCTAAAGCATCATGCCTCCGCGTAAAGTCATCGTGCGTCCGCGCTAAAGCATCATGCCTCCGTGTAAAGTCATCGTGCTTTCGTGCAGATTTATCCTACGTCCGCGTAAATTATTCCTGGCAACTTATAAGCCAATTGCTTTTGAAAATCAAATAATTATGCAAAACATTTTGACAATTGCCCGTTCTATCACCGTTGAAGTATAAACTTGTTTTATCTTTACGACCTATTTCAAATATGCAATCAGAAATGGACGAGTTGAAATTCGTCAGCTCCTATTTCCAATTTAAAACTTTCTACTCTGACTCATGGTACAACAGGCAACGAAGCAACAAATTCTCGATCTCGCCAAGTGGGACGCCATTTTTACCCAACAAGCCGAGGCTTATAAAAATGCTGACCCCTACCCTTTCGCTCAGTTTGAAAATTTCCTGGAAGACTGGGCGGCGCGCAAAGCCATGGAATCTTTCCCGCAGGTGAAGGACGAAGGCTGGATTCACTACGTGCATGTCAATGAGAAGAAGCATGGTTTGAATAAAATGGACCTGATTCCGCCGTTTTTGCAGGAGGTGATTCGGGAACTCAATAGTCCGGCGTTTGTTGCCTCGGTGAGTAAACTGACGGGCATTCCCAATCTGAAAGCCGACGACTCCCTGGAAGGAGGCGGTTTGCACCAAAGCCAGCGCAATGGTTTTTTGAACATTCACGCCGATTTTACGGTACACCCGCATAAGCGCAACTGGCGCCGCCGCGTGAATTTGCTGGTCTATCTGAATGAAAGCTGGAAGCCTGAGTATAAAGGTGATCTGGAATTGTGGACGCGCGATATGAAAGAATGCCGTCAAAAGATTAGCCCTGTTTTTAATCGCGTGGTGCTGTTTAATACCGACGAAGACTCGTTTCACGGTTTGCCGGAACCCATTCAATGCCCCGAAGGGATGACGCGTAAGTCAATCGCGCTGTATTATTTTACCGAAGAGCAGGAAGCGCCGAAGAAACGGGCTACGAATTATCAGGCTCGCCCTGGCGATGGTATCAAAACTGCGTTTATTTGGCTGGATAAGCAGGCAATTGCCGTGTATAATCGCCTGAAGGGATGGTTGGGCATCAATGATGATTTTGTGAGTAAGGTACTCCACTTTTTAAACAGAGGTAAGAAATAAAATACTACTAATAAATAATGGTGTTCAGGGGTTCGGGGGTTAAAGAGTTCAGGTAGCGCTCGGTACGAACACCAAAACACCAGAACATAAGAACACATGAGTGAACGCCTGAAATACTCCCTGTTATTTGCCTTACTGGGCGCTTTGTTTTTCATTCCGTTTCTCGGTGGCGTGCATTTGTTCGATTGGGACGAGATCAATTTTGCCGAGATCAGCCGGGAGATGCTCATCACCAAGGATTTCCTGCGGGTGTACGTCAATTTTGAGCCTTTCTGGGAGAAGCCGCCTTTTTTCTTCTGGCTACAGGCAATGGGAATGAGCGTATTTGGTGTAGGCGAGTTTGCAGCGCGTTTGCCCAATGCCATTTGTGGTATTGTAACGCTGGTGGTTTTATATAATATCGGTAAAAAGTTGTATAATCACCGCTTTGGTATCATTTGGGCAGGCACATATTTCGGTTCGGTGCTGCCGTTTTTATACTTCAAATCGGGCATTATTGATCCCTGGTTCAATCTGTTTATTTTCCTCGGCTTGTATTTTTTCATCCTCGCCTATTGGAAGCGCGAAGCCTGGAAAAATATCTATCTGCCTAGCAATCAGTGGATTTATTTATTACTGGGCGGCTTTTTCGTCGGCATGGGGATTTTGACCAAAGGTCCGGTGGCGTTTTTGATTGCCGCTTTGACCATGGCGGTGTATTGGGTGTATCAGCGCTTTCGCTTTTATGTCAATGTACCCCAATTTCTGTTCTATACCCTCGTGGCTGTGTCGGTTTCGTCCCTTTGGTACACATTATTTTTTATTG
>JBKBWT010000321.1:0-7233 GCA_046314415.1 Saprospiraceae bacterium
GGATTATTTACAACCAAATCAGAATGAAGCGCCAATATGATATGGATATGATATTGGGTATTTGTGCCGGTCTTTGGAATTTTTTAATATGCTGATAATCAATTTGACGCAAGTCTATTAATAATTTATAGAACATTTATTTTTAAAGTATTATCATTACAAATAAAACATTAATATTACCCCATATATGATAGCCTATAGACACTTAATCAAACATTTGATTTACAGCTGATTAAAGTACATTTTTTTACTATGATTAAAAAATTATTCTAAATAAAAACCCTTATAATTACATTTTCACAAAACAAAAGCACCTTATTTTATAAATTTGGCAGCAATTATCATATTGATAATTATAGAAATAAAAAAAATGCTCACAACCAATCAGCTGTGAGCACGCTACTTATATTTTTATATCAAAACTTTTAAACTTTTTCCACTTCTTCCACCTCGCGATACGAATCCAGTGGCGGACAAGTACATACCAGGTTTCGGTCGCCATACGCATTGTCTATTCGACCTACCGAAGCCCAGAATTTGTACCCTTCATGCAGATAGGGCACTGGATATGCAGCTTTCTCGCGGGAGTAAGGCAAATCCCAGTCATCGGCGGTAATCAGCGCTAACGTGTGCGGCGCATTGTGCAGCACGTTATTTTTCAAATCGGCTGTGCCGGAGGCAATTTCGTCAATTTCTTTGCGAATTTGCAACAAGGCATCACAAAAACGATCGAGTTCGTCCTTGGCTTCGCTTTCGGTCGGTTCGATCATGATCGTGCCTGCCACCGGAAACGACAGCGTCGGCGCGTGGAAGCCATAATCCATAAGGCGTTTGGCAACATCTTCGGCGCTAATCAAAGATTTAAACGGACGCAAATCCACAATCAATTCGTGCGCCGAACGCCCTTTTTCGCCGACATACAAAATTTTATATTCCTTTTCCAAACGCGATTTGATATAATTCGCATTCAGAATAGCATATTTTGTGGCGTCGGTCACTCCTTTCTTACCCAACATTTTGATATAACCATAGGAGATCAGCAGAATGCTTGCGCTGCCCCAGGGTGCCGCCGATACTGCCTGAATGCCTTGCTCACCGCCGGTTTCAACCAAGGGGTGCTTCGGCAAAAATGGCGCTAAACTTTCATTTACACAGATCGGCCCCATGCCCGGACCACCACCGCCGTGCGGAATGGCAAAGGTTTTGTGCAAATTGAGGTGACAAACATCCGCCCCAATGATTCCCGGACTCGTCAAGCCCACTTGCGCATTCATATTCGCACCATCCATATACACCTTGCCGCCATGTTGGTGTATAATATCACAAATATCTTTAATAGCAGTTTCAAAAACCCCGTGCGTCGAAGGATAGGTAATCATCAGCGCCGCGAGGTTATCGCTGTATTTTTCCGCTTTCGCCCGCAGGTCATCCACATTCACATTGCCATTTTCGTCACATTCCACCACAACTACCTGTAAACCAGCCATAACGGCGCTCGCCGGATTGGTACCATGCGCAGAAGACGGAATCAAAGCAATGTTGCGGTGATTTTGTCCGTTGGCTTCGTGATAGGCACGAATGGTGAGCAGCCCTGCGTATTCACCTTGTGCGCCGGAATTGGGCTGCAAAGAGCAAGCCGCAAAACCGGTAATTTCGGACAGATATTCCTCTAACTCCTTGAAAATCTTTACATAACCTTGCGCCTGATCAAGCGGCACAAAGGGATGAATATTGGCAAAATAATCAAACGTAACCGGCAGTAATTCCGACGCGGCATTCAATTTCATCGTACAGGAACCCAGTGGAATCATCGAGTGCATCAACGATAAGTCCTTGTTTTCCAGGCGCTTAATATAGCGCATCATTTTACTTTCGGTATGATAATTATTAAAAACCGGATGCGTCAAATATTCACTTTCGCGCATCAGACTGCCAGGAAATTGATATGCTTCGGGTTCGTTTTTATCAAATTCATAATCAACTCCATCTGCTTGGGCAAAAATGCGCGTAATTTCTTCAATATCCGCCAGGCTCGTAGTTTCATCCAAGCTGATTTGAATATAATTTTCCGTATAATAAAAATTCATCTGATGCCCTTGTGCAATCTGTCGGATATGCCCCTGAATGGCGTGGTTTGCCTTAATTGCCAGGGTATCAAAGAAAAATGCATTGCTTTGTTCGTAGCCCAGTTTTATGATATTCTGATGTAATAACTGGGTCAAAGTATGCACACGCTCCGAAATAGCACGAATGCCTTTCGGACCATGATAGACCCCATACATGCCTGCCATAATTGCCAATAATGCCTGGGCAGTACAAATATTAGAGGTGGCTTTCTCGCGCCGAATGTGTTGCTCACGTGTCTGCAATGCCATGCGCAACGCGGGTTTGCCGTGGTGATCTACCGATACGCCGATGATGCGCCCCGGAATCTGGCGTTTATAATCGTCTTTAGTCGCAAAGTAAGCTGCGTGCGGGCCACCATAGCCCATTGGTACGCCAAAACGTTGAGTATTACCAACAGCAGCATCCGCACCCCATTCGCCCGGAGGCGTCAATAGCGCCAGACTCAGCAAGTCCGCGGCGACCGTGACATAGACTTCATGCGCTTTGCATTTTTCTACAAATGCGCGATAGTCTTCCACCGCACCGCGTTTATTAGGATATTGCAGTAAAGCACCAAATGTTTTTGGCGTTGGTTCAAAGGTTTGCCAATTGCCAACAATAACTTTGATGCCGCCAAATTTGGCGCGGGTTTGTAGAATATCAATCGTTTGCGGAAAAACATTCGCATCGACAAAAAACTCGTCGGCTTCATCTTCGGCTTTGCGCACCTTGGCATTTTTAATGCCGTAAAACATGTGCATGGCTTCTGCCGCGGCGGTACCCTCATCCAGCAGGGAAGCATTGGCAATGGGCAGTGCGGTTAAATCACTCACCATTGTCTGGAAATTGAGCAACGCTTCGAGACGTCCCTGAGCAATTTCCGCCTGATAAGGCGTGTACTGCGTGTACCAGCCGGGATTATTGAAAATATTTCTTAATATAACCGACGGTGTCAAGGTACCGTAATAGCCCATGCCAATGTAGGTACGAAATACGCGATTGCTCATGCCAATGCGGCGAATGTCGCGCAGATAGTCGTACTCGGTCATGGCGTCGGGCAGATCGAGTTCCCGTTCCATGCGAATGGCGGCAGGCACCGTTTCGTCAATGAGTTGGTCGAGCGAATCCACACCGATACTTTGCAGCATTTCCTGCAATTCAGATTCATTCGGACCGATATGGCGATTCGAGAATTGGTCAAAAACAGCAATTTTGCTCATGTTGGATAGCCCTTGTCTTGGTTAGGAAAATCAAAGTACAAAAGTACAATAAATTTGTGTCACAATAACACGTGAGCGGGGTGGGTTGTTGCAGGAAAGTTATTTAGATTTGGTCTAAAAAATTTAAAAATATTTACTCCAATCCCATAAAAAAAGCATCTTCAAAATGCTCAAGCGTGTAATATTTTTCATCGCGGTATATAATGGAAATCACATCAAAGCGCACGGCCCATTCATGATTGATTTGTTCCATATAAGCGGCGGCAGCGTCGGTGAGCAGGCGTTCTTTACGCGGGGAGATGGCTTCTTCGGGCTTGCCGAATAAATCCGTGCTACGGGTTTTAACTTCAATAAATACAAGGGTTTCACCATCTTTGGCAATCAGGTCGATTTCGGCTTTGCGGTAGCGCCAGTTGATTTCCAGTATTTGAAAGCCTTTGTTTTCAAGGAAAGTACGCGCTAATTGCTCGCCAATTTTACCAAGATCATTATGAAGTGCCAAAATGAAAATTTGAAATGTGAGGTATAAAATTTGAAAATAAAAGCCAAAATTATCAATAAATAATCATCCATTATCAATAAAAAAAGCCCCCTCCACATACGCAGAGAGAGGCTATCCCAAAAACCTATTCTTCATCTAAAAGGGTAAAGATTTCTCAAACAGTTGTTGTTTTAATAAGATTATGATTTGTTAACAGCGAATTATAACCATTGCGGTTTATACAAAAAATGGAATTATCTTTTTGGCATTCAGATAACAAAACATTACGAAGAGATTTCATCTCAACATAGCACGCTTCGTATCTGTGGCTGACTAAATAACGGTATGTTACATGGGATAGCTGGGAGGTGATGAACCTACAGTGTTCACTAGTGTTGGTGTGTCCTTTATAAATCGGTCTGTGGGATAGAAATATAAGATGTAAATATTTGAAAAATGTCTATGCAAATTTAAGGAATATTTTGATGACGGCTATACCCTAAATAAGGTATTTTATAAAAAATAATATATTTAAACATCTATAAAAATTGAATAAAGGATGTAGGAAGCTGATTGTTAGCATTTTGTACAAATGTTAAAAGTCCCCATCTCCGTAACGGGACAGGGACCTCATTTCTGATAACCGATTCTTTAAACGTTCGTTATTTTTAATTTGACGTTGTTCATTGGGGCAAAACGATGAGAAAACGTCAAACGACAAATGAACTGAACAAAAAGAAACAAAACATTATCAGTCCAGTAACATCATTTTTCGGGTAGCGTTTTTGCCTTCCTGCGTCTCGAGGCGGTAGTAGAGCATGCCTTCGCCCTGCACTTCATCGCGGGTAATAACAATTTCATTGTATCCTTCGTTAAAAGTGCCTTCTTTGTTGTACACCGTTCTACCATTCGCATCAAATACGATCAACTTGGCAACGCTCGTTTTGGGCAGTCGGAAAGACACCACCGTTTGCGTGGCAAAAGGATTCGGCGCATTCTGATACAATTCAAATTTTCCTTCAATTGGCTGATTATTAGTCGGTTCCGCAGTATTTACATTGGCACTTTCTCTAAATTGAAGCGCAATTTTCAATACTTCCGTTTCGGTTTCATACGCCTCCGGACTCAGGGCGCGCGGCTCTATTTGCAACATTTTACTCAACTGCCCGGCAGCTTTGGCACGGAAAGTAAGGCTAAACAGCACCGTTTCGTTTGATACTGCCACAGGCTGCGCGGTGTTCCAACTCGTCAGCAGTATTCCTGCACTGGCATCCACTGTTTTGATGTTGGTTTCACTCAGATCGGGCAAGTCGCCGTTTTCTACGCTAATAAATTCTAACAACTCCGGATCAAATCGCATAGCAAATTGATAACCAATAAATTTCGCAGCAATATTTGGATTTATATCAATTGTAAATGTCTCACCGGATTGAACAGCACGTTCGCTGGTTGTGAGTGTCAAAGTACGCGAAGCCGCACGGGTTTCAACATTGGCAGCATCGTTCGCCTTAGCCGAGCCATTCACATCCCCGACTTTAATGGCGACAAAATCTACCTCCATTGGTTTGCCATCAAAGTCATTGATATTGTATATCTCCGGAAACTCCCGTTGGAAGGGGTTCTCAGGATTGGCAAATTTGTATTTGGCATCCACAAAACGCCAGGAGCGATTGTTATTTGGCAAGGTACGTTCTATGCCTAACAGAATTTTGCGCAATCGTATCAGGTCAATGGCAGAAATAGCCCCCGAACGATCCACATCAGCAGCAATCAGCTTATAAGGCGTATCGAGCCGCTGAATACCAAGTATATGCTTGGAAATCAATACAATATCCAAGGTTGTAACGCCATTCATCAAGTCGCCGTCTTTATCCGGTACAATGGTATAATCCTTGCCGATTGGGAGATTGGGAAATTCAAAAAAACCGTTATGCCCCGTAAATGCCTGCAAAGCACTGCTGTTGTTGACTTTAATATTTACGCCCTCTACCAGATCGCCGCGTTCCGTTTCGATGCCGCCCGCTACCCTACCGACTGCTGGAGCCGGACAAATTTGGTTGTTATCCTGCACTGCAATAAACGTAACGCATTGCGAACTGTTGCCCTTTTCATCGGTCACCCAGAATTCAACTAATTGAGAACCAATGTCTTCGCACGTAAAAACCAATTGCGTATCAATAGGCGGACGGGTATCTCCGGCGCGACGCAAGGTGTATTTCAAGCGGCTGGCAGGTGTACAATTGTCGCTACTACCGCCATTAAATTGCCGGGCCTTCACAATGGCTTTGATCTGACCATCGGTATTGGTTAGATTTGTTGACAATCCTACGATACATATCGCCCCTGGCGGGGTACGGTCTTCCACCGTGATTTTTATTTTACAAGTGGAGGTATTACCACAACCGTCGGTAGCTGTAAATGTAACCGTATGAATACCAGGCGGATACGTACCGCTGGCGTTCGCTCCTTTGGCAGTTGCATAAGGCGAATCATTAGTAATCGTCACGGCTGTATTACAATCGGTGGCAGTCACACTCGCAACAGTGATGGGAACAGCGCCGCAATTATTGGAAGTCGGCACTAAGACATCACCAGGACAAGTAAGCACCGGCGCTTGGCGATCTTCCACCCGAATGACTTGCACATACGAAAATTTACCCCCCCGGTCCGGCCGGCTAGGCTCATACACACACCAGTCAATCACTTCCCAGGTTCGTAAAATTTTATAACAAGCCGGCTGTGCAATATCAAATACCTGATCGGTGTAAGCAACCGCGATTAAATTACAGGCGCGTTTTTCCACTTTGGGTTTATCAAATCCTGCCGGTAAATCGGTTGGATTCACTTTTGCATTACAAAATTCAGTGATGTATGGCTCAGGCCAGTCAATGTCCTCGGCTTTCAGCGGATTTTTATTAATAATGGTGATGGTTTGCGTACAACTGGCTTCATTGCCGAAGGCATCCCGGGCGCGAAACGTCCGCAAAATCGTACCGGTACCACATTCATTAATATTGCGGGTAATGGTCGAATCCAAGGTAAAGCCACAATTGTCTTTCACGCCAGGATTGCCAAAACGGGAAAGATTGGAATAATCAGCTGCACAGTCAATCACCGTATCTTTGGGGCAGTTAATCACCGGAGCCAATTTATCTTGTACTTCTACTTCAATTACAGATTCATTAAAATGACCATATAAATCGCCGCCAGGCAGTTCCCGTGCCGGATTTACCGGACCTGTGCCAGGATTTATTTCATATACCCGGAAAATGATCGGAACCGTTTTGGAGTTGGCTTCATCACAACAGAAAAATAAATCGTCGTCAAACCCTTCCTGTGCTCCTTGCGTCAACGGATCGTCATCCCAATTGATATTATCACAGCTACCAGATATTTGCTTTTTAATTTTAAAGTATAATTTACTGG
>JBKBWT010000322.1:0-7168 GCA_046314415.1 Saprospiraceae bacterium
ATCTATTTACTGATTTTTAATTTAGTGAATGATTAAATAACACCTATCCTCTCTTCCGCTTTTTCCCTTTCTGCGTAGCAGCGCCTTGTTCTTTCGCTTGTCGGCGCGCCTTATAAGCTTCAAAATTGGTGACCCACTGCGCCCAGTCTTCATCCGACATTTTACGGGCAAATTGCTCCGACAGGCGTTCGGGAACACCTGCGGGGGCTAAATCTTTAAATTGTTTTTGTCCGGTTTTATTATTTTTTATAATTTCAAATTTATCATATAATTCACCGATGGTGGTAAATGCTTCATAAATTAGGGAGTCGCCATTAATATGTATAATTTGATACAATTGTGTTTCCATCGCAGCGCGATCAATCCAAGATAACAGACTGGAAACGTACATTTTAGGTCCGCTGACGGATACGACATAAACCGGTCCGGTGGAGTCAATCACGGTTGATCCGGTGGGTAGATTATTACCACCACGCGCGTAAGTATGATCATGTCCTTGTAATACGAGGTCAATATTATATTGATCGAATAAGGGTTTTAAAGCATTTCTTAATCGGGGATTATCGCGTTCCCAGGCTGGAGAATAAATGGGATGGTGCATCGTTACAACTGTCCATTTATTCCGGTTATTTACTAAAATTTGCTTTAACCAGTCCACTTGTTTAGCGCTGTCCTGTGGATTATTTAAAAAAGCCTGGGAATTGATAGAAATAAAACGGGTATTTTGATAATCGATATAATAACAAGTCTCTTTCAAGCCCTCGGGTCCGTTTTCCGGCAAATTAAAAGACGGCTTCCAATGCGTGCTTAATTCGCTTTGTGTCGGTGTAATCCGGCGATATTCATGATTACCCGGCGTCATGATACTGGGTATATTTTGATAAATCCAGCCTCCGGCATAAAACCATTCGCCCCATTCGTGATCTCGCTGGGGAATATTAATCAAATCTCCGGCGTGTAACATGATATTTGCCTGGGGCAAATGACTGTAAGCCTGCCGAATCGTTCGCGACCATTTTGATTTCAAATCATTTTGGGCATCACCAAAGTAAATAAAGGAAAAAGGCGCTTCTTTGTCTGCCGCAGTTCGAAAATGCGACCATTCACTCCATAATGTGCTGTCACCTACGCGATAAGCATAAAGTGTATTTGGCTCTAGACCAGTAAATTGAATCGAATAATAATGTGCAGCATTCAAATCTGATACCAGTAACTCCCGCTCGGCTTTGACCACTTGTATGCTATCAAAATCCGGACCAGCCGTGGCTTTCGCAATTTGCCCATACCCTTTTTGGACGCTCACGGCGGTACGCCAGTTCACCCCAATAGAAGTAGCCGGGTTATCTTTATAATTTAATATAATCCGGTCGGGTACCGGCGAAGGCGGATAATAATCAATAAGTGGATTTTGGGCGTTTAAAATATTGATAAACAGGGAAAAATAAATAAAAATAAAAAGGTTATTTACTGCCATGTTATAGAATTATTATAAATTAAAATCGGTTAAGCCAGGTGTCAAAGGTAAGGTTTTAGCATGTAAAGTCCGGTAAAAATTACCCTGGGAAAATATATTTTGGCAGCCCTCAACCTTTCCCCTGGTTATGAATGTTTATTCTGTTATTCACCAATCATTAAGGAAGCAAAACCTATGTTTTCAGAAAAAGATAAAGCTGCAATCGAAAAATATTTCGGGGTTCGACTGGAGGATTTGGATTTGGAGAAACTAAAAAAATTACAACGTGAATTGCGGGCGAAATATCATCCCGATAACTTTGAAAAATTTGAAGACGAAACCGTGCGCGAAATGGCTACGGAGCGTTTTCAACTAATTGAAGACCTGGCAGTTAAAATTGAGACTTATCTATCAGGTAAATCAGCGAATAGCGGTTTCACCCGTGCCGATGGCGAAGATTTTATGAATACCCACGCGGTATTTTCTGCCAATCAGCTTAAAATTGAGGTCATTACAACGGATAAAGATTTAAAATATCAATTGTTTGGCACAAGCTATCGTTGGCTTCAATTTGGCGATAAATATAAAATTCCCGATACACAAGCCTCTATTATTATAGATGAAGATCATATGGGCAGAAGCATTGGGTATCAGGAGTCTATAAGAATGTATTTGACTTTTGGCGAAAATGATTCGATTGATAAAATGGTAGAATGGTTATATCCGCGTATTAAAGATAAGGCAAAATCATTATTGATTTCGGGAGAACGCGTTGAAATTGAGCCATTTAGCATTTTTTATGCCATTCGTAAAAAGGCGTTTTTGCGCGTGGAATTACCGGCGGCGAGTTAAGAAACGGTTCTTGCTAAATACGACTGAATAAGTATTTTATTTTCAATATCATATATTGGATTACTAGTATATTATAATGGCAATCGAACGTTATAATCGGCGCTTTCCCAATCTGTTACGTAGCCGCCGCGTCGTTGAAGATTTTGGACTTGGTAATCGTATTGGCACACAAGGGGAGCGCCTGCTCAATCCCAACGGATCGCTTAATGTTGTGCGTACGGGTTTGCGTGCGTGGTCGCCCTATCAGTCCATGCTCGAAATGAATTGGGGGGTCTTTTTTATATTTATCTTGCTTTATTACATCCTTATTAATGGTTTGTTCGGAGTTATTATAGTTTTGCTAGGGGTAGAAAATGTGGCGGGGATCAGATCGGGCACTTTTATGCAAAATTTCGAGCAAGCGTTTTTCTTTAGTATTCAGACGTTTACTACGGTAGGTTACGGTGGCATGATGCCCCAGGGCATGCCAGCGCATATTATGGCAGCCATTATAGCCTTATTTGGCAATATTTCATTTGCGCTTTCTACGGGTTTATTTTTTGCGCGCTTTTCCAAGCCCAAAGCACAGATTTTATTTAGTAAAAATGCCCTTGTCACCAATCATCGTAATAGTGGCGAACGTTGCCTGCAATTTAGAATTGTTAATATTCGTAATAACAAGATTATCAACCTCAAAGTTAAAGTTATATTTTCCTGGCTGGAAGAATGTAAAGGTCGCCGCGAGCGGCGTTTTCAATTACTGCTGCTCGAACGCGATGAAGTAACGCTCTTTCCACTAAATTGGACCATCGTTCATTACATTGATGATAGTAGTCCCTTATATCAAAAAAGTAAAGCGGAATTAGTAAATGAACATGCTGAAATCTTGATACAAATTGAAGGATATGATGAAACTTTTGCACAAAATGTGCATATCAATAGCTCTTACATAGCGAAAGATTTATTATGTGATGTGCAATTTAAACCCATGTATTATGCCGATAGTGGCAAAACGATTCTGGAATTAAATAAAATCCATGATATAGAATAAAGGGCAATATAAAATAACCAATAAAAATTTACGATTTCTTATGTCTTTTACTTCATATTTCACCTTTCTTTAAACTTTTTCTACATTTCATAGTTTCCTTTGGAAATTATAAAGAGATGAGAAAAGCATTGCTCCTATTTTTCTTTTTCTTCTGGACCTGCTTGTTATTTTCGCAGGATGTTAACTTATTGAAAGTTAATGAGATACGCATTGAGAAGCAGCGCATTGGGATGCTTATTATGGGCACCTGGGCGGTGGGCAACATGGCTACAGGAGCGCTGCTTGCCGGTAGAAAACAAGGCGAAGCTAAATATTTTCATCTGATGAATATCGGCTGGAACGCAGTGAATCTAGGGCTGGCGACGGTCGGTTATTTGAATGCGATTAATGCCGATCCGGCGAGTTATGATATGCTATCAACCATTAAAGAGCAATATAATATTGAAAAAATTTTACTACTGAATACCGGCTTAGATGTAGGTTATATGCTCGGCGGCTTGTATTTAATGGAACGTTCTAAAAATAATAATAAAAATCCCGAACGACTAAAAGGATTTGGTAAATCCATTATATTGCAAGGCGCATTTTTATTTACTTTTGATTTAATATTTTATTTCACACATGCACAAACCCGCTCAATGGAATGGCAGCAATTATTAAGTAATGTGTATTTTGATGGTAATCAGGTTGGTTTGGTACTGCAATTTTGAATGGTACACTGATTATGTAAGATGATGATGATTTTGACTGATATAAAATATAATCATAAAAAATCATAATTAAATCATAAGAATCAGTGTCCTGCCCCCATTTCTTTTTTCAACAACGCCATATTCTCGTCGTGATATTTTTGCATAATGCCCGGAAAACCATAGCGTTGGAAGAGCGCTTCGGTGGAAAATTCCTTGCCATCCTGCAAAGCTTCGCGCACCGAACGAATGTAAGCGGACGAATCCTGAATGCGATTGATCATTTCTGCCTCGTCCATTGTAGCGTCGCCGTGACCGGGGATCAACAAATCAATATGACTTTGCTTCATAATTTGCTCGGCTTTCACCAAGGCTCTTTTATAGGCAAAACTGCTATGGTAAATAAAAGGAAATTCTACATTTGATAAATAATCACCGGCAATCCAAATGCGTTGATTTTCAAACTCTACAATAGTGAAAATTCCATCTATATTATGTCCGGGTGTAAGATAAAAGGTCAAAACCGTTTCGCCAATGATTAATTCCTGTTCATCTTTTTCCACTATAATATCCACCTTTGGATACTCAATTTTATACGGACGTCGGATATAATATTGGTCATCAAAAGTTAAAATCTGCTGAATATTTTTATCCCGGTCCGGATTGTCAATGAATGCTTGTGAAGCTATCACCGTCGCCCCAGGAAAGGCATTATATCCTATAATATGATCATAATCTGAATGTGTAAATAGCAGATAGAGTGGGCGTTCGCCGCGTAGCGTACCAACTAAATTGGTAATTTGCTGGATTTCATGGGGCAGCCAGGTTGGGTCCACCACCAGCACCAGGTCTTTGGTGATAACCACGGTGGAAGTAGTGCGGAACAAAGCGCTTTCGAATACGCAAACGTTGGGCGTTTTGATTTGAATCATTTTTTTACGTTGAAAGGTTGATGGGTTGTTCCGAAGGAATCCCTTCGGGAAATCGTTGATTTTTATTGCGGAAAGATAGCAGAATTCAGTGGAGTATGCGTATCTTTTGTGAAATTTCCAAATGACTTTTTATGAATAGCTTGTTCTTATTATAACAATGGGAATGATCTCATAAGTGATGAATCATTATTTGGTTTTTAGCGGCAGAGATTAGCTTTACAAAACCAGTATATTTTCCTATCTTTGCAAACTTTTTGCGAAAATCAGGTCGTCCTGTGTATGCTACGGCAGACATAAACACAAGAACACCTGAATACTCGAACACAATTTAATGAAAACCAAGACCTTAAAGAAAGATAAAGTCAACGTGGTGACGCTGGGCTGCTCGAAGAATCTGGTGGATTCGGAGAACATCATCACGCAATTGCGCGGGAATGACTATGAGGTGGTGCACGACAGCAATGAGGATGCGAACGTCATCATCGTGAATACCTGCGGATTTATTGACCTGGCGAAGCAGGAGTCGATTGATACGATTCTGGAATATGCGGAGGTGAAAAAAGAGGGCGGCATTGACAAATTGTACGTGACGGGCTGCCTGAGTCAGCGGTATCGCGATGATTTGATGGTGGAAATCCCGGAGGTGGATGCGTGGTTTGGCACGCTGGAATTGCCGCAATTACTGGCGAAGTTCAATGCCGATTATAAGCATGAATTGATTGGCGAGCGGATGATTACGACGGAGCCGCATTATGCCTACCTCAAAATTTCGGAGGGCTGTAACCGCACCTGCTCGTTTTGTGCGATTCCGCTGATGCGCGGCGGGCACGTGTCGAAGCCGATTGAACAACTGGTGAAGGAAGCGCAAAGTCTTGCGCGGCGTGGCGTGAAGGAATTGATGCTCATTGCGCAGGAACTGACCTACTACGGTTTAGATATTTACAAAAAACGCGAACTGCCGCAGTTGTTACATGCCTTGTCGGAGGTGGAAGGTATTGAATGGATTCGCCTGCATTATGCCTATCCAAGTAAATTTCCGGTGGAAGTATTCGATGCAATGGCTTCATTGCCAAAGGTTTGCAACTATCTGGATATGCCTTTACAACATGCGAACAACGCCGTTTTAGATCGCATGCGTCGCCAGATTACCCAAGAAGAAACCCTGGATTTGATTGCCCTGGCGCGGCATAAAGTTCCGAACTTGACCCTACGTACCACGATGCTCGTGGGCTTTCCGGGTGAGACGGACGAAGAATTTCAGGACTTGTGCGATTTTGTGCAACAAGTGCGCTTTGATCGACTCGGCGTGTTTCAATATTCGCATGAGGAGGGCACGCGCGCATATGAGTTTGAAGACGATGTGCCGGAGGATGTAAAAGCCGAGCGGGCGGCGCACCTGATGGCAATCCAGGAAACGATTTCTTTTGAAAAGAACCAGCAAAAAGTCGGGCAGACCTTCAAAGTGCTGTTCGACCGCAAGGAAGGCGCTTACTTCATCGGAAGGACGGAAGGCGACTCACCCGAAGTGGATAACGAGGTGCTGGTAGCTGCCGAAAATCAATACCTGCGCGTGGGCGACTTCGCACTGGTAAAAATTACCGCTGCCGAAGAATTTGACCTCTATGGTGAAGTAGTGTAATACAAATTTCTATTGATAATAAAATTAAAACATAAAGTAAGATGCTGATTGTCAGTGGTTTGAATTCTCGTATTTCACATTTTACATTTCAAATCTGATATAAAACACTTCTTCTTACGGGCTTGCCTGGGGGGCGCTCCACCTCCGAAAGAACACGCAGTTCCTTCGTTGCCGATTGGTACAATAAAATGCTTCCGACCAGATCCGTACCGCTCCAAATGAGCACTGGAATGAACTTTCTCACATGACCAGATCGACATCCGGGGTTTCTAACAATACATTTTTGTAGTTCGGAACTTCAAGCTTCAAGTTTGGAACTAAAGTCTTGAAGTTCCGAACTACTTCTCTCAAGTTCTGAACTAAAAACTGGAAGTTCAGAACTAAAGCCTTTTAGTTAGGTAACTACTTCTTTGAAGTTCAAAACTAAAGACTGGATGTTCTGAACTAAAGCTTTTAAGTTTGAAACTACAACCTTTTAGTTAAGTAACTACTTCCTTGAAGTTTGGAACTACAACGTTGATGTTCGGAACTACTTCTTTGAAGTTCAAAACTAAAAACTGGATGTTCGGAACT
>JBKBWT010000323.1:0-7154 GCA_046314415.1 Saprospiraceae bacterium
TATTCCTTCGCCGGGCAGGAGCATGATCTTTTCCGGAGCGACCATCTTCTGCGCTGCCAGTTCGCGGGCATCGCGCTGATTCAGGACCAACACTTTTTGATGCAGCGGTAAGGCCATCCGGTATAACTTCAGTCCAACCCAGGAAATGAATCCATTCTCCGGATTGCTGATATGCCCCATACCGGTCACAACGGCATAAGAAGGTATGCCCAGCATCTTCGCCGCCAAGCCGCCAAATATATTCGGTTTGATGGTGAAGTGAATGGCAACATCCACCTGATGCCGACGATAAATCCGGTACAACTGCCTTGTAAGCTGTAGGTCGTCCAGCGGATTATTCCCATAAAAATTGATGCTGATCGGTTCAAAAATAAATTTTTCGCGTACAAATTTGTGCTCAAACCGATCCGGCGCAGCAATCACGATCACCTTGATACCAGATTGCTGTAGTTTTCTTAATAAGCCAATACGAAACTGATAGACCCAACGCGCATAGTTACCAGTAATGGCAATGGTTCTGACTCTCTTTTTCACTTTTGTAACTAGTTTTAGTCCTCTAAGTGCTTGCTAAGTTTTGTGTAATCCTATTTGTTGGGTCCTATTCGTTTAACGTACTAAATAAAAAATGTGTGTAATTACTCATAGTATGATAATATATAAATATGACATTTATCTATATCAAATCAAGGGAATTAGATGTAATGCACGCTACAGTGAATCCACTGTCACAACAATGAATACGGCAAATCAGATAGAATTGCGGACTCTACATAACATAGTTAGAGCCGTTCAGGCAAGTGCAAGTCTGTGTGGTTTGTGAAGAGCTTCTGAAAGATCACGCAATTTATAACTATTCAGCGCATTTTTCAAAATAAGTTAAAGATATTTTTCACCTTTTTGTTGTTTTACCTGTTCGGTAATCTGTTTGATTTCCTGTTCCAGCGCCAATGGATGAATGACCAGCACATCTGGCTCGTCTATGACAATATAATTTTCCAAACCTTTGATGACCACCAGTTTATCTTTGGGCGCCCGCACCAGACAGTTATTCACCTGGTACAACATAACGTCGCCACCTTGTACCACATTACCCTGTGCATCGGTAGTCGACTCCGCATACAGCGAGCCCCAGGTGCCCAGATCCGACCAGCCAAAGCTCGACGGAATGGTATAAACATTATCTGCTTTCTCCATTACTGCAAAGTCAATCGAAATATTCGGCGTAGTGGGATAATACTCGTCAATAAAGGGCTGCTCCTTCGGCGTATTATAACAAGCAAGTTGCTGCCCTAAAATTTGGTGAATCTGCGGCGCGTTTTTTTGCAAGGCGCTTAAGATACTCGACACCCGCCACACGAAAATACCTGCATTCCACAAATAATCGCCACTCGCCAAAAACGCCTTCGCTTTTTCCAGCGGCGGCTTTTCGGTGAATTTGATCACCTTGTGGACATTTCCTTCCACAGTCTCCTGTTCAAAGTTGATGTAACCATATCCGGTATCCGGGCGCACGGGCTGAATGCCCAAGGTCACCAGCGCATCTTCATGTGCAGTAAAATCCAACGCCGTTTGCAGGGTATCAATAAACGCTGCCTCTTGCAGAATAATATGATCAGAAGGCGCTACCACGAGGTTCGCCTCCGGGTTCAACTGTTGCAGTTTGAATGCCGCATAGGCAATGCAGGGTGCGGTATTATTCCGCGAAGGCTCCAGCAAAATCTGATTGTCGGTAATGCCCGGCAATTGTTCTTTCACCAGATCGCGGTACACCGCATTAGTCACAATATAAATGTGTTCCATCGGGCACAAGTGCAAAAACCGCTCCACCGTGAGTTGCAACAAAGACTTGCCCACTCCCATAATATCGAGGAATTGCTTGGGCTTGGCGGTACGGCTGGCAGGCCAGAAGCGGCTCCCGACGCCTCCTGCCATGATGGCTACATAAGTATTCTTCGAGGACATGACGCTGCATTTTGAGAACGCAAAAGTAGCTTTTTTTTGGAAAACCTGCGTATGCCTGCCAACAGAAGGATGGACAACCTCAACCGGCATTTACAGCATGTATAATAAAGGTGTAAAAGGCTAGGCAAAACGATACCAACTGCATTTAATCAGCCCAACATATTCCTTTGTACGGAATACCTCATACCACAGGCAGGCTGTTCTTCGCGCCGTTTTTTTAGGTTTTATCTTCAAAATTTTTAGCAAGCAACCCAAAATTTTAAATGAATTGCCTAAAATTTTGCAACGGACACCTAAAATTTTTAGTAACAAGGCTAAAATTTTGCAAACAACACCTAAAATTTTAGGTAGGTAGGGGTAAAATTTTGCAAGCAATACCTAAAATTTTTAGTAACAAAGCTAAAATTTTGCAAACAACGCCTAAAGTTTTTACAAATCGAAGCAACTTTATTTAGTAGATAGCCTATCGCGGGGTTTTCCCTTTTAAGTTGTACAAAAGCGCTAAAAGTTCTTAATTTTACGACCCTATGCTTTTTGGTAATCGAACGGAGAAAAGATTGGCGCAGCAAGCAGAAAACGGCGCACTCGACCAAAGCTACCGCGCCTTGGTGTGGCGGCAGTTTAGGAAGAATCGGCTGGCGGTCTGGTCCTTGCGGGCGCTGTATGTGCTGTTGTTCGTAGCGTTGTTTGCCGATTTTTTGGCAAATGACAAGCCTTTATATTGCAGAATAGAGGGTAAAACGTACTTTCCGGTTTTTAAACAATACGCGGTCAATCTGGGCTGGTCCACCTGGACGGGCGTTTTGGCAAATGCCGATTGGCACACTTTGCAATACGAGGCGGTGGTTTTTCCGCCGATTCCGTACGCGGCTACTTATTTAGACCGTAAAAACATGAGCTACGTGGGTCCGGGTGCCGAGCAGAATGTATCCTCTTGGCGATTCCGGCACTGGCTAGGTACCGACGGACTGGGACGCGACGTGTTGGCGGGGATGATAGCAGGTACGCGGGTGGCAATGCTCGTGGGTGTGGTGTCAATGGCAATTGCGACGGTGATCGGGATTTTCTTTGGGGCAATTGCAGGCTATTTTGGTGACGATCGGCTAAAAATATCGCGTATTCGCTTGATTTTGAATGTCCTAGGTTTAGTTATTGGCATTTTTTACGGTTTTACCGTGCGGAGCTACCAATATGCTGAAGGCAATTTTAGTACCGAGCTTTTCAAAAGTCTGGCTATTATAATAGGTGTGCTGCTGCTGAGCAATTTTTTAGCGACGTTGCTCAAACGTTTGGCGCCGCTTGGGAAAAAATTGACCATTCCCGCTGATTTGCTCATCATGCGTTTTATTGAAATTTTAAATTCCATTCCGGCGCTACTGCTCATTTTATCGGTGGTGGCGGTGATTCGCAAACCTTCTATTTTGTATGTGATGGCGATTATCGGCTTGGTGCGGTGGACAGGCATTGCGCGTTTTATTCGTGCCGAGTTGCTCAAAATTCGCAGTATGAATTATGTGGAAGCTGCCCGTGCCATGGGTTTCAGCGATTGGCGGATTATTGTCAAACACGCTTTGCCCAATGCGTTGACCTCGGTTTTGATTGCCATTGCGTTTGGCGTGGCAAGTTCGATTTTGCTGGAAGCTTTTTTGTCTTTCCTGGGTGTGGGCATGGCGGCGGAGCAGGTCACCTGGGGTCAGATGCTCAATGCGGCGCGTACACGCTTCTCGGCGTGGTGGCTGGCGCTATTTCCGGGTTTGGCAATTTTCCTTACCGTGACCATTTTCAATCTGCTCGGCGAGGGTTTGAGCGATGCGTTGGATCCGAAACGGAAGTAAGCTGCCAATGTGCTTCGCTGCTGATATACGGCTGGGTTGTTTGACTATTTTTTCCTCTTTTTGGTGGTTTTATTAAAATCTTTAGGGAAAAGACCGGATTTACCGCCTTTGGTGGAGAGTTCACCTTTGCGATTGACGGGGGCTTTAAGGGTATCGTAAGCCGGACAACCCGATTTTCGGCTGCAAGATGAAGTTGTAATAGAAGTAGAAGCAGCTAACACTATGATTATCAATGAGATGATCCACTTTTTCATCCGGATATATTTTTTATTATAAACAATTGTTACACCATTATTTATACAATTTTAGCACTTTTTTTTCCACAATGCCCGGTTTTACTGCATTTTTGAGCATAAAAAAATTGCAATTACCAAACAAACCCTTAAATTTGGGGCATTCTAAGTTATTTTCTCATCAAAAACCTTTAAAATGAATAAAGGAGATCTGATTGGCAAAATCGCCGAAAACGCAAAACTAACTAGAGCTCAAGCAGGTGACGCACTCAATGCTGTGCTGAGCAGCGTAGAAGAAGCCCTGAAATCAGGCGATAAAGTAACCCTGATTGGCTTTGGTACTTTTTCTGTTTCAAAGCGTGAAGCTCGTACCGGACGTAATCCGCAGAGCGGTGAAAGCATCCAAATTGGTGCTAAAAACGTAGTAAAGTTCAAACCGGGCAAAGAATTGAACGACTC
Source organism: Saprospiraceae bacterium (assembly GCA_046314415.1). Taxonomy (GTDB): domain Bacteria; phylum Bacteroidota; class Bacteroidia; order Chitinophagales; family Saprospiraceae; genus JADJNW01. Next base: position 4,490 of record JBKBWT010000323.1, read on the forward strand.
CGTAAACGGATAAGCAAGAGGATATTCGTTACCACGATACCAAAAAGGGCAATTTGGGGCAACTCAAATTGCCCTTTTTCGTTACTTTTGTGCGCGTTTTATCGCGGTTTGATGCCCAGCAGCCAACTTTATTAAAATCCTGGCTGATATATTAATAATTAATTAAATTATTTACTTGTGATATTACACTTTTATAATTATAACCCTACAACCCCAACACCTTAACTCTAAAACACAATAACACTACGGTACTATAACACTACAACACTATTTACAAAAACAACAGCTCTACCAAAATGAGATTCGCAACCAAAGCAATTCACGCAGGTGTTGACCCCGATCCGCTGACCGGGGCAGTGATGACGCCCATTTATCAAACTTCTACGTATGCGCAAGAAGCGCCCGGCGTACACAAAGGCTATGAGTATGCCCGCACCCAAAATCCCACGCGCGATGCCCTGCAAAAAAATCTGGCAGCGCTGGAAAACGGTCAATTCGGGATTTGCTTCAGCAGTGGTTTGGCAGCAATGGATAACATTTTGAAGTTGCTCAATCCTGGCGACGAAATTATTTCCACCAACGACTTATACGGTGGTTCCTACCGGCTGATGCGGCGCGTGTATGAAAAGTTTGGCTTGAAATCTACGTTCGTGGATATGACCCAAGTCAAAGAAGTAGAAAAAGCCATTACCAAAAAAACGAAATTGATCTGGATTGAGACGCCCACCAATCCGATGCTCAATATCATTGATATTCAGGCAGTTTGTAATTTGGCGAAAGCCCATAACATTCTCACCTGCGTGGACAATACTTTTGCTTCGCCCTACCTGCAAACTCCGCTTGACCTGGGGGCAGATATGGTGACCCACTCCGCCACAAAGTATCTGGGCGGACACTCTGATGTGATTCATGGTGCTATTATTTTGAATAATGAGGAAATTGCCCAGCAGTTGTATTTCCTACAAAATGCAGCGGGTGCAGTGCCGGGTCCGCAGGATTGTTTCCTGATTTTACGTGGTATCAAAACCTTGCATTTGCGGGTTGAACGCGCTTGTAAAAATGCCAAAAAGATTGCCAAATACTTAGCGGGACATCCAAAAGTAAAAACCGTGTATTACCCTGGTTTGAAAGATAATAAATATTACGAATTAGCTTCACGTCAGATGCGGCACTACGGTGCAATGGTCTCGTTTGATCTGCACAAAGACACCCTCGAAGAAGCAACTAAAGTATTGAGTAATACGAAATTGTTCCTGCTGGCAGAGTCACTCGGCGGCGTCGAGTCGCTCATTGGGCATCCTGCGTCTATGACCCACGCGTCCATTCCGCGGGAAGAACGCCTGAAAGTAGGACTGACGGATTCGCTCATTCGCCTCAGCGTAGGGGTAGAAGACGTAGAGGATTTGCTCGAAGATTTAGAGCAGGCGCTGGTAAACGTGTAAACCTATTTTAACATTCTTTTAAACACGCTTGGCATACTAAAGGCGGCTAACAAGGCTTTTGTAAGAACATATGCGATCGGGCGTTTGTTCTTTTTTTAGCAGTGTTTTGCCCGCTTTGTAGTGGTCTTTTATTTATACAAATTACAAAATCGTAAAAACCATGAAAAAAATTCTTGTTTTAGCGTTGCCAATCTTGCTGTTAACTTCCTGCGTGAGCAAAAAGAAATACCTGGAAATGCAGGGGAGCCTGCGGACGAATTATGAGCAACTACAAGCACAAGTGAATACCTGTGAAGGTGAAAAAGCGCAGTTGCAAAGTCAGTTGCGCAGCAAAGAGGACGAGTTGTTGAAAACCCAGAACGAATTAGATAATGCCAAACTACGCATGGCAGCATTGGAAAAAGACAATGAATACCTGAAATCGACCAATACCAGTTTGCTGGATCGTTTGTCGGATTTATCCGTCATCAATCAAGCTGGTGCTGAAAATATTAAAAAATCGCTGGAAGCGATCAATGAACAAAATAAGTATATCAAAGACCTGACCGGGAAGGTGCAGGCAAAAGACTCGCTGAATCTTGCGTTGGTAATGAATCTGAAACGTTCGCTCAGTGACATCAATGATGAGGACGTAACCGTAGAAGTAAAAAAAGGTGTTGTATATATCTCCTTGTCAGACAAGATGTTATTTAAATCTGGCAGTTATGATATTCAACCCCGGGCTGAAACCGTACTTGGGAAAATTGCCAAAGTGTTGAATGATCACAAAGAACTGGAAATCCTGGTGGAAGGTCATACAGATAATGTACCAATTAATACCAATTGTTTGAAAGACAACTGGGATTTGAGCGCCATGCGTGCCACGGCGGTGGTTCGTTCTTTACAGAAAAAGTATGGTGTCGCCCCAGAACGCATGACGGCTGGCGGTCGCTCGGAGTTTGTACCGAAATCGACCAACGCTACAGCGGATGGCAAGAGTCTCAATCGTCGTACCGAAATCGTTATTTTACCTCAGCTCGACCAATTCTTCCAATTGTTAGAACAACAACCATCGGCTGAAAAGTAAATTATTATAATATGACTTATGAAAATAGGTCGGCCGTATGCACGAGCCGACCTATTTTCATTACTAAATATCTTGATGATTAGTACAAATAATCCAAAGCCACTTTATCATTCGAGTTGAATGGACGATTCGTAGTAGAGCTCAAACATGCCAGCAT
>JBKBWT010000324.1:0-7134 GCA_046314415.1 Saprospiraceae bacterium
GCAGAAGAAGCCTCGCCATATTCGTGAAAATAATTTCTTAAAATTTTGACAATCAAATATTTAAAATATCGGACTGCAACTTTCTGAATATAAAAATTGTACAAATCTTCCCGTGAACGATGTTCAATCATGGAGAACTTACTACCTTCGCAGCCAAATTTTTGTGTTCGCGTGTTCAGGTGTTTGAGTGTTCTTGTTCACTCGCCTTGGACACCTTAAATGCCGAACACAGGAACACATGAATATATGAACACAACAAAGATTCAAGCAGCTATAACGGGCGTTCAGGGTTATGTTCCTGACTATATTCTCACCAATAAAGAGCTGGAAACGATGGTAGACACCACGGAAGAATGGATCACCACGCGCACCGGCATCAAAGAACGGCATATTTTAAAAGGAGAAGGACTTGGCACTTCGGTGATGGGCATTGAAGCCGTGAAAGGATTGCTTGCCAAGACCAATACTAATCCGCTTGACATTGAGCTGGTTATCTTTGCGACGGTGACGCCCGACACGGTTTTTCCTGATACAGCCAATACAGTCTCGGACGCCGTTGGTATGAAAAATGCATTTGGTTTTGACATCAATGCGGCTTGCTCCGGCTTTTTGTATGCGTTGACCACGGGAGCAAAGTTCATAGAATCAGGTACTTATAAGAAAGTAATCGTCATTGGCGGCGATAAAATGTCGTCCATCATTGATTATACCGATCGAACCACCTGCGTCATTTTTGGTGATGGGGCCGGTGCGGTTTTGCTGGAACCCAATACCGAAGGGCTGGGCATTGTCGATTCTATTCACAAAAGTGATGGATCAGGACGCGTTTATTTGCACCAGAAAGCAGGCGGCTCGGCGCGCCCGGCGAGTGCAGAGACGGTTGCCAATCGGGAGCATTTTGTGTACCAAAACGGAAAGCCGGTTTTTAAAGCAGCAGTTTCCGGTATGGCAGATGTGGTGAGTAAAGTAATGGCACGCAACGGCTTACATTCAGATGATATTAACTGGCTTATTCCACACCAGGCAAACATTCGCATTATTGAGGCAGTAGCCGATACTTTGAAATTTCCCATGGAACGGGTAACTATTAATATTCATAAATACGGTAATACGACAGCCGGCACGCTGCCCCTGTGCATGTGGGAATGGGAAAATCAATTTAAAAAAGGAGATAATATTATGCTTACGGCGTTTGGTGGCGGCTTCACCTGGGGCGCAACGTATTTGAAGTGGGCGTATTAAAAAGGAAGAATGAATAAATTAAAGAATGAATACAGGAAAGATGAACGAATAAAAGAATAAGCGAATGGAAAATGAAGCATTCGGTAGAACACATGAAAGTGCCTGAAATTCATTCCTTAATTATTCATTTTTCATTCTTTCATTGTTTGCTATCTTTGCAGCGCTATTTTTCAACACCCAAAAATTTTGAACTCAAAATGGCAGATACTTCGGATATCAGAAATGGATTAACCATTGAATATAACAATGGTATTTATTCAGTTGTAGAATTTCAGCATGTCAAACCCGGCAAGGGACCTGCATTTGTACGCACCAAGTTAAAGAACGTGATGGATGGTCGCGTGGTGGACAATACGTTCCCTTCAGGGCACAAAATCAACATTATTCGCGTAGAACGCCGCAAACACCAGTATCTTTACCCGGAGGACGGTGGTTTTGCCTTTATGGATTCCGAATCTTTTGAGCAGATTACGATTCCAAGCACTATGTTCGACCGCCCGGAATTGCTGAAAGAAGGCATTGAAGTGGATGTCTTGTTCCACGCTGAGAAAGAGATTCCGCTTACGGTGGAAATGCCCCAATTTATTATTGCTACCGTAACTTACACCGAACCAGGCGTAAAAGGCGATACGGCTACCAACACGCTCAAACCAGCCACTATTGAAACCGGCGCCGAAGTACGGGTACCGCTTTTCGTTAATGAAGGTGATTTAATCAAGGTTGACACCAGCACCGGCGCTTATATGGAGCGCGTAAAACAATAAAGCCCTATGAATTTTAAGGAAATTCAGGAATTGATTAGGCTTGTGAGCAAGTCTGACCTCGCCGAGTTCAAAATGAAAGACGGGGAGTTCGAGTTATCCATTCGCACCAAATTTTACAATGCACGTCAGTCTGGTGCGCCTTTTATAGCGCCGCCAATGATGAGCGCGCCTATGGTTGCACCTGCACCGGAAGTATCCACAACGCCAGCAAGCGTAGTCGAACCAGCGCCCGCTGCTTCGCCGGCTCCACCTAGCGACAATGCACCTAAAGTAGAGGCTGGTAAAAAATACCTCGAAATCAAGTCGCCAATGGTGGGCACTTTTTATCGCTCTCCTTCACCGGACAAAGGTGCTTACGTAAAAGTAGGCGACCCGGTAAAAGCCGGTGATGTGGTTTGTATCGTAGAAGCCATGAAGCTTTTCAATGAAATTGAATCGGATGTATCCGGTACCATTGTAAAAGTGATGGTGGACGATGCTCAACCAGTGGAATACGACCAGGTTTTGTTTTTGGTAGAACCCTAGGGTAAATTGCTGATTGACAATAGACAATTGATTATTATTTTATTAAATATTATAACAATTGTAAATAATCAATTGGCAATAATCAATGAATTGATATGTTCAAAAAAATATTAATTGCCAATCGGGGCGAAATTGCTCTGCGCATCATTCGTACCTGCAAAGAAATGGGTATCCAAACGGTAGCTGTATATTCTACTGCTGACCGCGATAGCTTGCACGTACGTTTTGCTGATGAAGCGGTCTGCATTGGTCCGCCCGCCTCTTCCGAATCTTACCTCAGCATCCCACGTCTGATGGCTGCAGTTGAAATTACCAATGCGGATGCGATCCATCCGGGCTATGGTTTCTTGGCAGAAAATGCTGATTTTGCGGAGGTTTGCGCTGAATATGGCTTGAAATTCATCGGTCCGACGCCCGAGCAAATTCGCAAAATGGGCGATAAAATCACCGCGAAGGAAACGATGGTGAAAGCTGGCGTGCCGACTATTCCGGGTTCGGATGGTTTGGTGAAAGACCTCAAACACGGCGCTAAAGTTGCCAAAGAAGTGGGTTATCCCATCATTATCAAAGCGACAGCCGGTGGCGGGGGCAAAGGCATGCGCGTCGTATGGGATGAGAAAGATTTTGAACCCAATTACAACATGGCACGCCAGGAAGCCCGCGCGGCATTTGGCAACGACGGTGTTTACATCGAAAAATTCATCGAAGAGCCCCGACATATTGAGTTTCAGATCGTGGGGGATCAATATGGCAAAGTGATTCACCTGTCGGAACGCGACTGCTCGATTCAGCGTCGGCACCAAAAATTGGTAGAGGAATCGCCTTCGCCTTTTATGACGCCGGAATTGCGCGAAAAAATGGGCGAAGCCGCTGTAAAAGCAGGCGAAGCCATCAACTATGAAGGCGTGGGTACCATCGAATTTTTGGTGGACAAGTACCGCAATTTCTACTTCATGGAAATGAATACGCGGATTCAGGTAGAACATCCTGTTACAGAGGAAGTTATAGATTTCGATTTAATTAAGGAGCAGATCAAAATTGCTATGGGCGAACCACTGAGCGGTAAAAATTACATCCCGGAAATGCACGCGATGGAATGCCGCATCAATGCGGAGGATCCGTTCAATAATTTCCGCCCCAGCCCAGGTAAAATTACTTCGCTGCACACGCCCAAGGGGCACGGCGTGCGCGTGGATACGCATGTGTATGCGAGCTACACGATTCCGCCGTATTATGATTCGATGATCGCTAAGCTCATTTGCCGCGCACGTACCCGCGAGGAGTGCATCAAAAAAATGGAGCGTGCCCTCGACGAATTCATTGTAGAAGGCATCAAGACAACCGTTCCGTTTCACCAGCGTTTAATGAAAGATGAGAATTTCCGCAAAGGGAATTTCCATACCGGCTTTTTGAATAATTTTAATTTGAAAGAAGATTGAATCAATTGATTATTGATAATGAACCATTGATAAATGATTTTATAAAGTTCACTTAGCAATAATCAATTATCAATAATCAATTGTCAATGAATAGTTTCTGGCGACTACTCCAATATATCGGCAATTATAAAGTTTTTGTTGCACTTAATATTATTAGTAATATCCTCACGGCCGTATTCACCGTCGTTAGTATTCCTTTATTAATTCCGTTTTTACAGGTTTTATTTGACCGTGCCAAACCTTTGACTATCAAGCCAGAATGGGCGTGGGATGTCAGCAGTATTCAAAATTACATCAATTATATTCTGGGACAAATCATTGCGGCAAATGGTAAAGAGGCGGCGCTGTTGTACGTATGCATCGGCATTCTGGCGGCGTTTTTCCTCAAAAATTTGTTCCGTTATCTTTCTTTATTCTTCATGGCACCGGTGCGCAACGGCATGATTCGCGACATGCGGGCGCAGTTGTTCGACAAAATGCTGGCGCTACCATTGGCGTATTTTTCCAACGAGCGCAAAGGCGATCTGATGTCGCGCATCACGGCGGACGTGCAAGAGGTGGAGGCGAGTATCCTGAATATGCTGGAAATTGTATTCCGCGAGCCGATTATTATCGTTGGTTCCCTGGCTTTTATGCTGTATGTAAGCCCGGCATTAACGGGATTCGTATTTTTATTAATGTTATTCACTGCTTTTGTCATCGGCGGCATCGGGCGCAGTTTGAAACGCAGTTCGTCGCAGGTGCAACAAAAGTTGGGTTCGCTGGCAACCATCGTGGATGAAGCCCTCGGCGGCATGCGTATTGTAAAAGGTTTTAATGCAGAAGGCTATCAACGTGAGAAGTTTGCGAAAGAAAACAATGAATATCGCTGGATTTTGACGCGGGTGCTGTGGCGGCGGGAATTGGCTTCACCGTTGTCCGAATTTTTGGGCATTGTGGTGGTGGCGGTGCTGCTGTGGTATGGGTCAAGGCAAGTGTTTTCCGGCGGTTTGAATGCGGAAACTTTTTTGACTTTCATTTTTGCATTTTATAATGTTATTGATCCGGCGAAATCCTTTTCCAAAGCCTGGTATAATATTCAAAAAGGCTTGGCAGCCATGCAGCGTGTGGAAGAAGTGCTGGATGTCAAGGAAAGTATTCAGGAAACACCTGATGCACAGCCTATTACACATTTCAATTCTACGATTGAATACCGCAATGTAACGTTCGGATATAAACCGCAGGAACATTTAGTACTAAAAAATATTAATTTAACGATTCCTAAAGGAAAAATTATTGCCCTGGTTGGCTCCTCGGGTGCCGGAAAATCAACATTGGTGGACTTGTTACCGCGTTTTTATGATGTAACCGAAGGCGGTATTTTTATAGATGATGTAAATATCAAGGATTATAAAATTAAAGATTTGCGCTCCCTAATGGGCATTGTATCACAAGAAGCGATTTTATTTAATGATACGATTTATAATAATATTGTTTTCGGATTACATCATGTGACCGAAGAAGATGTAATAAGAGCCGCTAAAATTGCCAATGCACACGATTTTATTATAAACACCGAAAATGGATATTATACCAACATCGGCGACCGCGGCAACAAGCTCTCCGGCGGGCAGCGCCAAAGACTCACCATTGCCCGTGCCATTCTAAAAAATCCGCCGATTTTAATTTTGGATGAAGCCACCTCTGCCTTGGATTCTGAATCGGAAAAACTCGTGCAGCAAGCGCTGGTTGAGTTGATGAAGAACCGCACGTCTATTGTTATTGCACATCGCCTGAGCACCATTCAGCACGCCGATGAAATTATTGTAATGCGCGACGGTAAAATTAAAGAACGTGGTACGCATCAGGAATTATTACAAGTGGATGGGGAATATCATAAGCTGGTAGAATTACAAGCATTTTAATAATAGCCATTCAAATTTAATGCGTATGGGTGCCCAAATAAAATTCGGCATTCCAGCGTAGTTGCCTTTTTTCGCAAAAAACCCTATCTTTACCCATCCCAAAATCACAAAGCGTACGCATGAAGCACTTTTTACTCCTGATTTTCTCTTTGTTGTACTATTCTATTACGGCACAAATTGTATTACAGCCCATGATGCTGCCCCGCGTGGGCGACACACTGCGTACTGCTATGGATAATCTGCCCACCAATATTTCTTTATTAGCATCTGGTGCCGACCAGCGCTGGGATTTTACCTCGTTGCAGTCGCCTTTTGTACGGCAGACCATTGTCAAATCACCGGATGAGGGCGAGAAGCGGGCAGCGTTTCCTACCGCCAATATGCTTATTGAATTGGCAGAAGGCGCCGAAGCGTATTATCGGTATGTAGGTGGTCAGCAAAATACGGTTCAGTTGTCAGGCTTGTTTGGCAAAGACCCCCTTAATTTGGGTTTAGAAGTGCTCACCCGCTATAATCCGCCCCTGGTAGAACGGCGTGCGCCCTTGCGGTATCAAGATAAAAACCGCTTGGAAACGGCATTTACTCTGCCTTTTTCAACCGATGAGCTACCCAATGCAGTGCTGGATCAATTACCAATCAGACCGGATTCACTGCGCATTCGCATCAAAATACAACGGGACGATGTAGTGGATTCCTGGGGAAAAGTGACTATTCCCGGCGGAATTTATGATGTGCTGCGAGAAAAGCGGGTCGAGGTGCGCGAGGTACGAATCGATGCAAGATTAGGGTTTTTACCTTGGCAAGATATTACAGACCTGATTCCGAATGCTGATTTGGTAGGCAAGGATACCACGGTGTATTATTATTATTTTAGTAATGAAGCGAAAGAGCCGATCGCGGTTGTAACGACGAATGAAGACGGGAAAAGAGCCATTCGGGTAGAGTACAAAGCCAATGATCTGACCACCGATGTACAAAACTTAAAGACTTTAAAACCAGGTGTTTATGCTTTTCCGAACCCTGCTATTGTAAATGTACGATTTGAATTTACCAATCTTGCCCCAGGCGAATACAAATTATCTATTTACAATATTCTAGGTGCCGAAGTCTGGAAGCAGCGTTATTACATCAATGGACAACGGATTGAGAAAGTAGATATCTCGAACTTACGAAAAGGAACGTACCTGTACAGCCTACGCGACGAATGGGGTAAAACCATTATCACCAAACGCTTGGTGGTCGTTCGTCCGTAAGCGCACT
>JBKBWT010000325.1:0-4135 GCA_046314415.1 Saprospiraceae bacterium
GCCGATTTGCTGGAAAAATTATCCAATGCCATTGCCACCTTTCAAAATGATTTGAAGAAACAAGGTTTAGAGCACCGCGTAATTGGCATGACGTTTTCGGAATTTGGTCGCAAGATCAAATCAAATGAAAGTTTTGGTACCGATCATGGCACTGCTGCGCCCTTGATTTTATTCGGTTCTTGCATCAATCCGACTATTTTGGGCGAAAATCCTGAAATTCATCCTGACGTATCGCCCAACGAGGGTTTGCCGATGCAGTACGATTTCCGCGATGTGTATAGCTCGATCCTGGTGGATTGGTTTGAGGTGGAAGAAGATAAAGTACGTACGCTGATGTATCCCGAATTTCAAAAATTGCCGATTATCAATGTGTGCGAACAAACGACTTCAACCGATGAACCTATTGTGAATGAAGCCATTGAAGTTTATAATTTTCCAAATCCTTTCCAAACCGTTACCAATATCGTATTCAAAATGGAGCGCGACCACCGCGTTCGACTCAGCATTTTCAATACATTGGGCAGTGAATTACAAGTACTGTTTGATCAACGTTTGAATGCGGGCGAGCATCGGGTGCCTTTCGACGGGTCGCGCTTGCAAGCCGGCAATTATTTTTACCGGTTACAAATAGGCAACCAAGTCAAAACGAGACGCATGATTAAAGTTTAGTGAAATTGCAGAATGGGTGAATAGGAAGATTTCAGGGACAATCATCACCCATTCCTTTTTTAATTTGTTAACCGTAAAAACTATTAACTTTTGACTATCGACACTAAAACCCCTCGACTTTTTATCTGTTAAATAAATCAATTGTTTTTTCACCCTTCCATTAAACTTTTACAATTTTCCAAAGTCTCACGATTCGTATCAGTCCCGCAGTATTTTTTGAAGGATTATCCGCTTGCACAATTTTTACACTACTTTGATTATAAGCATTTTACAATCTGCAATCACTTGCAGTAGCTGAATATTTCATCACTTAAAACCTTAATTCCAAAGGCTTATGGACAGAAGCGCGATGCTCGTCACTTTATTGGGCAAAAAGCCGATTACGGCAGCACATACGCTGGAAATACCCTTAACTCCACCGGAAACGGAAGGTACTTTAGCTCCTTACACAGGTAGTTGGGGGTACGAACAAGCCGCGCACTTGCTGCGTCGCGCTACTTTTGGCCCCACATATACACAAATCAAAGATGCCGTAACTCAAGGATTAGATGCCACGATTAACCTGTTATTCAAGGACTTACCACTTCCCGAACCACCTGCCAATCCCAGTTTTGCCAATGACCCGAGTGTACCGATTGGCGCAACGTGGATCAGTGCGCCTTATGATGCTCAAGTAAATGTGCGCACCTACCGCAATCAGAGTCTTCGCAGTTGGGCGATGGGCTTGCTGCTTCAGGAAGGCGTTTCCATCCGGGAAAAACTGACCTTATTCTGGCACAATCACTTCGCTGTCAATACGATGAATATCAATGATCCAAAGTTTTTTTACCAATATATAACGACCCTTCGATCCAACGCCTGGGGCAATTTTCGTGATTTGGTGAAAGCGATCACAGTTGACCCGGCAATGTTGCGCTTTTTAAATGGAAATCAAAATACTCGTCGGGCACCGAATGAAAACTACGCACGCGAATTAATGGAATTATTTACCTTGGGCAAAGGTGATACAGCGGGTCCGGGCGATTACACCACCTTCACCGAGCACGATGTGGTACAAATGGCAAGAGTGCTGACGGGATGGCGAGATGTAGGGCACTATTCAAACAATCCGGCGATCAATGTTGGAGCAGTTTTTCAGCCCAATCAGCACGACACAGGCACGAAACAATTGTCGCATCGCTTCAGTAATATCACCATCGGCAATATGGGCGACCAAGAGTACAAGCATCTGGTGGATATTATTTTTCAAAAGCCGGAGGTAGCCTTATTTATCAGCCGCAAGTTATATCGCTGGTTTGTTTATTATGAAATTGATGCCGCTACCGAACAGCAAGTGATTGCGCCCATGGCACAGTTGCTAATTGATCATAATTATGATATCCAACCCGCTTTAACTGCACTCTTAAAGAGTGAGCATTTTTTTCATATTTTGAGTATTGGTCCAATGATTAAAAATCCTTTGGATTTTATCGTATCGGCGATCAAACAAACCGGAACGGCGTTGCCAACCGCTTTAGCAATGCAATATGCCAGTTGGCTCTCGCTGTTTCGATCCGCACAAACCATGCAAATGGAATACTTCAATCCACCCGATGTGGCTGGCTGGAAAGCTTACTACCAGGAACCAACTTACTATCGCATTTGGATCAATGCTTCTACCCTACCCCCGCGCATGACTTACACCAATACGTTAACGGGCAACGGCTATGGCATCGGCGGAGGTTTTCGACTGAAAATCAATGTTTTAGACTTCATTAAAACACTAGATGATCCTTACGATCCGAATAAAGTGGTAACCGGCTTTGCCAAGATTTTATTCCCACAACCCTTAAGTGAACCACAGGTGTTGGCGCTCAAAGAAGTGCTTATTCCAGGCTTGCCCGATTATGAATGGGGCATTGAATACACGGACTATGAGGCAAATCCGAACAATACGCAACTCGCCAGAGCCGTAGAGGCAAAACTGCGCGAACTGCTGAGCGCGATGCTGTCTATGCCGGAATTTTATTTAAGTTAATTTTTATTGGTAAATGACTCAATATCAGTCTAAAACCAAAGCAGAATTGCAAATGCAGTTGGATCAGAACACCTGAACACTTTAACACCACAAAAATGAAAAGAAGAAATTTTATAAAATCTGCGGGCACGGCAATGAGTATCCCCCTGTTTTTAAAGGGAATGCCCCTGGCTGCTATGCCAAAGTCTTCCATTTTTAACTTTATGGATCCTAATTCCGACCGTGTTTTGGTTATCATTCAAATGAACGGCGGCAATGACGGGTTGAACATGATTATTCCACGCGACCAATACAGCGGCATCGCAGCGGTGCGCAGCAATGTAATGATTCCGGAGAATAAAGTCCTTGCACTAACCGATAAAGTTGGGTTACATCCGGTAATGCCAGGTATCAAAGCCCTGTTTGAAGATGCCCGATTGAATATCGTACAGGCGGCAGGTTATCCCAATCAGAATCGCTCACATTTCCGTTCCACTGACATCTGGACAAGTGGTTCCCCTGCCAATGAATTTTGGAATACCGGTTGGCTGGGGCGTTATTTTGAAAAAGACCATGCCGATTTTCCGGAGAACTATCCAAATCCTGCGTATCCGCATCCTTTTGCCATCACAATGGGCAGCATTGTATCACAAACTTGCCAAGGTACGGCGAGTAATTTTAGTATGACGCTGAGTGATCCGTTCAATCTATTTCCGCTCACCCAGGGTGTGGGCAGTGAAACACCGGATACGCCTTATGGTCGGGAACTCACATTTTTACGAACGTCTATTTTACAAACCAATGCTTACGCAGATTCCATCACTGAGGCTGCTAATGGGGGCAGTAATAAAGTAACCTACCCAGCTAACAATCGCTTGGCAGAACAATTAAAAAATGTGGCATTGCTCATTTCAGGTGGCTTGCAAACGAGGGTGTACGTAGTGAGCATCGGTGGCTTTGACACGCATGCCAACCAGGTTGTAGGCAGCGATACTGCCACTGGCGACCATGCCACTTTACTGCAACAGTTGTCAGAAGCAATGGCAGCGTTTCAAAATGACTTGAAACAATTAAACTTGGAAGAGCGAGTGCTCGGTATGACCTTCTCTGAATTCGGACGACGTATTCGCTCAAACGAAAGCCTCGGCACCGATCATGGCACTGCGGCACCGTTACTCCTCTTTGGTACTTGCGTCAATCCAGCAATTACAGGCGACAATCCCGATATTACTTCCGATATTGACGGTAACGAGGGTGTACCGATGCAACACGATTTCCGCGATGTGTATGGTTCCATTCTCAAAGATTGGTTTGGCGTGGAAGAAACAGTGGTGAAAGATTTGTTACATCCAGAATTTCGCTATTTGTGGGATAGACTGCACTATTGCTATCATCACAATCTCCAGAGTTTGTGCCTGTATATTTTATTGAACCATCTGCATTGCAAAGACACTTAACTGATGCACCATC
>JBKBWT010000325.1:4145-7134 GCA_046314415.1 Saprospiraceae bacterium
CATTTTACGTAATTGCAATGCTACAACCGCTACGAATGAGCCAACAACACTGGAATCGCTTGGTTTACAGAATTTCCCCAATCCCTTCCGCGATTTTACCAATATCCAATTCAACTTGCCTCAGGATGCCTGGGTGCGCCTCAGCATTTTTGATGCCTTGGGGAGTGAGTTGCAAGTATTGTTCAATAAACGCTTGAATGGTGGCGAACAACAGATAAGTTTTGATGGATCGCGATTGGCAAGCGGCACGTATTTTTATCGCTTACAGATTGATAATCAGGTAAAAACGAAACGAATGATTAAAAACTAAGTCGAAAGGTTGAAGGGTTGATAAACAACTTTTTTTTATCAGCCCTTCAGCTAAAAATAGAAACCTCCTGAATCGCTGCCTGCACCTGTGCTTTTTCTTCTTGCATTTGACTGTCATTCCATCCAAAATACATCTTAAAATCCTGTAATATTATATCCAGATTAGGTTCAATACTCTGAATATTAAAATACAGCCGCCCGGTGCGCCGGTTAAAAAAATCCATCGGCTTGAAAACCAATTCATTATCCAGACAAAACTGGAGTTCGGCGCGAATTAAAAGTTGTTCCTGCGTATTAGATGCTGCATAAATATCGTTAGAATAATTATTATTTAACAGATTCAAAATCAAATCGGTCTGTTTCCCATAATTTGCAACTAAATATTGTGTATAATAATCTGGCAGTCCCAATTCACGAATTTGCTGACATATTTTATCTTTATATGCGATTACTTCGGTGGTATGCTCAAATGGGGCGCCTCCAAGCTTGATTGCTTTGGTCTTACATGGTTCAAAATTTCGCCCATGTTGCTTCGCAAATTTATCCGCCACCCGATTCACCACTTTTTCCGCCATTTTGCGGTAGCCCGTCAGCTTGCCACCGGCGATAGAGATCAAACCCGATGCGGATTCAAAAATTTCATCCTTGCGTGACATCTCCGAGGCTGATTTCCCTTCTTCAAAAATCAACGGTCGCAAACCCGCCCAACTCGATTCCACATCTTGCATCGTTAAATTGACATTGGGAAACATTTGATTAGTTGCATTTAAAATATAATATACATCCTCTTTGGTAGTCAACACTTTATCCAAACTTCCTTCGTAAGGCGTATCGGTTGTACCGACGTAGGTAGTGCGCTGGCGCGGAATGGCAAAAATCATCCGCCCGTCGGGCACGTCAAAATAAACCGCGTGCTGTAGCGGCAAACGTTCATACGGCAACACCAAATGCACCCCTTTGGAATGAAAAATGCGCTTGCCATGCAGCGACTTATCCTGCTGCCGCAATTGATCCACCCAAGGACCGGCGGCATTTATTACATACTGTGCTGAAATTTCAAAAGGTTGATTTTCAATCAAATCGCGACAGCGCACCCCTTCAATCTTGCCATTATTATATAAAAAATCTTCTGCAAGTGAATAATTCAGACACCGAGCACCATGCCGTGCCGCCGTCTTAATAATCTCAATCGTTAATCGCGCATCATCGGTGCGATACTCTGCGTACAAACCACCGCCTACCACCAAATCCTTGCGCAGCAAGGGCTCCTCCGCCAGTGTCTCCGCGCGTGTGAGCATGCGCCGCCGGTCGGTGCCCTGTACATCTGCCAGCAAATCATACACGTACAAACCAAAAGACGTCGCCCACTTGCCATACGTGCCCCCTTCGATAAGAGGTAGCAACATTTTTTCGGCGGTAACCAGGTGCGGAGCCAGGTGATGCACCACGGCTCGCTCGCGTCCCACCTCTCGTACCAGGTTGATTTCCAATTGCTTGAGGTAACGCAAGCCCCCATGAATCAACTTAGTGGACTTACTGCTGGTGCCGGAGGCAAAATCCTGCATTTCGAGGAGCGCCACTTGCATACCGCGCGATGCTGCATCCAAGGCGATGCCTGCGCCGGTAATGCCGCCGCCGATTACCACCAGATCAAAGGTTTGGGTCTGTAGTTGCTGAAGCAGTGCCGAACGCTGTTGTGCCGAAAGCATAAACGAGTTTTTTCTTCCAATAGGTAATTGCTACAATGGTAACAATCAGAATGGCTTTCGGATTCAATAAAATTAAAAAAAGCATTTATAATGTGTAAATCAAAAATTTACAAATTTAATAAAATCTAAATATTATATAATAATGGAAACTTAGCCAAGGCAAAAACCGGTATTTGACTAAAATTGGCAGAAATCAGTGGTGAGCCAGGAGTGCGGGGCAAGCAAAAAATAACTACCTTTCGGTTTCCTATTGGACATAAAAAAAGTAAGTCGCATCACAACGTTGCGATACGACTCACTATCAACAAATTTATAATCCCATGAACATATGCTTATCTAGGTAACCAGCCCGTAAGCCGGTTGATCTAATCTCGTTCTTTTCAAACGTCGCTGTTGGAAGTCTTGCTCCTCGAATTTTGCGGGTAGTAAGTCAGGCTTTTATCCCTAAATCCTGACTTACTAACAGCGCAACTAATATCCCATTTAATTATCCAACTTTTGTGTCCGGTTCGTTTACCGGCGATCATTTCGTTTGACAATACAAACATCTTACATTTCTACGCTAAGAACAAGGACAAAAAAATGCTTTTGTGAAAAATATTCCTGGATTTAAATTCAATAAATCTATATTTTAAAGACACTTAAGTTTTTATTTGTGAAAAATATCTTTCTTTTTGGTGTCGAAATTTTTAAAATTTTTTTCAAAAAAAAGCCGGAACAGGACTTTTCAGGACCTATTCCGGCTTTTCAGGCTTTAAAAGCAGCTAGATTTACTTCAGGGGATTGCTAAATTTTGGATTATTTACAAAACTTGTATCCGTCAGCGTTTTCATAAAAGCAATTAAGTCGCGCTTATTCTGCTCGGTCAATGGGAATGCCGCAATATTGACATTCTCATTTTCCACATTATGTCCACCCCGACTATAATGATCGAGTACTTCTTCCAGGGTTTTGAAGCGCCCATCGTGCAT
>JBKBWT010000326.1:0-7109 GCA_046314415.1 Saprospiraceae bacterium
GCATTGGTTCGCGGCAGGCGAATTGGGACAAAGCCATGCTGTGGATTTATGATTTTACTAAAATTAAAGTCCGCCAAATTGTGTGGATTGCGCTGGCATCGCTGGTAATAAGTGCGTGGGGGATTTCCATGATTACCACGAATTATGAAGTGATTAACAACCTGCCGAGCGATGGTAAAATCACGCAGGACTTTCGCTTCTTTGAGCGGGAGTTGTCGGGTTTCCGCCCAATGGAGTTTGCCGGCTACATTCAGAATGATTATCAGGCGAATGATTTTGTAGTTGTCAAAGAAATTGACAAATTAGAAACGTATCTGCGACAATTCCCGGAAATACAGGCAATTGGCTCGGTGACAGCGGTTTACAAAACGCTGAATCAAATGTTTGGCAACAATAATCCCAATGCTTACCGCCTGCCGGAAGACGAAGACCGTTTTAATCAATACCGGCGTCTGGCTGATAAAATTCCACAATTGGATATGAACGTGCTGGTGAGTAAAGATGGCACCAAAGCCCGTGTGACCAGCCGTGTAAAGGACATTGGTGCAGATAGTATCAAGCAATTAGGACAACGCATCGAGCGCTGGATTAAAGCTAATATCAACCCGGATGTCATTCGCTTTAAACTGACCGGTACGGGTTTGCTCATTGATAAAAATGCCGAGTATGTGCGCAGGAATCTGTTACAAGGCGTGGGCTTTGCCATTTTACTCATTGGCGGTTTGATGGCGCTGTTGTTTCTCAACCTACGCATGCTGCTGATTTCGCTGGTACCCAATCTGTTTCCACTGATATTTGGCGCGGCTTTCCTGGGCTTCGTCGGCGTTGAACTGGAAGCGGGCATTTCCATCATTTTCAGCGTCATTTTTGGCATTGCCGTGGATGACTCGATTCACTTTCTAAGCAAATTTAAGCTCGCACAGCAAAAAGGGCTTGATCGGGAAGCGGCGTTGCGTATTACTTTTCTTGAAGCTGGCAAGCCAATTGTGTTAACGACGGTACTGTTATTCTTTGGCTTCCTGGTCATGTTGTTCTCGTCCAGTCCCACTACCGCCACTGTCGGTTGGCTGATTAGCATCACGCTGGTGACGGCGCTGATTTGTGATTTGTTTATGCTACCGGTGTTGATAAGGTGGTTTTTGAAGGAGTAACATGTAGTGCTGAATGGTATTGGGTGTATATTAAGGAAACAAGGGAAGAATCGTCAGCCAGTCGTTAAATTTCTCAAAGTCTTTATGGTTATGGGTTAGGATGTGTGCTATGCCATGTGTTTGTAGCGTTGCAGCAATATTAAAATCAAAAATATCCTTATGCGTTGTGAGCGATGGTAATAAGAAAAGCCAATTACTTACAATACCGGGGCTATCATAAGAATGGTAAAATCCCGTTGAAAGATTGTAATATTTTGTAAAACAGCAGCAATACTGTTTTTTACATCCAATTTTAAATAGAGGGCATTACGCAAAGTAGCATGGGCATATTCTCGAATCACCTGTGTGCTAATCACTAATTCATTACCAGCAGCAACCAACTCTTGCGTTCTCGCAATAGCTTGTCTGCCAAATGCTTCATGCGGATCATTGGCATAGTACAAAATATTAGTATCAATAAAAACCAGGGAATTAGATACGGTCTTCATAAATGGAGGATCGGTCAATGATTACTTCGTTTACAGGTACTGGAATTCGCTGTAATCCTTGTAGCGGTGTATTGGGTTTTTCTTCCAGCTTAGCGCGCAATGCTGGTTTGGCTAATAAAAATTCGATAAAAAGCTGTAGCTCGGCTATTTGTTGAGCATTGAGCAGCTGAATTTTCTCCATTAATCGCGCTTCTATGGTCATAAAGCTTATTTGTTATCCAAATATACTGCTTTTATAAAACACTGTCAAATTCCTTCGAGTTCCGAATATTAAAATGTTACAACACATTCTTCTTCGGCGTAGTTATATTCGGCGGTTTCAAATAAAAAGGCTCGAAGTAGGCAAGATCGGCAAATTGCTGATGGTGAAAAGCGGCTAATGCCAAAGGGACGAGGTGTTTGGCGGAGCAAACGATGGAGCTAAAGTGCGCAAATTCAGACGTCAGTACACTTTTACACTTTTCGGCGCCGTCACCGGAGAAAACCATATTTTGATTCTTCTTAAAATAAGCATCAAACGTATCGGATTCAATTTTCAAGGCAGCAGCTTCTTGTATCAATTGATTATTCTTGTCAAAAATAGCGCAATAGACTTCCATGCGGCGGGCGTCAATCATTGGGCAGTAAAGGGCGTCTTTTTGTTCGGTTTTGAAAGTGGCCAAAGCCAGGGCTTGTAAAGTGTCAACGGCGATAAGCGGTTTATTCAAAGCATAGCAAATACCTTTGGCAGTGGAAACGCCGATACGCAAGGCTGTGTAGGAACCGGGACCCTGACTCACGGCGACAGCGTCCAAATCTTTCAAAGTTAAATTGGCTTCCTGCAAACAAGCTTCAATGAGTAAAGTAATTTTGGAGGCGTGTTCAGAAAATTGTGTAATCTCCTGTAATGCAATCAGTTCTTCCTCCTGGCTGATGCCAATGGAGCAAATATCGGTGGTGGTTTCAATGTGTAGAATGCGTCTCATTTTAACGATAAGCCACAAGCGACAAGCTGTAAGATTGATTGTGCGTTGCAGCCTGTGGCTTGTCGCCATTTGTAAAAAAGATTGCAAAGATAATCAATTTTTCACGGCAATATTGTTCCGAGCCGACCATTCGCGAAGATTACTTTTGTTAATAGCGGCTGCCATTAAATCCGGAAAAAGCTGCGGCGTGCAGGCGAAAGCGGGGATATCAAGTAGTGCCATTTGCTCGGCAATGTCGTGATTGTAGCTGGGCGCACCGTCGTCGTTGAGGGCAAGGAGCGTGATGAATTGTACACCGGAAGCCTTGATTTCATTGGTTTTTTGCATCATATTAATTGGATTGCCGCCTTCAAACAAGTCGCTGATTAAAACCAGGATCGTATCGGATGGACGTTGAATGAGTGATTGTGCATAGCCAAGCGCTTTATCGATATCGGTGCCGCCGCCGAGCTGGGCAGCAAAGAGTAAATCCACCGGATCATTCAGCATTTCCGTTAAATCCACGACGCTGGTGTCAAATACCACCAAATTCGTGCGAATACTGCGCAGGGAGGCGAGAATAGAACCCAAAATTGCTGCGTAAACCACCGAAGTACTCATCGAACCGCTCTGGTCAATGAGTAAAATAACATGCTTGAGTTGTTGCCCTTTTTTGCCAAAACCGATGAGTTGTTCCGGTATAATCGTCTGATAATCTGACTGATAATGTTTTAAATTTTTACGAATGGTTTGGTGCCAGTTGATTTCGTTGAACTTTGGATTGTAATTTCTAACGGCACGGTTCAGACTACCCTGAATCGCCTGTTGCATGGGTTGGCGAAGCTTTTTTTCGAGTTCTTCCACGACTTGCCGCACCACTTTACGGGCGGTTTCTTTGGTTTGTTCGGGCAGGATTTTGTTTAAGCTTAAAATAGTTGCCGCTAAATCCACATCCGGTACAATGGTTTCCAGTAATTCAGGTTCGAGGAGCATGCGTTTCAACCCCAGCCGTTCCAGTGCATCTCTTTGCAACAATTGCACCAGTGGCGTTGGAAAGTATTGTCGAATGTCTTTTAGCCAGCGATTAATGCGGGGAGCCGAATTGCCCAGCCCTGCTTTGCGTTCAGCATTGTACAGCAAGTCGAGGGCATCATCCATGCCTTTTTCCGTAGATTGTAAGGAGACATTTTGTTGAGGATCCGCCTGGCGCCCCAGGATGAGGCGCCATTTCAGCACAGTTTCATTCATACTACTTTCGACTAAACAGCCCCGCTACAAAAAGCAGGACGACTGCGCCAATGAGCGCTGTTACGATGTAATTGATGGTGGCGCTACCGGTTGAAATCGAAATGCCTAACACACTACCGAGCAGCCAGCCGCCCAATAAGCCGCCGACAATGCCGATGATGATGTTACCAAGGATTCCAAAGCCGGAGCCTTTCATGAACTGGCCCGCCAGCCAACCAGCGATTGCGCCTACAATGAGAAAATAAACTAGGGACATGCGGAATTCGTTTTGTTTAGGCACAAGTTAATCATTTCTCTTCTTTTCCCGCACATCGGGAAAATATATTCTTACAAAAGCATTTTTAAAGGATGGAAATTTGTAACAATCCACTTACTTGTCGCCAAGCTAAGAAAGTATGTATGTTTTCACTTTTTAAAACAGCAGGAGCAAGTTTTTTAGCAGAAATGTAGAACTACTTGCAGTAATGAGTGTAATAATGTAGCTAGCATCTTAATTATGAATCATTGGCATACCCTTTCAGTTTCCGATACGTTATCAGCACTGCAATCTGCCGAAACAGGGCTGACTCAGGCAAAGGCACAGAAGCAACTGCAACAATTTGGCACCAATGAGTTGAAGGAACAGGCACGGCGTCACCCCTGGCGTATGCTTTGGGAGCAGTTTACCCAAACTATGGTGTTGATTTTGATTGCAGCTGCGTTGGTGTCCTTTTTACTAGGCAAACAAACTGAAACCATTGCCATTGCGGCCATTGTCGTACTGTTTGCATTGCTGGGTTTCTTGCAGGAATACCGGGCAGAACGCGCGATGGCTGCCCTTCGCAAACTTGCGGTGCCGCAGGTAAGGGTACGAAGGGATGGTAAATTACAAGAAATTTCTGCCCAGTTCTTAGTCCCTGGTGATGTCATTCAACTTGAGGCCGGCAATGCGGTGCCTGCTGACGTGCGCCTGCTGGAAAGTATTAACCTGCGGATTCAAGAAGCGACCTTGACCGGGGAATCAGAGCCAGTTGAAAAACATACCGACGCTTTGCAAGAAAAGGAGTTGGCATTAGGCGACCGCAAGAATATGGCTTATCTGGGCACGGTGGTCACATACGGGCGGGGTAGCGCAGTGGTAGTGGAAACCGGTATGCGTACAGAGTTGGGTAAAATTGCTCGATTGATCCAAAGTGTTCATGCAGAACAAACGCCTTTGCAGCGTAAACTAGACCAAGTTGGTAAAATACTCGCCGTAGCAGGCATTGTGGCAGCTCTGGCAGTACTCCTGTTAGGTTTGTACCTTGGAGAAACACTCAATGAAGTACTGCTTTCAGCAATCAGCGTAGCAGTGGCAGTTGTACCCGAGGGCTTGCCGGCGGTTGTTACCATCACATTGGCGCTTGGTGCCCAACGGATGTTCCGGCGCAAGGCATTGATTCGCAAATTACCAGCAGTAGAAACATTGGGTTCAGTAACCGTTATCTGCTCAGACAAAACCGGGACATTGACTGAAAATCGTATGACGGTGACCGTTGTGGACGTAGCGGACGTTCATCTGACAATGGATGAATTGCTGACCAATGATACCCCGGATGGTCCGGATCCCATTAGTCTAGCCCTGATTGCCAGTGTGTTGTGTAACGATGCGGTACTCGTTACTATGGATAACCATACGGCAATTGGCGACCCCACCGAAACTGCTTTGCTGATTGCGGCAGCACAAAAAGGTTTTTTTAAATCCAAATTAGAAGACTGTTTGCCACGCATCAAAGAGCGAGCATTCGATTCGAGTCGCAAACGTATGACTACTTTGCACTTGCTCAAAAATAACGACCTACCACCTGCTTTACGGGATTTAGCATCTTTGCCTTACACCGCCTTTACCAAAGGTTCGGTGGATGGTCTGATACAAGTGTCAGATACTGTTTGGAATAACAATCATCTAGAACCCATGACAGAGGAGTGGCGTACTCGCATTCTGGTTGCCAATGACCAGCTAGCACAAGCTGGTATGCGAGTGTTGGGTATAGCTTTTCGCCAATATGAAACCATGCCACAAGATGAAGAATTGGAATCTAAGTTAGTTTTTCTTGGTTTGTTGGGTATGATTGACCCTCCCCGTGCAGCAGTGGCGGCAGCGGTACAAAAATGCCATCAAGCTGGTATTCGTCCAGTGATGATTACCGGGGATCATCCACTCACTGCAACTGCGATAGCCCATCAACTGCGACTTGCGAACCGTAGTGAAGTGCTGGTCGGTGAGCAACTCAACCGCCTTAGCGATGAAGAATTGTTGCAAAAAGTAGAAACAGTGTCGGTCTATGCACGAGTATCTCCTGAAGATAAACTGCGAATTGTCCAAGCATTACAGCAAAAGGGGCATATCGTTGCAATGACCGGTGATGGCGTGAATGACTCTCCGGCGCTCAAGAAAGCTGATATTGGAGTGGCCATGGGAATAACCGGTACCGATGTTGCGAAAGAAGCCTCCGATATGGTGTTACTTGATGACAACTTTGCTACCATCGTTGCTGCTGTGGAAGAAGGGCGTTCTATTTATGACAATTTGCTGCGATTTATCAAATTCTCCCTGGGCGGCAATTTGGGCAAGGTGTTAGTCATGTTGCTGGCGCCTTTTTTTGGCATGGTGATTGCACTCAGTCCACTACAATTACTTTGGCTCAATTTACTCACGGATGGCTTAATGGGCTTGGGTTTAGGCGTAGAACCCGCCGAAGTCGGCACGATGCACCGCCCGCCTCGTTCGCCCCAAGCGCCGGTATTTGATCGTGCAGCGAAGCTCAATGTATTATGGGTAGGAATTTTGATTGCAATCCTGGCGCTGGGAGTAGGAGTTGTTTATTATAATCCTCAACATCCGGAAGATACTACTTGGCAAACTATGATATTTGCTACCATCGGCTTCACACAGATTGGCAATGCCTTGGGCTTACGTGCTTATGGGTATTGGGTACTGTCGCCAAAAACTAATCCACTGTTCCCGATAGTCACCACGCTTGCGCTGGCTTTGCAATTAGCCGTCATTTATAGTCCTTCTTTGGACCAGTTTTTTGGATTAACACCGCTTAACTGGCAGGATTTGAGCATTGCAGTGGCATTGGGTGTGTTGATGTTTGGCTTAGTACGCCTGGATGTTTTTGTTCATCACCGGCTACGCCTGACCATGGCGGTTGCAAAAGAAAGATAGCTTTAGTTTTATAAACTGAGATTACGCAGGTAAAAAATTAGGAAAAAAAAGTTCTTTGACAGTTACGACCTTTGGAGGATGAAATTTC
>JBKBWT010000327.1:0-7033 GCA_046314415.1 Saprospiraceae bacterium
TGCCGTCGTATATTTGGTCTGCTCCCACTTGCGCGGGTCGCCGGGAAACGCGTAGCCTTCGGGCGAGATGCGCTCGCGCCAGGAGCGGATGCGCCACTCCCGCAGGGCTTGATTGTCTTCTTCGGCAGGCATCATAGAGATGTATTGCGCCATGCGTACTTTATCTTGTGATAAATTCGGACGAATGCCGTGCGGCTGCGAGCTATTGAAAATCAACAAATCACCGGCTTCCATTTTTACTTTCACCAATTTATCTTCAAAACCCGTAATATCCGGCTTAAAGCGGTCACGATCAGCGGGTTGTGTCAATTTCCAGCTATCATACGTTCTAAATAATTCCGGGATACACTGAAAACCGCCCATGTTTTCATCGGTCTGATCGGCTAATGCCAGTACGCCCTGTACATTCTGCGGCTTGGTTTCGGGATCATAATCCCAGTGAATAAAACCTTTATATTCAAAGCCCGGACGAATCGGGAAATTCAAATTCGCACGATCAATCGTCACCCATAATTTTTCCGTACCCCAAATGTCCACAAAAGCATCATACACGCGCTGTGTTTGCCGGTTATCCCATAAATATTGATGATTGTACACCTCTACCATGCCCGTACCGGTCAATTCTTTCATTTTCATCTCGGCCCGTGCCGGTGCATACCAGGTATCAGGATTATTCGGGTCTTTCTCTTCAAATTCCCACAGGAAAGCTGCGGTTTTTAAGGCTTGTTCTTTTGGCACCGCATTTTTTATAACGATGTAACCATTGTGGATCCAAAACTGCCAGTCTTCTTCCGACAGCACGCGCAAAGGCTTGCCGTTGGAGCGATCGCTCAGCTTGATTTTGCTGCTGGTAGCGGTGGAAGGATTGCCCGGAATATCCGTGTGGGCATTATTCGGAATCATATTCGGAGCCATTGTGGCAGCCATGGTATTTGTTTCGCGGTGTTCCATCTTTTTAAAATTTAATGTTAACTGATGACACAAAGATGCAATAATTTACCACGTAAATGCTAGACCAATAGTTACCACTTTTTGCACAATATTGATATTTTTGTAAAAATTTGGATGATTGAAAAGAAAATAAAGGATAATTTACTGCTTGGCGCACGAATCATATTAAAATTATTAAATAGCATTAATGAAGGTTCTAAGTGAGTTTAGTAGTTAAAAATCAATGGCTTATGAAAATTCAACTTGAAAATATTGAACCAGCACCGGGCAGTTCGTTTCGCATTTTGGTGTCACCCAGACTAAATGATTTTTACTATTGGCATTTTCACCCCGAATATGAATTGGTTTTTATTGAGCTGGAAAGTGGCGGCGGCACGCGACACGTGGGCGAGCACATTGAGCGCTATGAGGGCAGTGATCTGCTCTTTATCGGCTCCAATATTCCGCATTTGAACCTGGATTATGGGGTGAAAAGTAATTATATAAAGATTGTGGTGCAAATGCGCGAGGATTTTTTAGCCTCGGCTTTTTCAACTATTCCCGAATTATATCATATTCAGATATTATTTAATAAATCTCGTAAAGGCTTGTATTTCAATGGAGAAACAAAAAAAGTCGTTGGCGAACGTTTAAAACGTTTTCCTGATTTACCCCAATTTCAGCAGTTTGTTGAAATATTAAACATATTTCAAATATTATCTACTGCTGCCGAAGTGAACGAAATGCATACCCAGCCTTACATGCATCATTATAATGTAAAAGAACAGGAGCGCCTGCGCCGCATTTATCAGTTTATAGAAAATAATTATGAGAAAAATATTGGAATAGAAGAAGTTGCAGGTTTGTCGCACCTGACGAAATCCGCGTTTTGCCGTTATTTTAAAAAAATGACCCGCATGACTTTCACCGAATTTTTAAATCAATACCGGATTAATCAGGCTAAAAAATTATTATTATTAGATAAAAATGTAACCGAAGTTTGTTTTGAATGCGGTTTTGAAAGCTTGTCTTATTTTAATCGCACTTTTAAAAAAGTCACCGGTGAAAATCCCTTGCGCTTCAAGCGGCGACATGCACATTGAGCACTCCGATATTCCAATGTTTAAACAATTATTTTGTCCATAGCCGACATTTTACACCATTAAGTGTAGTTATAAATAAGCGATTTAGACTATATTTGAAGGGAACACTTAAATTGTACGTCATGCCTCGCTTGTTTTTAGTATCCTTGATTGGACTTGGGTTTCTGCTGCCTTTATTTGATAAATTAGTGGAGAGCAGTCCGCGATTTTTAGCAGTAGAAGTATGTGACAATGCGCGCGACGATGACGGCGACGGCTTGATTGATTTGAATGACCCGGATTGTTCCTGTCCCGAAGCCAAACCGATCTCTTTGATTCCCAATCCTTCTTTCGAAGAAATGAATTGCTGTCCCAGCACGCGCAGCCAGTTGAATTGTGCGAAGACCTGGATTCAAGCCTCCGAGGCGACTACCGATTATCTGCATCTTTGTGGTTGGTTTGGTTGGGATCACCTGCCGCCGCCGCAACCCATTCCTGATGGTCGAGCAGTGGTAGGATTTCGCAATGGCAGATTTGGCATGGGCAACGTGCAGCCCGGCTGGAAAGAATATACTGGTGCCTGTCTCACCGCGCCTTTGCGCGCAGGCTTTAGCTATCGTTTTGAATTTTATATCGGATTTATTAATACGCAGGTATCGCCGCCGCTGAATGTCGTATTTTATGGTTCCACCGATTGCAATAATTTGCCTTTTGGCGAAGGAAACCCCGATTATGGCTGCCCCACGAATGGTCCGGGTTGGAAAGAACTAGGCAGAGCCTTTGTGAGTGGCGTCAACAATTGGGTGAAAGTCAATCTGACCGCCAAACCAACCGAAGATATTTATGCCATTGCCATTGGTCCGGATTGTATTAATGTAAGCGCCATAGGCGATATTTACTATTTTTTTGATAACTTGATATTAGCGGATTCAAAAGCGTTTGAATTTGAAATAACGGCTAAAGCACATCCTTGTGCGGATAATTTTACATTGCAAGTGCCCGATTATGATACTTTACAATATCAATGGTATAAAAATGGCATTGCGCTGGTAGGTGAAAAAAATGCGGTACTAAATGTAAAAACCGGGGATGGCAATTATGTGGCGCGTATTGTCGGACCCAATTCCTGCCGCCTGACGCGGGCATACACGCATCGTATTCCTGCTTACACGAGTCAAATGGATGTCGTGATTTGTAAAGATGATGTGTATAATTTTCATAATCAAAGGATTACTAAAAGCGGAACGTATAAAACAACCCTTAAAACCGCAGAAAATTGTGATAGCGTGGTACAACTCAATCTGCGGATAGCGGATGAGGAATATGATACCGTATATGCAAAAATTTTTGAAGGTGAATATTTCCATGTTGGACCGTATAAATATAATATTGAAGGTACCCGTAATATTACATTGCAATCGGTTTATGGGTGCGATAGCTTGGTTTTCTTGGATTTACAATATTATAAAATTTTTAAACCAACTGCCTTTTCCCCGAATGGCGATGGTAATAATGATTCGTTTATGATATTTGGTGGTTCAGATTTAAAACAAATTACCCAGTTACAGATTTTTAATCGCTGGGGCGATCTGGTTTTTCAAAGACAGGATTTAGAACCCAATAATCCCAATGCCGGCTGGGACGGGGAATTTAAGGGCAATCCGGCGCCCAACGGGGTGTATGTTTACATAGCCAAACTATTAATGAATGATGGAATAGAACGCCAGTTTTCCGGGGCATTTACGTTGATTCGATAAATCTTTATCAATGTAAACATCATTAGTAAAAATCATATTTCTTTATATCAAAAAATAATATAATTTTGCCGTAAATCAAGCCTTTGTATGCGGTTAAACATTATACAATGGCTCCTTATTATGTCAATATGATGCAAGATATTATATTCCGCTCGTACCGCCCCGCCGATTTTACCGAATTGGAAAACATGATATTGGAATTATACGCTGATGATGCAGCTACCACGGTAGGAGCGATGAGTCACGCACAAATTGTTCGAACCGTTGAAACAATGACCCAACACCCTGAAGTGGGCGATATTATTATATTTGAACTAAATAACCAGATCATAGGTTATGCCATACTTACCTGGTTCTGGAGCAATGAATTTGGCGGGCGCATGCTCATTATCGACGAATTATTAGTCAAAGAAGCCTATCGCGGTCAGGGTATCGCCAGTCATTTTTTCCAAACTTTATTCAACGGACGCCGCTATGGCGAGATGGCATACCTGCTGGAAGTGGGCGCTACCAAAACCAAAACCATTCAATTTTACGAACGTCACGGTTTTAAACCCTTCAAAACCAGGCATTTATTCCGGGAAGCCAATTTGTAAAAATTAAAATGCTTATTTTACTTGCATGTAAAATCTAAAATTTATAACTTTGTATCGCAAAGTACTTTTATGACCAAGCACAATCCACAAAATGACCTCGCGCAGATTCGCTCTATCATGGAGCGGTCCACGCGTTTCCTTTCGCTGAGCGCCTGGGCGGCAATCATGGCGGGCATTTACGCGCTCATCGGCGCGGCGGTCGCCTATCGCATTATTTACTATTCGCCCACCGTGCGGTATCAGGCAATGACAGAAGGGCTGCTTTCGCCGGGCGCTTTACCTTTGTTCCTCACCGCCATCACCGTTTTTATCCTGGCAGCAGGTACGGGCGTGTGGCTGAGTTACCTCAAAGCAAAAAAAGCCGGGCAAATCCTCTGGAACCGAGCAGCGGTGCGGGCTGCCGTGAATTTCGCCATTCCGATGGCAGCAGGTGCTGCGTTTGTGCTTATTATGTATGATCGCGGTTATTATTCACTTTTGGCGGCATCTACGCTGGTTTTTTATGGATTGGCATTAATAAACGCCGGCAATTTTACATTTAGTGATATTCGCAAACTCGGCATTTGGGAAGTTTTAATCGGACTGCTGGCGGCGCTCTTCCCGGCTAATGGCTTGTATTTCTGGGCTTTAGGCTTTGGTGTACTGCACTTAATATATGGCACAATTTTATATTATAAATATGAGCGTTAATCGTGTTCATGTATGCATGTGTTCAAGTATTCATGCAATGTTGGACTTGAACACATGAACACACGAACACACGAACACAAAAAACGTGAAAGATATATTACAAGATTTAAACGGAGCCTTTGAAAATAATAAACGCCTGGCAATTATGTCCGCCCTGGTGGTAAATGATTACATGGATTTTAATGGACTTAAAGATTTATTGGATCCATTACAAATTACCGACGGAAATTTAGCAAGTCATTTAAAATATTTAGAAGCCGCTAAATATATCGAGGTAGAAAAATCATTCATCGGTAAAAAACCGAATACGAAATACCGCGCCACCAAGGAAGGACGACAAGCGTTTGAGCAGCATTTGGAAGCACTGGAAAAATTATTACACAGTGCCGGGGCACTTACGCCTGAAAAACCGATGAAGAAAAAGCAATAATATTTTTTTGCAAATAAACTTTGTATTTCAAAGTACTTTTAAAATTTAAACTTATGCAACCACAAGAAATAGCTGGTTTTCAGCGCTTTAGCAATTGGCTCAAGCAGTCGTTGTTTGTAAAATTAATTTCCATCGGATTCCTGATATTATTACTGATGATACCGAATGTAATGATACAGGAATTGATCCAGGAGCGCCAGCAGCGGCAGCAGGAAGTGATTCAGGAGGTCAGTAATGCCTGGGGTGCGCCGCAAACCATTATTGGTCCGGTGCTCACGATTCCTTATAATCGCTGGGTGGAATATGAAGACGGCAAAAAGAACGCGGTGCAGGAAGTGGCGCATTTTCTGCCCCTGAAACTCGAAGTGAAAGGCGATGCTCAACATCAGGTGCGGCAGCGCGGCATCTTCGATGTGATTCTGTATCAGGCAGATATGACATTACAAGGCGTTTTTGAGCAGCCCAATTTTGACAATTTACACATCGATGCGAAAGACGTGCTGTGGGATCAGGCGAAGCTCTCGGTCGGCATTTCCGGGATGAGTGGTATTAAAAGTATCATTAATGTGAATTGGGCAGGTAATAATCTGCGCATGGAACCGGGCGTGGCGGATTCCAAATTATTACCTTCCGGGGTAAGTATCGGCGTGCCGCTAAATGTGGATGGTACATCTTATAATTTTTCCGTGCCGATTAAAATAAATGGCAGCGATTATTTAAAATTGGAGCCGATTGGTAAAGAAACGCAGGTAAATATTACATCCGACTGGAATTCGCCGAGTTTTGAAGGCAATTTTTTACCCGATCAGCGCAATATTACCTCTAATGGCTTCACGGCGCAATGGAAAGTGCTGGATTTGAATCGTAATTATCCGCAAAGCTGGAAAGGCGAAGCGTTTCAGCTCGGCAATTCCGCGTTTGGCGTGCGTTTTATAAAATCAGTAGATGAATATGCTAAAAATAATCGCTCCGCTAAATATGCGATTTTAGTCGTCGGTTTAACCTTCCTTATTTACTTCTTTTTTGAAACCATTCGTCGTTTTCACATTCATCCGTTTCAATATTTTTTAATCGGTTTAGCGATCAGCGTTTTTTATTTACTACTTTTATCATTATCCGAGCAAATCGGCTTTAATTTTGCGTATCTCATTGCAGCCATTGCCACCATTGATCTGATTGTAATCTACAGCGCCTCCATTTTAAAAAGTACCCGGCTCGGTATTCAGTTGGCATTTATGCTCGTGGCGATTTACGGCTTCATTTCCATCGTGTTACAATTGGAAGATTATGCCCTGTTGGCGGGCAGTTTGGGCATTTTCGTCGCCCTGGCAGCCGTGATGTTTTACTCCCGCAAAGTGGTACAACATTGGGGTAAGTAATGAAAAAATGAATAAGGAGGTAAATGAATGATGAATAATGAAAGAATAAATAATAGACTTGCGTCAAATTGATTATCAGCATATTAAAAAATTCCAAAGACCGGCACAAATACCCAATATCATATCCATATCATATTGGCGCTTCATTCTGATTTGGTTGTAAATAATC
>JBKBWT010000328.1:0-7016 GCA_046314415.1 Saprospiraceae bacterium
GCGGGAGAGTAGGTCGCCGCCACTTTTTTATTTATTTATGCCTCGCTCCTGTCAGGAGCAAAAAGACATAAAATACCAATCAAAGCCTCCTCTAAGAGGCTTTTTTGTTTTTATATAGCCTCGCCTCTAAAAAATATTGTATATATTCGCTTTGTATTTGCTGCAAGATTTTTATATTTGCAAATATCTTCTCAATTTTACACTAACCAGCTTGCCGGAAAAGACTATTTTCCTGTCTTTACATCTTTTTTGCAAATTTCGTGTGCAAAAATGTGTCTTTTTACACAATCATACGTCATAATAACAAGCAAAAAGTTGTTTAGCAGGTGTTTTGTAATTTAAACAATCTCGTAACCTTTAAAACACCTCCTTGCCTTGAAAACCGGCTGTCATAACGGAATGAGAGACTTTGAAGTAATTAGCAGTTACCTCAAAACGCAGGCGAGCATGTGCTTCAGCTTGTTATATCAACGCTATGCTTCAAAGATTTACGCAAAATGCCTTACTATTCTGAAAGATGAAATGCTGGCAGAAGATGCCACGCAGGAAATCTTTATGAAGATTTTTTTAAATCTTAGCAAGTTTGAAGATAAAGCCAAGTTCTCCACGTGGATTTATTCAATAGCTTATAACTATTGCATCGACTACTTGCGGCGAAAACAAAAAAGTGATATTTTTTCAGAAGATATTGAAAAAGCGCCCGATGTTCAATATGAAGTTTCTGATGAGGCACTAATAGAAATGGAAACCCAACAACTCAAACGTGTTTTGGAAGCGTTACCGGCTGGTGATCGTGCCCTATTATTGATGAAATATCAGGATGATTTATCAATCAAAGAGATAGCAGACGTTTTGAAAAAAACGGAAAGCGCTGTAAAAATGAAACTCAAAAGAGCCAAAGAAAAAGCCCAACAAATAAAAGAAGAACTATTTTACCCATAACTGATTCATAATGCAAGTAAACAGTTTTAAGAGGCTGGAGGAAGATGCTGAGCAGATTTATTCTGAAAGACATGAAGAGCGGGTAAAGGCAGGCATCTTAAATTCCCTCAATGCGGTTAGACTGGTAGGACATGTGCTGGATATGTACTTGCCGAAAATTTTCAATTTGTTTATTGTCGCTGCCGGAGGAAAAGTAACGAATCAAGCTTATCATCCAAGTTCAACACCTCCTTCAGATATGATTGATGATCAAATGAAAAGCAGAGGACCTGGAGGTCCTGATACAGAACAAATTATAAGATAACCACAAAACAAAAGCACCTAAACATGGAAATTAATGCCTTAAAAATTGTTGAAGAATTACTGCTCAATTTTGCGGCAGTTATAGATAACATTCTCGGCGCACTTGTCGTGTTGCTCATCGGCTGGCTAGTGGCTAGTCTGGTGGCTAAAGTGGTGAAAAAATTATTGAAAGGCATTGGGATAGACCGTCTTGCCGAGCGATTGAACGAAATCGAGGTGATTCACAAATCTAATCTTAAAATAGTACCCAGCGTTTTATTGTCAAAAATCCTGTATTACCTATTGTTTTTCGTGTTTATTATTGCTGCAACCGATGTGTTGGGTATGGAGGCAGTAACTTTATTAATGGGAAATTTACTCAACTATATTCCAAAATTGCTTTCGGCATTGGTCGTATTTGTGATTGGTATCTTGGTTGCCGACTTCCTAAAAAAAATCGTTCTAACCACATGTCAGTCTTTGGGCATTCCTGCCTCTACTACCATTGCTAATGTAGTTTTTTACTTCCTTTTTTTAAATGTAGTAATGATCACGCTCTCTCAAGCAGGCATTGATACGGAGTTTATACAAGACAACATCTCGATCATACTTGCTGGTGTGGTGCTGGCTTTCGCCATTGGTTATGGATTCGCTTCTCGTCAGATTGTGGCAAATTTTTTATCCTCTTTTTACAACAAGGAAAAAGTAAGAATCGGAGATGTTATTGGCATTCAGGGCGTGAAGGGAACGGTGATTGAAGTAGATCACAATTCTTTTACGCTGCAAGCTGAAGACCGACGTATTGTAGTACCACTGAGTAAACTCTCTTCTGAAAATGTTGAAGTTTTTTCGGCTGCTCCTCCGCCTACCACAAATCCGGGTGGGATGCAATAGTATTGATTAAATTCAAAATTGACGGCTATTCAAAATGATAATGCTTCTAAGTAAGCAAGGTTTTCCTATTTTTGATATTGAAATTATTTTTATAAAATACGTTCTTAAAAAGACTTCATTCCTAAAAAGTTACAACATGAGAAAAGGCTTTACCCTCCTACTTTTCCTTTTGGTATTCACTACTGCCTGGTCGCAAAATGCTGAATCCGACACCATTCAAGGTTGGCGTACCGGGGCGGGCGTGGGTTTTGACTTTGCGCAATTATTTCAACTTAACCCTCGGCAGGGGGCTGGTCAGAATCGACTAGGGTTCGGTGGTGCTACTAATATTTTCGCCAAGTATCGGAAGAACCGCTTAGCTTGGGATAACTTAGGTAACTGGCAGTTTGGGCTGCAACGGCTTGGTTCTGGAGTGATTGCACAAGGTACAACCCAGCAAATTCCATTTCAGAAAGCAATTGACGAATTCCGGTTGAATTCAAAATTGGGTTTCAAAGCAAGTGAAACTTCCAAGTTCTTCTATACTGCTGACTTTTTTCTCTTTAGTCAGATTACGCCCACTTACAATGACCCCGCGTTACCAGGTAATTTTCCGGGCGCATTGAGCGATACGAGTAATTTATTGTCGCGTTTCTTTGCACCGGCTACGATTACCCTTTCTACCGGTATAGATTACAAACCCAATCCTAAGATATCTTTTTACTACTCCCCGATTGCTGCTAAGTTTATTATCGTTGCTAATGACGAGATTGCCGCCACCGGAGTCCAGGGCAACCCGGTTACCCGCAATGCCAGTGGCACCATTGTGGATTTTGAAAATGTGGATGCGCAATTCGGTTCATTGATGCGCATCAACTATACCAGTAAATTTTTGCAAGACCGTCTGGCTTACACTTCCGCATTGCTGCTCTTTTCTAATTATGTGAATGATCCGCAAAATATTGATGTGGATTGGACAAATGAATTAGCGCTTAACATTTTCAAGGGTTTACAATTGTCTTTGACCGCTAATATTTTTTATGATCACGATATTCAAGTGCAAATCACGGATTACGACGCCCCCAATGGCGTGAGCGGACTCGGCAGACGCGTAAGTTTGACCCAGCAATTATTATTAAAATATAATGTAGTATTCTAGTCAAAACGAGTGGTGCTGAGGAATATTTAGTGAAATGTCCCGCCGATTATTCCTCAGCGCTACTGACAATTTTGTATCTTTACAACAAAATTGTTTCATGTCAGACAAACGCTTGTTTCTCCTCGATGGTCACGCGCTAGTGTACCGGGCGCATTTCTCGTTTATTACTCGACCACTTATCAACTCCAAGGGTGTTAATACTTCAGCGGTTATGGGGTTTGTCCGTACCCTGTGGGATTTGATGCAAAATGAACATCCCACCCACCTTGCGGTGGCGTTTGACCCGCCTACTGCTACCTTCCGGCACACCATGTTCGAAGCGTATAAAGCCAACCGCGAAGAGCAGCCCGACGACATTCGGATTGCGATTCCTTATATAATGGAAATTCTGCATGCGTTTAAAATCCCCATTTTAATGGTGGATCATTATGAGGCGGATGACGTGATTGGTACCATTGCCAAAAAATCGGAAAAAGCAGGTTGCACGGTTTATATGGTGACGCCCGACAAAGACTTTGGG
Source organism: Saprospiraceae bacterium (assembly GCA_046314415.1). GTDB lineage: Bacteria > Bacteroidota > Bacteroidia > Chitinophagales > Saprospiraceae > JADJNW01. The sequence continues at coordinate 3,777 of JBKBWT010000328.1, forward strand.
CAATTGGTCTCTGATAAAGTTTTCTTGTATAAACCCTCCCGGCAGGGCAATGGAGTGGAAATCTGGGGAGAAAAAGAAGTAAAGGAAAACTGGCAGATTCAGCGAGTGGATCAGGTGGTGGATATGTTGGGTTTAATGGGCGACAGCGTTGATAATATTCCGGGTATTCCCGGAATTGGGGAGAAAACAGCCGCTAAATTGCTGGCAGAATTTGATACCGTAGAAAATTTGGTGGCGAATCTTGATAAATTAAAAGGCAAGCAAAAAGAGCAGGTTGAAAAATTTGCTGATCAGGGATTGTTATCCAAAAAACTGGCGCTGATTGATACGGATGTACCCATTGATTATGACGACTTGTCTTTCCAAATAGATCCGCCAGACAAAGAGCGATTAGCAGAAATATTTAAAGAGTTGGAATTCAGAAGTTTGGCAAAGCAAATTCTGGGTGAAGAAGAAGCACCGGCACCGAAGCCCAAAACAAACGCTAATCCGCAGCAAGGTTCTTTATTTGACGAAGCAGAAGTAGCGAGTGTCGCCGCTCCGGCGGCTCATTCAGTTGCCGAATTCAACATTCATAATACCCCGCACGCGTATCATTTGGTAGATACGCCGAAGCAGCGTGCAGCGTTAATTGCACTTTTAGCCCAACAAAGCAGTTTTTGTTTTGATAGCGAAACGACGAATATTGATCCAAACCTGGCAGAGTTGGTCGGATTATCTTTTTCTATCAAATCCCACGAGGCTTACTACGTGCCTATTCCCGAAGACCAGACCGAGGCGCGTGCCGTGGTGCATGAGTTTAAAGCAATTTTTGAAGATGAAAAGATTTGTAAAGTTGGTCAGAATATCAAGTATGACGCCATTATGCTGAAATGGTATGGCGTGGAAGTGCGCGGTGCGTATTTTGACACTATGATTGCGCATTATTTGCTCGAGCCGGAACTGCGGCACAGCATGGATTACATGGCGGAGACGTATTTGAAATATCAGCCGGTTAAAATCGAATCACTCATTGGCAAGCGCGGCAAAGGGCAACTTACCATGCGGGAAGTCGATGTGGAATTGGTGAAAGACTATGCAGCGGAAGATGCGGACATTACCTTGCAATTGCAGGAATTTTTGGAACCACAGTTGAAAAAAGATAGCCTGGATAAATTGTACTATGACATTGAGGAACCGCTCATCAGAGTGCTGACGGACCTAGAGTTTGAAGGGATCAAAGTAGATGTGGCATTTTTGCAGGATTATGCAGTTGAGCTGGGCAAAGAGATTCTGAAACTTGAAGATAAAATCTACGAGCAGGTCGGCGAAAAATTCAACATCGGCTCGCCGAAGCAAGTCGGGGAAATGTTGTTTGACAAACTCAAAGCCCCCGGCGGTAAGAAAACCAAAACCGGTCAGTATTCTACCAATGAAGAAATTCTGGCAGATTTGGTCAACTATGTGCCGGTGGCAGGCGATATTTTAAAACATCGTGGTTTGCAAAAATTGCTTTCCACCTACGTAGATGGCTTGCCTAAAATGGTGAATCCACGTACCGGACGCATTCACAGTTCTTTCAATCAAGCCCTCGCTGCAACCGGGCGATTGAGTTCAAATAATCCGAATTTGCAAAATATTCCCATTCGCACTGCCGAGGGTGCACGCGTGCGCGAGGCATTTGTGGCACGAGACGAAAATCATTTGTTGATGTCTGCGGATTATTCGCAAATCGAATTGCGTTTGATCGCTGAAATCAGTGGCGACGAAGCGATGTTGGAAGCATTCCAATCCAATCAGGATATTCACCGGGCAACGGCAGCGCGGGTGTTCAATGTGGAATTTGACAAAGTAAGCACAGAGCAGCGTTATCGCGCCAAAACCATTAATTTTGCGATCATTTACGGTGGTGGCGCCACTACCCTTTCGCGGCAACTCGGCATCAAACGCACCGAAGCCAGCGGCATGGTCACGCAATATTTCAATCAATATCCGGGTTTGCGGAGTTACATGGAGCGCACCATTGAAGAAGCCCGGCGTAATGGATATGTTACGACGCTGATGGGACGCCGGCGCTACCTGCGCGACATCAATTCCAAAAGTCAACTCGAACGTAGCAACTCCGAGCGCATTGCGATCAACACGCCCATCCAGGGCACTGCGGCGGATATGATTAAAATCGCCATGGTGGATATTCATAAAGCGTTGAAAGATGGTGGTTTTAAAACCAAAATGATCCTCCAGGTACACGACGAATTAATTTTTGACACCCCAAAGGACGAAGTAGAAGCCATCAAGCCGATTGTCATAGAAAAAATGAAAAATGCGCTGCCGGATTTGAAAGTGCCGATTGAAGTGGGCGTGGGCGTGGGGAAGACTTGGTTTGAAGCGCATTAGGAAAATCAATTTTAACTTGTTCTGACTCAAGGAATATATAGAAATGAACTATTACGAGAAAATAAGGGCGTTAACGAAAAATGTGCCTACTACCCTGTTGGACTTTGAACTGCCACGCGACCCTGCCAAAATACCGACGCAGGCATCTTCCAATTTCATAACCAACAAAGAGCAAGGTGACTGGGCAGAGCGTCTGATAATAACCGCAATTAATGAAACTTCCACAAATTTTGTCGCGGTTAAATATGGAAAATCGGATGATTTGGTTGCGGGGGAGGATGGATTCGATCGGTTTTATCAAGAATTTCAAAATGAATTAGATACAATTGGAAAAAGACCAGATTTACTGATCTTTAAGAAAGCAGATTTTGATGCAGCACTAGGTTTGGACATTAGCCAAGTAACACATTCTCAATTAGCTCAATATGTAAAAAAGGCAGTTGCAGGTATTGAAGTTCGATCAAGCGCCTTTTTGATTGATCGTTATGAGGCTGCTATGCAGAAAAAGACAAGCAGGCTTTCTCAAATGGCGCTGGAAATTAAGCATAAAATTCTTACAGAATATAAAGATATTCTGGATCATCCAACTCGGAAAAAATACATATCCTTACTTGAGAGCTTAACTACAGAAACATTGAGTATAACGGACTTCAAAATTCCAGGCTGGGGAGCAACAGATAGATTGATACAAGTAAATAGTTTATTCAGAGCGCTTAAAAAGACTGTTAAAGAAGTTCAAAAAAGAGACTATCTTTCTATCACACCGAAAGTAAGTATCTGGACAAAAATAAATTTATAATAAAAAGTTGTTTGAAAAATTGATACAAAACTGGTGGTCGTAGCTTCTAATAATATTAAATAAAG
>JBKBWT010000329.1:0-7015 GCA_046314415.1 Saprospiraceae bacterium
AAACACCGTATTTACCTCGCTGCTCTCCAAGCTGCCTGGGACAAACTTGCTCAGCTTAAAGGTCATACTGTCAATGAACTCAATTTTCAAAATTTATGCGCTGCGTAATATCAGTTAATAATTGCTTTACGTAAAAATTTTGGATAAGCTTTTGAAATACCTTTACTTTGGACATCTATGACTGCAACACTTGCGTACACACTTTTGCTCGCGGCTATTTACTTGGGAAAAGTAGCATTCGACAAAGTTGAAAACTAACTTTTTCTCAAAAACCGATGTAAAAACCTTCTGCTAAGCTCGCCTGCGGCTTTGCTGCGAATGGTTTGTGTTTTCGTACATAGGCAATTTGAGCAATCCCATTTTTGCCAGCCGATGGTTGAGCGATACGCGTAACACGCCTAAGCCATATTTCATGCTCCGTTTGAAGTTGATAGAAGAAGCCTCTTCAAAATATTTAGTCGGGCAGGTTACCTCGGCAATGTGAAAACCGGCGTAAATGATTTGCGACAGCATCTCATTGTCAAAGACAAAATCGTCGGAATTGGCATTGAAACGAATACTTTCCAGCACTTCGCGGCTAAAAGCGCGATAGCCGGTATGATATTCAGATAATTTATAATTTACCAGTAAATTCTGGGTAAAAGTCAGGAAACGGTTGGCAATGTATTTGTACAAAGGCATGCCGCCTGCCAGTGCACCCCTGCCCAGAATGCGTGAACCCAGCACCACCGGATAAAGGTCTTCGCCGATGATATTCACCATGCTGGGAATGAGTTTGGGCGTGTACTGATAATCGGGATGTAGCATGATAATAATATCACCACCGAGTTCTAATGCCTTGTTATACAGCGTTTTCTGATTGCCGCCGTAGCCTTTGTTTTGCTCGTGTACCAGCACATGGCGAATGCCGATTTGCCGGGCGAGTTCTGCCGTATTATCCCGGCTGGCATCATCACAGAGAATCACTTCATCCACCAGATTCAGCGGGATTTCATCATAGGTTCGCTTTAAGGTCAGCGCTGCATTGTAAGCCGGCAGCACGACTACTACTTTTTTGCCGTTGTACATAATTATTTAGATGCCAGAAGCCAGATGCCAGACATCAGACTTTCCAGTGTTAGTTGAAATTCAGAAGGTGACGCAAAGATAAATAATTGGGTGATGGGGTGATAGGATGATAGGGTGATAATTTGGTAATAAGGATACGAGGAATTCCCCTATCGACCCATTACCCTATTGCCCGCCCTTCCATTCAAACGTTTCCAGCATTTTAAATATATCTTCTTCTACAAATTTGTAAACTGGTGCCAATGAGTCAGGATTCACCTGGGTATTAAAATACAAAGCTGCCCGCAGAAAATGGTGCGTACTATCGGTCAAGTAAAATTGCATGGGCGAAGCCGCCGGACCGTCCAGGATAAAGACGTAGCCGCTCACCTTATTGGGCTTTTCAACGCGGCGCTCGTCAATGTAATTGGCTTTTTTATTGTGCCAATCGAGCATTTCAAAAGCGTCGTCCTTGAGTTTTTTAAATGAATTTTGCTGGGAAATAGGGTAATAACTCACGTGCAAACGGCTGTCGAATGCCGGCATATACACATCAAACCAGCACGGATGCGCCGGCTTTTCTTCAAAAAAATTGGTGTCTTGCTGAATTTCCGCGTAAGTGGGGTATTGAAATGTAAAATTACAATACTGCTCGTCAAATTGCTGATACGCCTTTTCGGGGTAGATCACGCGCGGATAGGCGCGGGGTTTGGGTGTAGGCGTAGGTTCGCCGCAAGCGAAAAATGTAATAATCAATAAAAGAAGAAGGCTAAGAAGGTGATTTTTTACAATCATTATAAAAATTTTATAAAATTTAATAAGATCATAATTAAATGCAATGGATTGCACTCGGCTTAAAACAACAAGAGACTGCAAAAAATTGCAATCTCTTGAGATATTATAAGTTACAATACGGATGCTTATCGAAATGAATGGATCATCCATTATTTTTTACACCGTCATAATATCTTTTTCTTTCACCTCTATCAAATGATCAATTTTGCTAATGTACTGGTCGGTCATTTTCTGGATTTCTGCTTCTTTGGCTTTGCCCATGTCTTCCGGGAAGCCGTTTTTCACTGCTTTCTTGATGTGTTCCATGCCGTCGCGGCGGGCATTGCGAATGCTCACTTTGGCATCTTCGCCCAGCCCCTTGGATTTCTTCACCATTTCTTTGCGGCGTTCCTCGGTGAGTGGCGGAATTGAAAGCCGTACTACTTCGCCATCATTTTGTGGTGTAATACCTAAATTGGCTTCAAAAATGGCTTTTTCAATAGGTCCCAGCATGTTCTTTTCCCAAGGTTGAATCACCAGCGTGCGGGCGTCGGAGGTAGCAACGTTGGCTACCTGATTAATTGGCGTAGGCGTGCCATAATAGGACACCATCAAGCCCTCCAGCATACCTGTGGAAGCTTTACCCGCTCTTACTTTGGTGAGTTCTTTTTGCAGGTGGTCCAGGGCATGCTCCATCAGTTCCTCAGCATGCTGTATGTATTGTTTAACTTCTTCCGCTTGCATGATTTGAGTTATTTTGGTCTTTAAAATGTGCCGCAAAGGTAGCAAATATTAGTGTAAAAAGGGAAGCTCGCACGAGGAAACATCATTGTTTAAATAAAAATGTGATTGGCAATTTTACAACTACCAATCACATTTTACCTGATAATGAATTTGATATTAATCGTTGTTCATTCTAAAGACCAGGTACAACAGCGTTACCAATGCGGATAAAGCTGCGGCTACGTAAGTCATGGCTGCCCACCAAAGAGCATCTTTCGAACCATTGTATTCTTCGCCACGGGCTACACCGCTTTGGTCTAGCCAAACCAATGCACGACGGCTGGCGTCGAATTCTACGGGTAAGGTCACCAGACTAAATAAGGTGGTGATACCAAAGACAATAACCGTAATCAACAAGAGCCAATCACTTCCCTGCACGCCAAATGCCCCCAATGCAAACAACAATAAGTATTGCTGTAAACCAGCGGCAATATTCACGACCGGCACCAGCGCCGAACGCACTTGCAACATCGCGTAGGCTTTGGCATGCTGTACGGCATGTCCGCATTCGTGCGCAGCAACCGCGGCAGCAGCTACATTTCTGCCATGAAATACTTCCGGGCTGAGGTTCACGGTTTTATTCAGCGGATTGTAGTGATCGCTCAGAAAACCCTGCCCTTCGGTGATACGTACATCCTGAATACCATAGTGACGCAACATCGCTTCGGCTACTTCAGCGCCGCTCATTCCATTGCGCAGTGGTACTTGACTGTAGTGATTGAATTTACCGCGCAAACGCATGCTGATAACCATTCCGATAACGGAAAAGAGACCGGCAATTACAATGTATCCAAACATAATTTTATTACAGTTTTTTAAATCATTCAGACGGTTTTAGCTCGTCTTTTACTCCTTTTATAAACCAAAATACCGCTTGCGAAGTTCATGTCCTTCGACGGGCATAGTACATTCTACGACAAAAGGTCAAAACCGGTGTAAGGTCTTAATACAGTAGGAATAACAATGCCTTCAGGCGTTTGGTTGTTTTCCAGTAATGCCGCAACAATTCTGGCTAATGCCAGGGCGCTACCGTTGAGTGTATGTACTAACTGCGTTTTTTTGTCTCCATCGCGGAATCGCAATTTCAAGCGATGGCTTTGAAAAGTTTCAAAATTGGATACCGAACTTACCTCCAACCAACGCTGCTGCGCTGCGGAAAAAACCTCAAAATCAAAGGTTAATGCCGAGGTAAAGCCCATATCGCCGCCGCACAGGCGCAAAATCCGATAGGGAAGCTCGAGTTTGTCTAACAAGGCTGATACGTGTTCCAGCATTTCCATTAAAGCCTCATACGAACGCTCAGGATGTTCCATGCGTACAATTTCCACTTTGTCAAACTGATGTACCCGATTCAAGCCCCGTACGTGCGCGCCATAAGAACCCGCTTCGCGGCGAAAGCAAGGGGTGTAGCCGGTTAATTTGATCGGAAGATTTTTTTCTTCCAGAATTTCATCCCGATAAATATTGGTCACTGGCACTTCAGCAGTAGGAATCAGGTACAAATTATCACGTTCTACGTAATACATTTGCGCCTCTTTATCAGGCAATTGTCCGGTAGCACGGGCCGTATCTTCGTTCACCATTAAAGGTGGCAGAATTTCTTCGTACCCCGCTTTGGTGGCTTCATCCAGGAAAAAGGTAATTAAGGCTCGCTGTAATTTGGCACCTTTACCCCGATACACCGGAAAACCCGAACCAGTCAATTTGGTACCCAATTCCAGGTCAAAGACATTATATTTTGCTGCCAATTCCCAGTGCGGTAGGGCATCTGTCGGCAGTTCGGGCATCGGTTTTTCCCAGGCTTTAAACACTTCATTATCCTCCGCCGATTTGCCATAAGGCACCGATGCATGCGGAATGTTGGGTACGCGGTACAGGAGTTGTTCCATTTGCGCCTGCGCCTCGTTGAGCCGCTGTTCGAGTACCGCTGCCTGATCTTTCAGCGTAGCAACCCGATTTTTTTTGGTTTCTGCCGCTTCGCGTTGGCCCTGCTTCATCAGTTCGCCAATTTCCCGCGAAAGCGAGTTGCGCTCGGCAAGCGCAGCATCCAACTCCGACTGCGCGTTGCGCCGCGTATCATCGAGTTGTAAAATGTCTTCAACGATTTGTAAATCTTCGTCCGAAAAGTTTCTTTTTTTTAACCCTTCAATAACACGATCTTTCTGATTGCGTAGGAAACTAACTTGGAGCATAATACGTTATAATTCCAGTAAGTGAAAAAAACAAATTCCATAACTGAACTTTCCTAAAAAGTTTTAGTTATCTTTTTTGCAAAGATACTATTTGAAAACAAAAATTTCTATGTATTTTTGCAGTAGCAAGAACGCGAAGGCACACCACCATACATCAGCATTCAGTTTAAGCTTGGTTTGATTAAGGTGATAAAATCTCAATTCCTGCTGTATTCCCTGTTTTTAATTAATATTGGAACAACACTCCTGGGAAGTGAGGTTGCTGGGCTGCGAATAGGTTATTAGTTAATACAGGTTAAGGAATTGGAGAGAATCCCCACATACTTGAATCCACTATTACTCTAATGTTTTTTTACTTACAGCAATTATTGTTTAAACATTCCAACAATCAACAATACATCATCGTATGTACGATATTTCGCAATTGAATGAAATGCTGGTTCCAGAGCTACGCGATGTAGCCGAAAGATTGGGTATCAGCGGGTACAAGCGACTAAACAAGCAAGATTTAATCTATCAAATTCTCGACTTCCAGGCATTAGGTGGTGCTTCTACCGAATTGGATGATGAAGACGACTTCACCCCGACCCCCCTCGATGATGATGATGAGAATTACCTGCCCCCAGTCGCGAACCTCGAGGATGCAACGGATGACTCCGTTCGCTATCAAGCCAGTAATGGCGCCACCCAGGAAAGAAACTTCGGGAATGATGATCCGGATGACGACTCGGAAGACGGTACCCGGCGCCGCCGCACCCGTAAAAAGGTAACTCGAGATGAGTTTCAACCTGCACCAGAGGCACCGCTGCCACTGCGGGCACGCAGGGAAACACCGGTTTATGAAGATGAGTTTGAAGAAGCGCCTGTCGAAGATCGCGCGCCCGTAGAAGATCGTGACCGCGATAGAGATCGCAATCGCGACCGCGATAGAGACCGGGATCGGGGTGAGCGGGACAATCGTGACCGCGATCGCGATCGGGACCGCCGCACTGTGCCAACGGACGAGTTTGATATTGAACTCGACGGTATCATTGAAGGAGAAGGTATTCTGGAAATGATGCCGGATGGCTATGGCTTCCTGCGTTCTTCGGATTATAACTACCTGACTTCCCCCGACGATATTTATGTGTCGCCCTCGCAAATCAAGCTCTTTGGCTTGCGTACCGGGGATACGGTGCGCGGTGCGATTCGCCCGCCGAAAGAAGGGGAGAAATACTTCGCCCTATTACGGGTTTCTAAAATCAATGGACTAGAACCGCAAGATATTCGCGATCGGGTACCATTTGACTACCTGACACCACTTTTCCCAGATGAAAAATTCAAACTGACGACTTCGCCAACCGGACGCGATTTTGGTACCCGCATGATTGACCTGTTCACACCCATTGGTAAAGGACAGCGTGGTTTGATCGTGGCGCAACCCAAAACCGGTAAAACCTTCTTGTTGAAAGACGTTGCCAATGCCATTGCCAAAAATCACCCGGAATGCTACCTGATCGTGCTCCTCGTGGACGAACGTCCGGAGGAAGTAACGGATATGAAGCGCAGCGTAAAGGCAGAAGTAGTGGCTTCTACCTTTGACGAACCGGCGGACAATCACGTACGTGTAGCAGGTATTGTGCTGGAAAAAGCCAAGCGCCTAGTAGAATGCGGACATGATGTGTGCATCCTGCTCGACTCGATTACGCGTCTGGCACGCGCTTACAACACCGTGGCTCCTGCCAGTGGCAAGGTGCTCTCTGGTGGTGTGGAAGCTAATGCGCTGCACAAACCCAAGAAATTCTTCGGTGCGGCTCGTAATGTAGAAGGTGGCGGCTCGCTGACCATCTTGGCGACAGCACTGATTGATACTGGTTCTAAAATGGATCAGGTGATCTTCGAGGAATTTAAAGGTACGGGTAACATGGAATTGCAATTGGATCGTTCGTTGGCGAACAAACGCCTGTATCCGGCAATTGACCTTACACGTTCCAGCACGCGCCGCGATGATTTGCTACTGGACAAGGATGCCCTCCAACGCATGTTTATCCTCCGCAATCACCTGGCCGATATGAAACCCGACGAAGCAATGGAATTCCTGCTCAAACAAATGCAGCATACCAGCAGTAACGAAGAGTTTCTGGCTTCTATGAACGGGTAAAATTTAAATTGGAAGTTAAAAATAAGAATACCAGAAAAGTGCTGCGCTCACAAGGCGTGGCACTTTTTATTTATCTGAT
>JBKBWT010000330.1:0-7015 GCA_046314415.1 Saprospiraceae bacterium
CTCATTAGAGCTGGTTGCCGGTGCCTGATCGCGGTGCCGACGTGCCTGCCAGAGGTACGCCAGTTCATCAAATGTAAGATTGGAGCCTTTTTGTATAATATCCGGCAGGGAAATGATGACACCTTTATTATCATAATACGTTTTGGTATAACGCTTTTCATAATATGAGTTAATACCTTCATCCATCCAGGCGTGGTCGCGCTCGTTGTTTGCCAGGATACCATAAAACCAATTGTGTCCTACTTCGTGCGTGATAACTACATCGAGTGCCTGAGCATTGTACGCCGTGCCAATCACTGTAATCATGGGGTATTCCATGCCCGCGCCTGCGCTCAGCGCACTCTGCACGGCAGTTGCCTGAGGGTAGGGATACTCGCCGACGAGGTCAGAATAAAATTTTACGGAACGATCGACGTATTGGATTGCGTCTTTCCAAAGTTGTTGTTCGAATTCGGTGAAAAATACCCAGGTATCGACCGTTTTGCCTGAATTTAAAGGCACTTCACTCTTTTGTACCTTGAATCTTTTATCGGCAAACCACGCAAAATCGTGTACGTTTTCGGCGGTGTAACGAATGGTCTTTAACTCGGCACTGGAAGGTGGAAAGGCTTCCTGCGTGCTGCTACTCGGTATAAAGGACAATTTTGCCAAATAAGCATTGGTGTTTTCTACCTGCTGTTGTAAGAAATTTTGCTCGGAATCGGTTTGTAAAACGCCGGTTGCGGCTACTACATAATTTGCTGGTAACGTGATGGTTACATCGTAATTGCCAAATTCGGAGTAATATTCGCCCATATCCAGATTGGGCATCGGATGCCAACCATCGGCGTCATAGACTGCTGGCTTCGGATACCATTGCGTCATTTGGTAGGATTCGCCCACATGCCCTAAACGCGAGAAGGACGCGGGAATTCGCAAGGTAAATGGCGTTTGAATGGTTACTTTCTGTCCACTTTCTAAGGGTTTCGGCAAGCGTAAAACCGCAATATCGGGATTATCCTTTTGCAATTCTAAAACCGCGCTTTGACCGTTGACGGTAAAATTCAAATCAGTATAGCCACCTAAATCTCCGGTGCTTGCAAAATAAAATTCGGTGCTACCCTCGCGTAATTTTTGCTCGGCAAAAGCCGTGGTACGATTTTGAAATGCATTGCCCCACAGGTGGAAGTAAATAAATTCAAGTTGGTCGGGGGACTTATTTACATATTCTATTTCAATATTACCGGTTATCGTATGAATGGAATCAATCAACGTAGCAGCAATTTTATAATTCACTTCTTGATGAAAATAAGGCTTTTGTGCAGCTAATAAATTACTAACCAACAAAAGAAGGAGGGTAAGCAGCAATCTCATAATATCAAATTTATCAGAAAATTACATCCTGTTTATCAAGGAAAGGTATTATTTACTTTCACCAACTCTACAACTTCGGCATCCTCCGGCAGAAACAAGACCAGGCGCTCGCGCGTAAGCGTCAATACCTGCGCGTGCCAGCGCACACCACCGCGATTCGGATACCCTATATCTATGCTCATAGTTTGCGGCACGAAAGTAAAATGCCAGGACTCCGGAAAATAAGTGCCAAGCGTGTCCTTATTATACGTAGCCAGCGTACTATCTGCAAAAAATGCCACATAATATGGCATAGCAACCGCCTGCGTTATACGATTTGTCTCCTGCGTACGATCTTCTGCCTGCCACCGCTCAAAAGCCCGCGTCCGCCGTTCGTCGGCGTGTACATCGTAGCCATAGTACAGGAGCACCCGCTGCTCGCTCACATGCTGATACACCGTTTGCGCCTGCGTAGCGGCATTTTGTTGTTTATCTACCTGCACACCTTGTTCGGCATACTTTGTCAGTTCCCATTTTCCTAATAAATAAGCTTTAAGCGCCGTGGTGTCTTGTCCATTTACCGTATTCACCAGGAATAGTATGAAAAAAAGGCTTAGTTTTAAATAATGCATGTTGTCATTTACTGATTTTTAGTTGAATATTCATTTTCCCTTCCTGCAAATGCACTTCTAATTGGTCAACACATAATGACTGGAGCAGCCTGGGCAGGTCTAATTCCGTTGTAACCGAACCAGGCGTTTGCGCTGTCGGCTCTTTGCCCAAATTATTAATATAATCTTGGATGAATGCGTTTAGCAGGGCTTCATTGAGCACAATGGTGCCTTCTAATTTTAAGCCCTCAAAATCTGCCAGATTATTAGCGAGCATACGTTCTACTGTGGTTGCCATAGGTTGATTGATTTAACTGAACAGACCTTTATCTTAAGCTTGCGGTGATCAATACTGCACTATTTTTGAATATCCAACCGTACCAGAAAATCCTTTTCGCGGGTCTCCACTTCTGCGCGGGTTGCCAGGCGCAAAAATACTTCGCTATACGGTATAGCTTTGAAAATGAATTGATTAAGCGAAATGCACAGTTCTTTGCCATCGAGTTCCATTCCATCGGGCAAAGCCATAGACACCAGTTTACGACCCGTAAAACCCAGCCCGTCGGTAATTTGAATGCGCACGGTGGGGTTGGGAAATTCCAGGTTTTTCAGCACCCGCCCGGTAATAATGCGCTCTTTAAACGTAAGAATATTTGTATGAATCACAATGGTCACCTCGCCATTGCGCACCTGCGTGATTTTTACCTCCCGAATCGATTCCACATCCGCAATTGCTTCGCTGATCATTTGATTGAGCACCCCAATGCGCAGCGGTATTTCCAGATGCAGTTGCGTGCCGGTAAAGTCTTGTAAATCACCTTGTTGAAGCTTTTGTAGGAATGTATTCATTGTTTTACGAGTCATATTTACATACAACAAACAAACGAGCAAAGATGCGCGAAAATTTTAACTAAAATGTGCATCGAAATTTTACAATCCGGTAAATGAAAGCTGCTGCCTGGTTCTGATGCGCCAATCTAGGGGCGTTTTCGATGGACCAATGGTAGGGATCAGCGCTGTAAAACCGTTCCTCAATTTTGCGCTGCCAATCGAAAGTTTTTCACACTGGGTCGCTTCCTCTTGCCCGTACTTTTGCAGGGTCAATCCGACTGTTTTACATTGTTATTCACTTTTTATCATAAAAAAGCATCAACGCAAAAAAAGCATACCTAAAATTTGAAAAGTCTCACTGAATCAAGCAGTTAGCTTCTTAAAAACCGTGCTTAGCTCAAAATTACAGGGGAACGAAACCCGTGTAAACTGTCCTTTTTTTCGGGTGAAAAGCAACTTATATTTGTAGGGTTAAAAATTTTATTCTTAACTCTTAAAATCATAGCTCATGGGTAAAAGAACCTCAGGACGCGTCAAGCGCCCCAGCAACCCGAAAGGGACCTTCGATCTCGCACTGGCTATCTATGAGAAGCATGTAGCCGACGGAGCGTCCTCTCCACTGCACAGTCTTACGGATATTGATTGGAAGGACATCGCCGCCAAAGCCAAAAAAGGTGTCAAGCACCACGAGCAGGCTGAAGAGCATAAGCACAAAATGGAAGAAAATTACCGCGACCGCGATAACCTGGCTGACGTGGTAGAGGATGCTAATAACGCTGCCAAAGCGCTGCTCAAAGCCGTACATCCGCAGAACCCCAAAAAGCTGGCAGATTGGGGCTATCAAGTAGATGACTCTACTCCTCCTAAAAAGAAGACGTAGCATACGAATCATAACCCAAATCTTTAGACCACTGGCTATACGAAGGTAATTCGTGTAGCCTTTTTTGTTTAAACTGCCCTCCGCCGCCTCGTATTTCCCGAAAAATATGCCGCAGCTGCCAATAAATATGTTGTAGCAGCCATAAAATATGTTGCAGACGCCGTCCGCAATGCTGAAGTTGCCGTCTGCAACGTTGCGGACGCCAAGTTCCACGTAGAAGTTGGCAACTTCATGCACGAACTTGCCAACTGCTGCATATTATTCGCCGTCTGCAACATATAAGTTGGCGGCTGCAGCATATTAGTTGGCTTCCGCAACATATTTTTTGGCTTCCACGGCATATCAGTCGGCTTCTGCGGCATATAAGTTGACAGCTGCGGGATATTAGTTGATAGCTGCGGTGTTGCGGTCGGTGGCTACGGGATATTTTTTGATAAATGCGGGATATTATTGGAGCGATGCAAGATGGAAAAGGATAAAATAGCCCGTCGGGCTTCTATATTGGTAGCCGAATCATTCATCGCAGCAGGTTGCCCCGTCAGGGGCTAAACCAAATGCTTGTTAAGCTCCTGTGGAGCAGCTGGACCCGACATAGATGGTGGCTACCAATATATAACGCCTACGGCGTAAGGGGGAAAAGCAAGCTACAATTTGAATCGTCTTTCTGGTTTTGGAATTCGAGGTTTGGGAAACTTCCAAAGTTTCCTAAACCTTTATGAAAAGTCCGGCGACTTACCTTTTATCTTTCATTCGCACGAGGATAATCATAGCAGAAACCGCCGTCAGCATGCCAATTGCCAGAATAGATACATCCATTCCAAACGCATCGGCGATGATACCGGTCAACAATGCTCCAATTGCGTACCCGAGGTCGCGCCACAAACGGAAGGTGCCCAGGCTTTCCGCGCGTTGTACAGGATTCGTATAGTCGGCAATGGCGTTTAAAAAGGTAGGATAAACCAATGCAGTGCCTAAACCCAGCACCACGCCAATGAAAGCAAAATGTACAAAATCGCTTGCCCAAACTAAGAGGATGATGCCCACTGCTTGTCCCAGCATGCCCCAAAACAGCAGCCTCTTTTTAGAATACAAGTCGGATAATTTGCCGGTACCCAATTGGCTTAGCCCCCACACCGTCGGATAAATGGCAGCCAGGATGCCGATTTGCGTTTGGTCAAACTGTTTGGCGAGCAACAACAAGGGGAGTAGCCCCCAGATCATTCCGTCGTTGAGATTATTGACCAAGCCTGCCTGCGTAATAGCGCTCAGGGACTTATGTCGCAAGGTCGTGTCCCAGAATGGATGTTTTAAATTGGCAGTGGTATTCACGCTGCGCTCTTTTGCCACGTGTTGGTGGGTATCTTTCACCAGAAAGAAGCTTAGTAACAAGCCGGAGAAAGCAAATACGATCCCCAGGTAAAAGGGGTAGGGGCGCACGCCATACTCATCGGCGATGTAGCCGGTTAAAAACGCCACCAAACCCACCGCCACGTACCCGGCAAACTCATTGATGCCCACGGCTAAGCCTCGATTGCGGTCGCCGACGAGGTCTATCTTCATTAACACGGCAGCACTCCAGGTCAATCCCTGGTTTACACCTAATAAAACGTTGGCAAACACAATCCACGCCCAATCTTCGGCATAAATGAGGATAAACGGAATGGGTAAGGCAACGACCCAGCCCAATACCAGCAGATTTTTGCGCCCGAAGGAATTGGCTAATTTGCCGGTGAAGTAATTAAAAACCGCTTTGGTAACGCCAAACGCCATGATAAAGGAGAAAGCCGCCGTTTTGGAGGCAATCCCAAACGCCTGTTCCGCCAATTGCGGCAAAACCGTGCGCTCCAGTCCGATCATGCCCCCTACAAAAGCATTGACGAGGACCAATAGGGCAAATTGTCGTCCGTTTTCTTTCAGTCCCAGTTGAATTGTTTCCATGCGTGCGTCATCTATTATTGCCAAGTCATCAGCTCCACAGGCTAAGATAAGGAATTGAAAGAGAAGGTTGTGGGATATAAGTTACAGAGTGGCAGTAGATTGGTATTGTAGATCGAAATAGCCCGTAGGGCTTTTATATTGGTAGCCGAATCGTAAATCTAAATAGGTTGCCCCGTCAGGGGCTAAACTCGATGGCAGTTAAGCTCCTCTGGAGCAGCCCTACCCGACATGGCTGATGGCTACCGATATTAAACGCCTACGGCGTAAGGGTGAAAAGTAAGCTATTATTTGAATGATTTTACTGGCTTTGAAGTTGCAGGCATGGGAAATTGCTAAAGTTTTCTAAGTTTTTGTTCTTTGTTTGAAGTATTTCCGCATTTTCCGCTTAAACCAAAACATTCTCCAGTGGAAATCCAGGTTTTTTAAATGCCAATTAATATCAAATCGCTCAGTTGAATTAAAGGGAAGATAAAGTGGCATATTAATTTTGCAATGAAAGGTCGGGATGTGGTTGATTAATGTCTCTTGGTAGGTTTCCTCCAATTCACTTTTTTCTAATACCTCTATTTCTACAAGCGTTTCTTTCTTTTTGGCGTGGAATATGTATAATTCAATCAGATAAATATTGTTCCAATCCTGATGCAACACCTTCACTGCCTGCTCCAAAGATAAAATAGGGCTGTTTTTCAGGATGCGATTTTCCCATTGCTTCCGTTGCCAGAGATCCATCCCTTCAATTTTGGCAGTATCCACCTTGCGGATGATGTATCGAACCTTGGGGGCTATGGTATTCCAGCAGTATTGGCGGGCTAAATCCAGGAGGCTGTCGGTAAGGGCGTGGAGGTTTTGATAGAGGGTTTGTTGGGTCATGGTTTTTAAGCTTTGGTAAACAACTAACAGGACAATACTACCGACTAGGAACTACATTCTTTCCAATCAAAGACTGAATCCAGTGAGGTAGCCCGTAGGGCTTCTATATCGGTAGCCGAATGATTCATCGCAGCAGGTTGCCCCATCAGGGGCTAAACCTCATGGTTGTGAAGCTCCTCTGGAGCAGTCCTACACCACATGGCTGATGGCTACCGATATTAAACGCCTACGGCGTAATGTTATATTTAACCGCTCTTTTATTCAATTTATTGGATATTTAATGAATGTTTTATAACACAACTTTATGTACAACACCTATAAAGCTTTCCCGTCTTCCAGAATAGGAACGCGGACGACACAGACTACGCAGAAACACGCGGAATTGCAGCGGAAACCCGCGTGTTCCGCGTCGTCCGCGTTGCCTAAAAATGTCATAAAGGCTGTCTATATAAACTTGATGTGCAATACATTTAAATAAATGACTTGTAAAATTTAAATCCTACTCAATCCCCACCCCACTATCGCACTCCCTATCACAATCCACATCGTATTC
>JBKBWT010000331.1:0-6988 GCA_046314415.1 Saprospiraceae bacterium
CGCATGCCGATTTTATTGAAAATGAGCCGAAAACACTTAAAGCTTTTTTACAGGCGACAGCCAGAGGGTATCAATTTGCAAAAAATGATCCGTTTGCCGCAGCGCAAATCCTGTTGGAAACGGCACCGCAATTGAGCGCGACTGCCCCTGCGTTTGTTGAACAAAGTCAGGTTTTTATCGCTCAATATTATTTAGATGAGCAAGGTAAATGGGGCTTCATGCAAAATAAAATCTGGAAAGCTTTTGTGGATTGGCTGACGCAATATCATATTTTAAACGAGGAGAGCGACGCATTTATAAACGAAGTGAATGTTTATCAGTTTTTTAGTAATGAATTCTTATAAAAATATAATGTAACGGGAATCTTAGGTAACATTTCTGACCAATCGCAAAAGATCATCGGAAGTAAATGGCTTGGTAAGATAAGCGAAAGCGCCCGATTCCCGCCCTTTTTCAATATCAGATTTTTGCGCAGAAGCGGAAATAAAAATAAAAGGAATACCTGCCGTTTCTGGCTTTCCGCGTAATACCGCCAACAATTCAAAGCCGGTCATTTTTGGCATCTTCACGTCACATATAATCACATCCGGCAAGTGCTCCAACGCCAGGTGCAGCCCTTGCAATCCATCACAGGCAGCAATAATATGATAGCTATGTAGCTCCAGAATTTCGGCTACATTCTCTCTGATTTCTTCGGTATCCTCTATTAACAGGATGCGCTTCATATTGGGAATAGTGCCATTATGCAATTATACTCACCAAGATACAATTTTTTGCAGAGGTAAAAAGTGTTCGTCTCTTTTTTTTATTAATAATTAGATTTTATCCAAATAAATTTTTCGGATGTTTTTTGTTATAACTAGATTATCAGCTATTTACAGTCTTTAGTTTTTTATACGTGTTCGCTCAACGATCACTGTGCGTACCGCCAGCATCACAATAATAATTACACCACCCAGCAAGGCAAAGCGCGAAGGCATTTCGCCATAGCCCAGGAATACCCACACGGGGTTTAAAATGGGTTCTAACATTGCCAATAGAGACCCCTCAATGGCAAAAACTCTTTTTAATCCGTAAGTAAATAACAAATAACCTACGCCAATTTGTATAAAACCAAGGAATAATAACATGCCCCATTGTATCATAGTTGGCGAGGCAGATTGTAAATAAGTCGGAAATGCTATAATAATGGTAATAATATTGCCCCAGAAAATAGCCGATTCGTGTCGTTCGGGGGCATTGCGGCGCTGGGCGAGCATCATGCCTGCCAGTAAAATGCCGGAACCCAGTGCAATCCAGTTGCCCGTCATATTACCCACCTCCAAATCACCCAGGAAAAACAACATCATACCCAGGATGCATACGACGATGGTCCAGATATTAATACGCTCCAGTGGAATCCGAAATAACACAGGTTCTAATAGCAGCACGTAGATGGGGGCGGTATATTGTAAAAAAATGGCGTTGGCGGCG
This sequence comes from Saprospiraceae bacterium, assembly GCA_046314415.1. Taxonomy (GTDB): domain Bacteria; phylum Bacteroidota; class Bacteroidia; order Chitinophagales; family Saprospiraceae; genus JADJNW01. Next base: position 1,474 of record JBKBWT010000331.1, read on the forward strand.
GTCGTTAATTTAGTGGAAATAACAAAGGTAATCATTAATAAAGCATATAAAATACTGACCAGTAAAGTAATTCCATTTAGTTGTAAGACTTTTTTTTGATAAATGACACTAAATAAAATTGCCGCACACGCCGACCGATAAAATAAAATCGTCATGGGTTCAAAAGGCAATAATTTAATGAATAATCCGCCGGTACTCCACACGATTGCCGCCAATATAACTGCCAGAACGCCAGCCTGATGTGCCGTGAGTCGGGATAACATATAATGGATAATTATTAATTAAGAATTAAAAATAAATAATGATAACTAAAATATAATGTGTGGTGCAAAAATCAGACAGCAAAGGTAAGGGGCAAAAGTTCTAAAAAAAGGAAAATTTAGCAGATTTTTGTAGTTGAATAGTTGTCCGTAAAATCTTACTTTTGTTTTGCAATATTTTATTTCAAATAAAAAATGATTATAATATGGCAAGTGCAGCCGGTAGGCAGCAGTCAGCAGCAACGCAACCTCGACGTATTTCGTGGGCAGATTTTAAAAAAAGATACCTGACACGGGAGGACGGCTATAAATATGAATGGCTGAATGGCGTAATTGAAAAGACAGCGAAAACAATGGATCAAACTCAACTTTTCATTTTAAAAAACTTGCTGCTTTTCTTTTCTAAATTGGAATTGGCGGGAACTGCCAATGGCGTTTTGGGACAAGAAACGGACGCTTTTTTTCTGGAAAACCACCGGAAACCAGATATCGCTTACTACTCTGATGAACAAATTAAGCGCGCTAAAAATGGTGAAAATCAAGTTCCTAAATTTATAATAGAAATCATATCTAAAACGGATAATATCAATCGGGTCAATCGTAAAGTAGAAAATTATTTTGCGGCTGGCGTAAAAATTGTTTGGCATATTTTTCCTGAGCAACATATGGTACACGTCTATGAAGATAGCACACACATACGCGTTTGCAAAGGAACTGCAATCTGCTCCGCAGAAGCGGTGATTCCCGGATTTGCTATGCCAGCTGAACTCATCTTTCAAGAATTATAGCAATCCAGTTGAAACTAATATTTAATATGATATAGGGGTATTTTGTATTTATAAAAAGCTGATTTACAGTTTTTGGTATTATAAATTTCCGCCATTTTTTACGGGCGTCAGTTCAGGCTGATTGCTCCCTTGCCCATCTCCTTCTCCTTGTCCGGTACCGGTGGTCGGTGCTTCTGCCGGTGGTGCATCGGGTTTTATACTCGGAAAATATAAAATACCCTTCAAGGGACGTACCGAAGTCGTATTGGATATTTTATTTTTTAAATGAATATCCAGTGAAATATTATAAGGAATCATATTCACATCATCAATTTTTTCCAAAGGGTAAGTATCGAGTGTTTCGATGGTGAGAAAAAATTTCTTACGCTGCGCGTCAGTTTCAATCTTTGCGAGCTTGACATTCAAGGCTTTATCGCTGCGGCGTACCGTAAGATTGCCAATGTAAGGCGTTTCGCCATAATTCACCGGATTATAATTATCTTCAATATCGACTTCAAATTTCCATTGAAAAGCAAATTTCCGATCTTCTTTTTTAGTGAGGTCAAACTCACCCGCACCCACCGAAGCTACCGGATGTGCACTGGTTTGCACTTCTTCATTGATGTAAAAACGAATGTATTCACCGCCCACCGGCACTTTGCTGCGAATGACATACGACAGTTCCAAACTACCCGGACGCATGGCGGCTGAGCCTTCAAAATTCTTGCGCAAAGGACGACCCGATACGGTAAACCGACAGCCGCTCGTACCGGCTTTGTCATCTTTAAAATATTCAGCTTGTAAAGCAGGAATGCCTTCATACACTCCAGGTTTCACCGACTCAATCTCCCAAAAATTGGCAGTCATATTGTCGGGAATGCCATCTACAATCAGAAAATGCTTATAATCAATGCCTTCCGTCATCACCGGAAAATCGCGTGATTTTTGAAAAACGGGCTGGAACCCTTCAAAATAGCGGCGAATCTGTGCCGGAGAGGGTAGTTTGGCAAATAATTTGTCCCGTGTGGTGCCTTTTTCTTCAAAATCGGCAAAAACAATGGTCTCCCAATCCGTACCCGAAAAAGCGCTGTTAGAACCTGCGCCAGAGGCAAAGGTTGTTTTCAAACGGGCAGGCAATAAGCCATTTAAATCAATGCCGCCTTCGAGTGCAATTTTACGATTTTCGTCAGCTGAGGTGATATGGCGAATCAAGACCCCTTCAAACTCCCGCAGATAGTACGCGCGGTCCACATAACTCGGATTCTCCTGATAAAATTTCCACAATTTCAGTAAAGCTTCGGCGGTCAAATCATTATTAGCGTCCAGCGCTACTTTCAAGGGCGATACGAAGGAACCGGAAAGCGCCAGCACGGAAGACTCCCGCCGACTGTCGGTTTCCAATGCCGCTTTGAATGCCGCATAGGGCGGTTCAATACCGGCATCCAGCGCGGCTTTGAGGTAGCCACCGCAGGTTTTAGTCAGGATAAATGTATCAAAATTCTCATCGGGGTTTAAAGCGAATTGATCTTTCAAACGATTGAATGTCAGTATTTTGGAAGGCGAAAAAGTCATTACATTGAACGGCTGATTCAATTCCGAATCGTGAAAAATGTAATACATCAAGCCTCCACCGCGAATGTCGGCGCTCTCTACCTTGGTGCGCAAATCCCTGCCACCAATAAACCGGCTGATGTCACTCGGCACAAAGTCGCGATTCGCACCCTTGATATCAAAACCGCAATATTGAGCATGCATTTTGAATTTTTGCTGCAAAGCATAACCCAAAGAAACCCGCGTGTACGTGCGTACAGGAGGCCAATTGTCCGTGCGGTATTTTTCCAGTTTTTGCGCGGTTTTGTCCAGGTTTTGCGCAAAAATCAATGTTCCGAACAGCATCCATCCAAATAAAAACACGCTTTTTAGGTAAAACTGACGCATCAGAAGGGGAATTTTGACCATGATAAAATCTGATTTACCGATCTTAAATTGCTACTTTCCAAGACTTTGAACCCCTTAACGAATTCATATCCTGATTTTGTATCCTACCTAGAATGCAAATTTTCAAAATTCGTTACAATTTTGCCACTCTTTTTCTCACCTGCACCAATTGTTTATTTTCGCTTCAAGGCTTTTTTCTTTCGATCCATTTCTTTTTGCAAAGCCCGGCGCTCCTCACCGGAAGAAGCCCGCAACATTTGGCGCATCAGCCCGTCCAATTCGCGTTGCAGCAGCATTTTATCCAATTGGCGTTGTGCAATTTGCGTATCATATTTAGGCAGCCGATTGTTTTTGACCGAAATGGTAAACAAAGGCAAATCAATAGCCAAGAAAGTCGAAAAGCGAAAGGCATTGGCACGATCCACCCGTGTTTCTTTGGCATCTACAATATCGCGCAGCCGCGGCGTCAACTGTCCACCTACACCCCACACAATCGGTGAATTGCGAAAACCATGCGTGTAAAAAAGTCCCGGCGAAAGTAATTGCTCTAATTTTATAATTGGTAAGTTATTGGTATTCAAATCATTATTAGAATTGTTGTCTTGAAAACGGTAACTAATAATCGCGCCAAAATCTACAACTGATAAAAATAAACCATTCGATGAACCGCGGGTTTCGTAGGCAGTGTTGCGTGCCAGTTTGCGCGAACCCCAGTTAACATCCAAACCAATCGGCGCAAAGGGACTCACCTGGAATGCCCATTTTTGCTCAATTGCTGGGTTGTCCAGCCATTCGGCGCCGCCACCGGCACCCACCAGCGCACTTACAAAAATGCTGTTGCTCGAATAACGCTTCACCCGATAGCTTCCAACCGGCAGCGTCACTTCATTCAAAATATTTTTAATCTTATTTGCTGAATCCGCCGCTACCACATCGGCTGCCAGCGCCAGATAACGCACCAGCCCCGGCGGGGTTTGGTACAAGGGATTGCTGCGGTGCAGGGCTTCCACCACTTTCAGGGTTTTGAAAAAAGCAGTCGAATATTCTTTACTTTCTATATAAAGTGGCACTTGCAACAAATCGCGTGCGATGGGCAGATAATCTTGCTGAAACGCCCGGCTACAGAGGAAACTATTGCGATTCGCCCAGCAGGCATAAGCGCTGATATGCTGGATAATGTCGGAAAACATGAAGGCATACTCCTGAAAAGCGTGGAGGCGATTTTGCTCAGTATTACTAATATTGGTAATGGCTTGCGCTTGCGTTACGCCGGGCGTGCGGTCGGTCACGGTGGCATTGATCAGGCGCAGATCGGCAATTTTGTTTTCTACCTGTTCTAAAAATGCGAGATTCTGATAGATCAACTGTTGCAATTGTAAAAAATCAGCGGCGCGTTCGCCCAGTTGCAAGCGGGAAGCGGTAATGCCTAATTTTTGAAAAATGGCACGAAAATTTAAATATAATAAGCCTATAAAATATTCGCGTTCACGAATGCTCAGCTTATTAAAATCATCGGTCTTAATCCACACGCGGCTTGGCGACACATCGAGCAGGTTTTGCGATACGCCATTCAACAACTGAATGCTTAGTTTAAAGGTATCCAGCGCGCTGCGAGGCAAGGCGTTCTCGGCAAGGTTGTAGCGCTCAGCTAAAGATTGCAATATCACCGAAGGATGTTCCCCGCGGCTCAAGCCGGTAAAACTGGCGTAAACAATTGAAAATGTATGATAGACAATATTATCTTTTAAATGTAATGGAACCAGAAAATTTTGAGCATTGCCATAAAAATTTCGTAAATCTTCTTCAAACGCGTTTTGTAAAGATTTGCCAATATTAATAGATACTACCTGATCATAATCGGAAATAATAGCGTGGGTACTCGGAAAAATTTGCCGCAGGTAAAAAGTGTCGGTCTGAATGCCGTTGGTTTGTTCGGTTTCCGAAAAAATAAAAAACGGGCGGTTTTCAAATTCTTCTTTCAGACGCGATAAAAAACTCAGGGTAAGCTCTGATTCTGAGCGATTTAGCAGTAGCGATGAGGTTGCATCAATCAGCCGCATATTCAGATTAGCACCCAAACCACTGCCAAAAATAATGTCCACCAGTGAATTCGCCACATCCGTGAGCGGTCCTTGCGGCAGGTTGTCATTTAGGTCATACACACTCGACAATTTTTTTTCAAAGCGCGGGCGACCATTTTTATCCAGTACAATGCGGTATTGTTGCTTTAAATTTTTTAATTTGCCCACCACCTGCGTGTTAAATTTAGGGCGATCCTCGGCAGCATAGCGCAGCGGCTCAATTACAAAAGCGCGTAGATTACGCCAGTCATCTTTATCGGCTTGCAAAGGCAGCAATTCTTTGTACAAGTCGAGCGTATCCAGCTCATATGCGTCTAATTCATACAGTGTTTTTGCGTCATAATAAGCATTCTGGGCATAGCTTGCTACCAGTAAGCTGTTCAGGAGCAGCAGGCACAACAATAATGGTCTCATTGATGCAGTTTTTCATCTTCGGCAATAGCAAAAAGCCACTGCGCAATACAAAGAT
>JBKBWT010000332.1:0-6951 GCA_046314415.1 Saprospiraceae bacterium
TCCGAAAGGAAATGCATATTGAATGCCGAGATCAAAATTATTCGACCAGGGCAGGCGATCATTATTGCGGCTTTCACCAGGAAAGCGGTCGCTGTTGCCCACGTAAGCATCGCCAAAAGATGCGCCGTCGCAATTTAAATCAGTCGTACCATACAGTTTCGCATCCGGAATCCGATTAATCGGCTGTCCGCTTTGCAATAAACTCGCCAAGGTAATAGCAAAACGACCCGTCGCATAATAATTCACCACCGCATTTATAATATGCCGTCGATCATTAATCGAAGGTCCCCATTCCGCCTCAAAATCATTGGCATCCATCGCGCGGAAGTTAATATCTTCGGTATTATTTTCTAAAAACGATAAGGTATAATTAATTAAATACGCAAATTTTTCATTTTCACCGCGCTCTTTTTGTAAATTAAAACTGGCAGCATAATAACGCGACTGCCCTGCCGTTTCCGAAACAATGATATTCCGGGCTACGCCATTTACTTGCTTGCCATCAATCACTGCATAACTGCCATTCACAATTGGAATCGGACGGGAAGCATCCGCTTGGGCGGGTGTACGCACTATTACATTAGCCGGATTATTCATATTATATGGTGCAGCGGCATTTAAATTACGTAAACGAAACAGATTAAACGATTGATTATGAACCAAATCTACAAAGAACAAACTGCGTTCGCTCACTTGCAATTGATAACCCAATGCAAACTGATGCGTGTAAGGATTATCATAGCCATTTGGATTTAAAATGCGGCGCTCATTACTAAACTGCTGATCGCGTTGCTCCTGTAAAGACGCGGCGGTCGGACCTTGTAAATAATTTACATTTGTAACGGTTGCTCCGGCATTGCCTTCAAATGTAACATTATTAATATTGGTATTATTTGGTAAAATGCCTAAGCGAACGAGTTCCCGCAATTGCGTTTTATAATCTTCGGAAGTGGTATTTTGTTGTAAAGCATCGCTGTAAACGGCGTATAATACTTTATCATAAAAAATACCGTAGCCACCACGCAAACTACTGTGTTGACCCAATTTATAATTAAAATTTAAACGCGGAGCGATATTATTATAATCGCCTTCATCGGAGCCACCTTGCGATAAATTATCATAATCATAACGTAAGCCCAGCGTCAAATTCAAACGATCCGATACATTCCATTGATCTTCAAGGTATAAGGAATATATATTTTGCCTTTTTCCATATGATGCCGGGCGTAATTCTACATTATATTGTAATACTTGTACATCCGATGGAAGATCATTTACATTCAAATCCGCGCCGCGATTTAATGCAGCGACCTGATTTAATTGGGATTCATTTAGTCGAACTAAATAACTACCGTTGGAATTACCACCGCCCACCAATTGATGATCCGCGCTGATGACGCCCACGCCCGCTTTAAACGTATGATTTCCAGCATAGTAGCTGATTTTTTGTTGAAATTGAATGGTATTTTCGGTCTGATCAAAGAAATAACCCGGATGCCCCAATATTGCTATCGTTTGATCGGTTGGGTCGCGCACCGTCACATTCGGTGAATCGCCATTCAGCGCCCGCGCATAATTCCAGCGGAAACGCGCAAACTGAATATTCGTATTAGCGCTAAAATTATTATTTACATAGCTGTTTTTCAACGCAACCAGTAAAGAATTGCGATCCTGCACATTACCAGCGGATTGGAAAGTAACGCCGCCATCTAGTCCGCCACCCTGCCGTTCAATATTTACCAAACCATAATTAACACGTAAAGAAGAATTAAAATTCGTGCTCCAATTATGATCTAATTTAGCGGAAGCATAGGTAAAATTATTCGTGCCACGCACGGTTTCATTTACGCGTAAAGCCGGAACATTTAGTAAATTATCTTTTAAATCGGTCGTATGTTCTAAATTCACATAATAAAATGTTTTATCAGGAACGAGCGCCCCGCCAAAACCAAAGCCCGCCTGATACCGCTGAAAGCCATCTTTTACGGGGTTTCCCGACAAATCGCGCTGCGCAAAATCGGATTTTCCGTCAATCACTGGTCCGGGACGAGAAATTAAAAAAGCTTCGCCGGTAAAATTATTAGAACCCGAACGCGATGTAATATTGATCACGCCATTATTCGTTAGTCCATACTCTGCTGAATAATTATTCGTCAGCACTGTAATATTCCGTGTAAAACCGACCGGAATCGCAAATTTTTGTCCGCCGAGAAAGCGTTCATTATTATCCATTCCATCGATCAAATAACTGGTAAACAGCGAGTTAGCTCCGTTAATCGCCACATTCGGCGCTTCAGGATAAAATCCGGTGGCTTGTGATACATTCGGCAAACGATATAATACGCGTGTAATATCGCGCCCCTCAATCGGAATTTGCTCAATTTCTTTTTGTTTTAATTCAAAGGAAACCTCCGCATCCGTGCGGTTGATGCGGGTGGTAGAAGTGCCGGCAACCACAACTTCTGACAATTCCACCGAACGTTTTTCAAATAAACCCAACTGAATCGTGGGGTTCTGATTGGAACGAATACTAATTTCCTCAGAAACGGCGTCGGAATAATTTTCACTCTCAGCAATCATTACCTTATAGCCAGTGAGTTCGGGAATGTTTTTAAAAATTACTTTTCCCTGACTATCAGTAATTTGTGATTTAAAAATACTACGATTTGTATTTTCTAATTTCACTTCAATACCTTCCAAAGGCTGATCAGTCAGTACATTAATGACCGAAACCGTTAGATTTGCCTGAGCAAACAAAGTAAAAGAAAAAGCAATGTTTATAAAAATAAATAATAATCGCATCATAAAAGTAAAGTTTAATGAGTGTAAAATACCCGTGCTGATACACGTCGGCAGCCAGCCAACCGGCATCAGTTGATTAATAAAGTTTGGTTTTGTGTTGAAATATTTGCGTTAAGGATGTAGTAAGACAGGAGGTGCGCGTAAAAGCGTGATAAAAAACAGGATTTGAGTGCGAAAAGAAATATTTATAACTACTTGAATACAATTGACTTGTACAAGATTTCTGAGTATCTGACCGAGTCGGGTAGCCGGTACTAAATGTTTGAGCGCTTTTTGAAAAGATTGTTCATCATCCGCATCAATAGCAGTGGGCAAATGATGATATGTAGCCCCGATCTTTATAATATAATTGACTAAAGCACTAAATAAATCGGGCGTTTGCCAGGGTAATAATAAAAAACGATCTTTTTGAAAAGCCTGCCGCCGTATGCCAATGGCGTAAACACCGCCGTCCTGTGCGGGTCCCAGCACCATGTCTGTCCCCTGCTCCAATGCTTTGGCGATGGTGTGTAAATGCCCCGCATTCAAACTCAGGCAATCGTTGCCGATGGTGATAACGCGCTCATAACCAGCCGAAAAGACGGCTTCAATGGCATTGGTAAAACGCTCGCCAAAAGTAGAACCGACCTGCTGATGTCCTTTGATAAAAATCGTAGGAAGCCCCGCCTGACGAGTGACGCTAGTAACGTGTTGATTGAGGGTATGCACCACGCGTAGATTTGCCCGCAGCCCCAGCCGCGCCCGGAAAGACTTGAGCCGCGCTTCTTCGCGCTCGTCGCGCACAAACACAAGCACGGCTGTATCGGACAATTGGTGATGCATAAAAATTATAAATTAACGATCGATTTATCTCAAACCGTGTGGCAAAGATAACAGAAAGTGGTATAATAGATATGTCTATGTACGGACACAAGCAGCAAGTTGGTTTGAAATCAAGCCGGAAGTATGTAAAATTTGCATGCAGAAGATTTGCACAAAATCAATTGCAATATTTTATAAAATTTCAACTTACTAGTAATCAGCTTTTTAAATCAATTCAAATAAGCGACCAATATAAAGCCCTTACTTTAAGCTTGTAAATAGCATAGAAACGTAAGTAATGAGAATGGTATCGAAGTAAACAGGATAGAATTAAAACAAAAACATCTTATAAATACCTGATTTACAAGATGTTCGATTTGTGGAGACGGCGGGACTCGAACCCGCGTCCAGCGAAAGTGCCCATAAGCTTTCTACATGCTTAGTTCGCTGTTTGAATCTCAATTGGAGGGCAGGTCAGCCAACGCACCCAAGTCTCCAATCCAGTCCTGAATCTCGGCAATGAACTCAGACGGCATTCATTGCCCAGCCTAGCGGGTTATGATGCACACAGCGCGGCTCAGTTAGGCAAAGAGCGAAGCGCACGTAGCGCGGGCGCAGTGTACAAAGGCATTCTAATTCCTGGAATTAGGCAGCCATGGCGTAACGAGATTCGCCAGTTGTTGTCGATCGCCATTTTTTACGGAGTGAACAATCGTGCTCCGGCATGCTTACTTACCAACATTCAATCCTGTCGATTCCAGTACGTCCCCAAGATTTATGCGTCAGTAATGTCCTGTTCAAGTGCAGTAGCGTCTCTTTTGACTAGCCACTTTAATTTACTTGCAAAGGTATTAACCAAAGATTACTAAAAAAAGTTTCCGGCAAAAACTTTGAGAATCGTTTTCCGATTCTACAACTTTGCACCACCAAAATGAACCGGAAATTGGAGTAGTGAAATTTGAAAAATGGATGTTACAAAACTTTACCTCATTTTCCTATTTACTATTTCAAATTTCCTACTTCACATTTCACATTTATAATAACTGCCTGTAACCAAAATTAAACCGACATGAAAATCGGAATCATCCGGGAAGGAAAAGTACCGCCCGATGCACGGGTGCCATTTTCGCCGCAGCAATGCGCCTACATCATGCAGCATTTTCCGGTGGAAATGGTGGTGCAGCCCTCTGAGGTGCGATGTTATAAAGATGAGGAATATCAAGCTGCCGGTATTACCTTGGTAAATGATGTATCGGATTGTGATATATTGATGGGCATTAAAGAAGTGCCTGTTAATCAATTAATTCCCAATAAAACATATTGCTTTTTTTCGCATACTATTAAAGCGCAACCGCATAACCGGCATTTATTACAAGCCATTATTAATAAAAAAGTAAAATTAATCGATTATGAAGTGCTCACCAACGAACGCGGGCAACGGCTTATTGCTTTCGGGAAATTTGCGGGTATGGTGGGCGCGCACAATGCGATCTGGACTTATGGGCGGCGCACCGGAGCCTTTTCGCTCCAACGCATGAAAGATTTTTTTGATTATGCCGAGGCGCAGCAAGCCTATAAGCAACTGCAATTGCCGCCGCTTAAGATTGTAGTGACCGGTTCGGGTCGGGTGGGCATGGGCGCTGCCGAAGTATTGCTCGACATGGGCATTCAGCCGGTGAGTCCCGAAGAGTTTTTATTACATGATTATCATAAGCCCGTTTTTACGCATCTGAGCAGCCGCGATTATATGAAACGCAAGGATGGCGGACCTTTCATTGCCGATGATTTTTACAGTCACCCGGAAAAATATTGCAGTAATTTTGAATCATTTACTAAAGTATGTAATATTTTTATCAACGGTATTTACTGGAATCCCAAAGCGCCCTCGTTCTTTACCAAAGAAGACATGTGTAAACCCGATTTTAATATTAAAGTTATTGCTGATGTGACCTGCGATTTAGCGCCGGAATCCTCCGTACCCTCTACCCTCAAGGCTTCTACCATTGCCGATCCGGTGTTTGGTTATGATCCGCTGAGCGAATCGGAGGCTGCGCCGTTTCAGGAACATGTCATTGATATGATGACGATTGATAATTTACCCAGCGAAATGCCCCGCGATGCGTCGGCTTATTTCGGCGAGCAGTTTATTCAACATATTTTACCGGAATTATTACATGCGGAACAGAGCGATATTATCAAACGCGCCACCGTTACCAGCAATGGTCATTTAACGCCTTTATTCCAGTATTTGCATCATTATGTGGAAGAAAAGCTTTAAAATTGGTTATAATATTATATTTTATAATTTTTTTAAGCCAAGCTCCGCACTTTGGTCAAATCTTCCGGGGTATCAATGCTGACGGTTTTAGCCTGGGTGAAATTGACAAATATCGGGTAACCGGCGTCGAGCCAGCGCAATTGTTCGAGTGAAGCAGCTTTCTCCCGCTCTCCTTGCGGTAATCGGGTGATTTCCAGCAAAGTAGCGCGCTGAAACCCATACAAACCGATGTGTTTGTAAAAAACACCATTTTTCAAAGCCTGGTGCAGAGATACATTATTAACAACCGGAATGGGTTGCCGACTGAAATCCAACGCCTTGCGATTTTCGTCAAAAGTTACTTTAACGACATTGGGATTAACCAGATCGGCGTGTGTATCAATTTGCTTTGCCAAAGTAGCAATCGGCGCACCGTTTTGTAACAATTCGATGACCAGATCAATCGAAGCAGGTTCAATGAAAGGTTCATCCCCCTGAATATTTACAACAATATCATAATTGTTTAATAAAGTAGCAACTTCCGCGCAACGGTCGGTACCGCTGGGATGATTCGGGTCCGTCATTATTACATTTGCCTGAAAACTCATGGCATGATCAAAAATCCGATAATCATCGGTGGCAATGATAACGGCATCGAGCAATTTTGCGAGTTGGGCACGTTCGTACACGCGTTGCAACATACTTTTCCCATTGATATTGGCGAGTGGCTTGCCCGGAAAACGGGTAGAAGCGTATCTGGCAGGAATAATACCTAATGTACTCATAATAATTTATATTTCTTTTTTATTTTGTATTTATGAATGATTGTGAGTAAAATAGCATATCACATGTGTATAATATGCCATTTAGACCAATAAATTCGCGCAATTTTCTGGTTACTATTGCAAATTTTAGCTTAATTTTAATACATCATACGTCAATTAAGGAAATAAGTTGGCGTTTTATACTTAATATTTAGAACATTATTCAATAATAATCAAGCTGCTATGTGGAAAATACACCTCGGACTCCTGTTGTGGGCAGTCAGCCAAATGAATGCGTATGCCACGGGCGATAGTACGCATTACCTC
>JBKBWT010000333.1:0-6914 GCA_046314415.1 Saprospiraceae bacterium
AAAATCGGCATTTTTTAGAGAAAACCACAAACGCTCGAAATTTTATTTCTTGGCGTTTTTTTACGAACCATATTAACTAACAATGGAACCATCATCGTGTAAAATTTATCTCGTTATTAGCTTATTTTTACTCGTCCTTACCTCCTCTTTCGCTAAAGCTACTTCCGAAAAACCGATTCTCAACGAAACAGAAATCATTGAACGGCTCAAAGCCATGGAAAGCAATGTAGTAGAACCACGCTACGACGTGGTGGTAAAGAGCTACTTGCGTACTTACCTGGTAAATGCCCGTACCCTCTCCGAAAATGTCATTGGCAGATCAGTCCTGTTCTTTCCGATTTTTGAAAGATACCTGCAAGCACATGACCTGCCTACTGATTTGAAATACCTGGCAATTGTAGAATCTGCGCTCAATCCCAAGGCGGTATCCCGTGCCCGCGCAGTTGGCTTGTGGCAGTTTATGGCGCCTACCGCCAAAGAATTGGGGCTACGTATGAACAGCTATGTGGACGAACGCTGTGATCCGGAACGTTCTACCGAAGCTGCCATGAAACACCTGAGTTATTTGTACAGCCGCTTCGAAGATTGGCCCCTGGTACTGGCTGCTTATAATAGCGGTTCGGGTAGAATAAGTCGCGCCGTAAAACGTGCTCGTAGCAATAATTACTGGAAAGTACGGCGTTATTTGCCACGCGAAACCCATAATTATGTACCCGCTTTTATTGCGGCTACGTATTTACTCAATTATTTTGAAGAACATGAGATCAATCCCTCTTATCCAGCATTGGATATGCAATTAACGGAGACGATCAAAGTATATACTGAATTGAGATTTGATACGCTGGCTCAACTGACCGAATTACCGACGGAGATGATTACTGGCTTGAATCCTGCCTACAAAAAAGGCGTTATTCCGGCTGACCCACAGGGTTATTATCTCACGCTCCCGAGTCGGGTAATGCCGCTTGTAAAATCTTATATTGAAGCAAAACGTCCTGATAATGAAACCAATACCGTAGAAACGGTCAGCATTATTATACCCAATTATAGCAAAATATTAAGCGCCGATTATGAAAAAGGCACTTATCAGGTGCGGGGTGGAGAAACCATTGAAAAAGTAGCCCAGTCGTTGAAATGTTCAGTGCAAGAACTAAAAGCGTGGAATCAATTAATATCGAATGTGATCACGGCAGGCCAGCGTTTGATTTATTTTTTTCCGAAAGAAAATCGAAAATCAACGACGATGAAAAAAATGGAAGTGCAGCGTACACCTGCTTTAAAACCCGCGCCGCTTCACGCCCCTGCTTCGTCTGTCCGCAAATTGAGTGCGGATAAAGCGTTCCAGCAAGACCGTTTTGCCTATTATATTCTGAAAAGAAGAGAGAAACTGCGAGATATAGCCGAGCGATTGAATCTATCGGTAGAAGAGTTAGAGCAAATCAATCAAATGTCCGGTAAAAGAATCTTGCCGATTGGAACGGTCGTTAAAATAAAGCGCTTATGAATTTAAGGCAATTTATGTGACCAAATTCAGTTTTGTACGTATCATATGAGTAGGTCATTCATTCAAGTATTTTTAAGTAAAAAATCAATCCAATGGATTTAATGAATATGCTGCAAGGGCAGCTTTCCGGCAATCTGGTTAACTTTTTAGGCGAACAAGCGGGCATCCAGGATCAGGAAAAAACGCAGGTAGCAACGCAGGGTATTATTTCAACTTTGATTGGTGCGTTGGCTAAAAACGCCTCTACTCCGGAAGGGGCTGCCTCACTCAACCATGCCATCGAACGCGACCATGACGGCAGCATTCTGGATAATCTGATCGGTACTTTCACCGGCAATGCACAACCAACGCAGCCTAAGGCGCTCGACGGCGCGGGTATTCTCTCGCACCTGTTAGGCGATAAGCAAAACAATGCTGCGCAAATGATTGGCAAAACCAGTGGCTTAGATGCAGGTAAAGTGATGAATCTGATGACCATGCTGGCACCGGTGGTCATGGGTATGTTGGGAAAAACCAAGCAACAGCAGGGTTTGAATGTGACGGACATCGCTGCTTTGCTAATGAATACACGCAATAATCAGGCGAATCAAAACCCGATGATGAACATTGCCATGCAATTCTTAGACCGGGACGGCGACGGCAATATGATGGATGATATAGCGGGAATGTTGGGGGGATTCTTTGGAAAAAAATAAGATAAACACCTGATTAGGTGATTTTTACAAATACAAACGCCAGTCTTCTGCACTTTTTAAGAATTGCTGAAAGCTGGCGTTTTTGCTTTGGCTATTAAGCCTGCGTATTATCTGAATTGGATACTTCTTCTTTCTTTTCCGTTTCCAGTTGCTTGAGCTGGCGTTCTTTTTCTTCCAATTGTGCCTGCAAGCGTTTGCGCTCCTCCTCATGTCTGCGGTCAGCTTCGCGCATGCCTTCACGCAGCTCTGCTTCGATGGAAGACCGTGCCGCATTGAATTCGCGGATGCCTTTGCCCAAACCACGCATCAACTCTGGAATTTTCTGACCGCCAAACAACAACAAAACGGCAAAGAAGATTACCAGCCATTCCGTTCCGCCTAACATATAAAATTATTTTTAATAAATTATAGTTATTGGTAAATCTTGAACGCTTGTCTTATCGGTTGTCCGCATCTCCTACGTTACTTTCAATTTTTCTGCGTTCGGGTTCGCGCATTCCTTCCTTCAATTCGCCTTCTACCGAAGAACGAGCATTGTTAAATTCCTTGATACCTTTGCCCAGACCGCGCATCAGTTCCGGAATTTTACGACCGCCAAACAACAACAAAACGGCAAACAAAATCACCAGCCACTCGGTGCCGCCCAGCGTAAAGAGCAATAAACTTTCCATATTCGTTTGTTAAGACGTTAGATAATAGACATTTGACGATAGACCTTAGATTTTAAGCAAGAACTCAACTAACTACTTCTAGCTGATGGTTGCAAAAATTTAATAGCGACGATCTAATGTCTGTTTATAACAAAGGTACATTTTATTCTGTTATGATAACCAAAAACCCCTAAGGTTTAACCCGCACAATCTGTTAACGCCTTGTTAATGATTTATTTTTTCAAACCGATTTCCCGCAGCCGTTCATCCAAATATGCGCCGGCAGTAATTGGCTCGTAAGCTACCGGGTGCGCTTTATCCACACAATTTGCCAGGCAGGTTAAATCCATTTCACTTTTTGGATGCAGGAAAAACGGAATGGACAGGCGCGGCAAATGCCATTCTTCCCGCGGCGGATTCACTACTCGGTGCGTCGTAGATTTTAAATAGTTGTTGGTCAAACGCTGTAGCATATCCCCCACATTGATCACGATTTCGTCTTCTTCAGGCATAATGTCCACCCATTCGTTTTCTTTGGTGAGTAGTTGCAAACCGCCCGCCGAAGCGCCTACCAGCAAAGTAATCAAATTGATATCTTCATGTTGCTCTGCGCGAATAGCCGAGTTGGGTTCTTGCGTAATGGGCGGGTAAAAAATGGTACGCAAAATGCTATTGCCATTATGAATTTTTTCTTCAAAGTATAACTCACCTATATTCAAATGAATAGCAATAGCTTTCAATAGTTCACCACCGGCTTTTTCAAACGCTTTGTACAGACGAATACCCAAATCGGTAAAATCGGGTACCTCAGCAACATGCACATTGTCAGGATAATGCGCTTTCAGGGCATCGTCCTTGCTAACTTCCTGACCAATTTGGAAAAACTCCTTCAAATCTGCCACCTTCGACTGCTTGGCATGCTCCTTCCCAAAAGAAGTGTAGCCACGCTGCCCCGCTAATCCCGGCACTTCATATTTTTTCTTAATATCTGCGGGCAGCGCAAAAAACGCGCGCGAAGCCGCATAAAAACGGTCAATCAACTCCTGTGGTACGCCATGATTGATGACTCCCACAAAACCAATTTCGTGAAATGCCTGCCCCAGTTCTTCCACAAATGCGGCACGCTGCTCCTCCGTACCGTAGGTAAATTTAGATAAGTCCACCAATGGAATGGCTCTTTTCGACATGATAGATTGCTGTTTTACTTTAAATACAATTTACGAAAAATTTGGTTGTTCAAAAAATTCTACCCTGTAAATTTAGCTCAGCGCTTCGGCTTATACTTTGATGCATCCAGCAATTGTTGCGCATCGCGCATTGCCAGGAGCTGGGGCATGGTTGTTTCCGGGTAACGTTGCATGTAGGCTTTTACAATTTGCCAGCCGAGCCAGTTAGCCGTACGCCCCGGGGCTTCTGCAGGCATCCCCGGTGAATTAGGACTGTATTCTACATATTTTCGGATATTGCTGTAATCGCTGGAATAAAATAAATTCTCTTTTAAAAAGTAAGCGTACATTTCTAACTCATTGTCTTCCAGCCATTTAACCTGTTGCGCGGTAATCTCCAATTTTACACTATCCGGGGTATAAGGTAAGAAATGATCCAGTAGGTATAACTTTTTACCATTGTGCACCATCAAATCCAGCAGACGATTGCCAGCGGGCGGACCGACTAATTCTTCAACAAGTGGCTGCAAGGTTTTAGGGACAAGATGCGCTTTATTAAAAGTACGCGTCAAGTATGCAGAAAAATTGGGATTTCCCGGATTATATTGTTGATAAGGATAATGTTCGCCCAGAAAAAAGTCGAGTCCTACTGCCAACGACAAGGAATTACTATCGCCAAAAATAAAAGAGCCAATGCTATATTCAGAAATAAACGTAGTAACATCGGGCGTAGGTTGATCGGGGAAATAATATTTAAAAAACTGAAATGCTTGTGTAAAATCTTTTTCCAAATCGCGCATATCGCTGAAAACGATTTGCGTGGTGTCATATAAATTTCGCACCGGCGGATGCGTCAGAAAGCCTTTCATATAAGCCTCATGCCCTTGCGGAGCGATGCGCTCATCGGTGGAGCCCAGAATTTCACCAAAATAAATTTGGCTGAATGCCGGGTATTGTTGTTCCAATTTTGCTAAACCAGCCGCCAGATTATTGGTGTCCAGCGAAAATAATGCCTGTTCAAAGCGATTGATTTTTACCGCTACCGGAATATCCGATACATCCGGGATATTTTCTCGATTGGCACAACTTGCCAGGAAAAGGGTCAGCCCAATACCGTAAAAAAGTCCTTTTTTCCAACTCATAGGTACAAAACAGCAATTTTTTTAGCTCAAACCTTAACTTTGTCGTAGTATTACTTGTACTAATGACAGTTTGTTGCGTTATATTCGGTTAAATGTCTATAAAAAGCATTTTAATCCAACCCAGGTTGGAAGCGAAGCCGCAAATTTATAACTATTTCAAAATCAACGTTTCGCAAACGGTGTTTTTGTAAACATTTTCTCCTTATAAACGTAAACCAAAAACAATCGAATGATGAAAAAAATTGTAGCCCTTACAGCATTTTTCGCTGCTTTGACACTGATTTTACCTGCGCAGGAAGATATTCGTTTTGGCTTTCAACTGAGCCCTACTTTTTCCTGGATGAATACCTCTTCGAGTCGCATTAATCCTAGCGGAACTAATTTAGGTCTGAAAATGGGAATGATCGGCGAATTTTACTTTCGCGAAAACTATGCATTTGTGAGCGGTATTGGCTTTGGTTTTAACCATGGTGGCACGCTACAACACGAAGTGGGCGGCAGATACTGGACCAAAACGGAGCTCCCCACGGATACACTGGGTGACCAAGGTCGGGGCATCAAGCTAAAATATGGCATTCAATACGTTGAAATTCCATTGGCGTTGAAAATGCGCACCCGCGAATTTGGCTACTTGCGTTACTTCCTGCAACCCGCCATTACCTTAGGCTTTAAAACGCAGGCACAAGGCAAGGTGATTGGGGAACCGAAAGTGGACAGCGAAGAAAAATTCAACATTCGCCGGGAAGTGAATGCACTGAATCTTTCCTGGGGCTTGGATGGCGGCATTGAATATACGCTTTCGGAGAGCACTTCCTTGGTGGCAGGCTTGGGCATTCAGGTAGGTTTTACCGATGTAACCGATGACAATGGAACGCCTTTCGATGCTCGCCGGGGCTGGCCCGACCGCAATCCGCGGGAAGATTCCAAAGGTAAAGTCAATGCTTTTATATTGCGATTAGGCATTATATTTTAATGCCTGATTTCTAATTGCCAATTGTTGATTGTTTTTCTATTTTAGCAATTAACAATTGGCAAGTTGTAATTTTTTCTACTTTTGTGACAAAATTTTATTTCGCTTACCTCATTCCTAATAGCATGACAGCCAACGCTACTCAAATCAACACTTTACTCGATGAATTTATTGATCGTGCCCTCCAGGAGGATGTGGGCGAAGGTGACCATACCTCACTCGCGTGCATTCCTGCCGATTCGCGCAGCCGCGCCCGCCTGCTGGTAAAGGACGATGGCGTATTGGCTGGCGTGGAGATTGCCCGCCGGGTTTTTGAAAAAGTAGATGCCCAATCTGATTTCAAACTGCTGCTGGAAGATGGCAGCGATGTGCGTTTTGGCGACGTCGCCTTTGAAGTTGCATGCAACACGCGGGCGCTGTTGATGGCGGAGCGACTGGTACTCAATACCATGCAGCGGATGAGCGGCATTGCGACCTTGAGCAATCGGTTTCACTTCGAAGTGGAAGACCTGCCGGTGAAAATTTTGGATACCCGCAAAACCACTCCACTCATTCGCTTCCTGGAAAAATGGGCAGTGCGGCTCGGTGGTTGCACCAACTACCGTGACGGCTTGTATGACTGGTTTATGATCAAAGACAACCACATTGACGCGTGCGGTAGCATTACCGCAGCCATTGCTCGAGTGCAGCAATACAAGCAGGAAAAGGGTTTACAACACCTGGGGGTCACCGTTGAAGTGCGGAATTTGGTTGAACTCTACGAAGTACTCGAAGCTGGCAATATCAA
>JBKBWT010000334.1:0-6862 GCA_046314415.1 Saprospiraceae bacterium
GTAGAGGTGATGATTTTTCAAGCGTTTGGACGCGTACGCCGTTTGATATTTGCTTTAATTTGCAGGAAAACCAGTGGCAGGATCGTACTTCGCTACAATTGATGGTGAAAGACCTGCGTTTTTGAATGTGCTGATATGCCAAAATAGTGAGGAATATTGACACATTAGCAAATTGACTCATTAGCAAATTATTACATGTCTGAAAAAATCCATGCTTCTGGAGCGCCTACTCCCGTTGGTGCGTACCCGCACGCACGCCGTGCAGGAAATTTCTTATTCTTATCTGGTATTGGTCCACGCGACCCGGATACCAACGAAGTACCTGGTTTAAAGCGTAATACAAGTGGTCAATATTTAGAATTTGATTTTGAAGCCCAATGTCATTCGGTTTTTAAGAATGTAAAAACTGTTCTGGAAGCCAGTGGTGCCAAATGGGAAGATCTGGTAGATGTGACGGTTTTCCTGGTGAATCTGGAACGGGATTTTCAAACCTACAACAGGATTTACGCTGAATATTTCAAAGACCACCAACCCTGCCGAACCACTGTAGGAATTGACGCGCTGCCTGCGCCGATTGCCATTGAATTGAAATGTATGGCGTTTATAATGGAATAATGACGAGTTGGAATAATGGTGTATTGGAAGGGTGGAAAAATGGAATTGGAACTAAATTTCACCCAAACTGTTTTTGATTTGGTGAATAGCCTTAACTTTGTGCGATGAATCATGCTCAGCAAGTTGTACTGCCTTTCCGTTAGCGTTGCCAACCGACAACGTACCCTTCTCGTTTGTTTTAAATCGTAAATCCAAAATTGTAAATCAAGCTATGTTAAATAAATTAGACGCCATTGTTGATCGTTTTGTGCATTTGGAAGAACAGATGGCAGATCCAAGTGTGGTAAGCGATATGGAACGCTATAAAAAAGTAAGCCGCGAATACAAAGAATTAAAAGAAATCGTGGATGTTTATAAAACCTATCAGCAAACGCTGGCTAATATTAATTCTGCCCGGCAGATGTTGAACGATCCTGACCCCGAAATGCGGGAAATGGCAACGCTGGAGTTGGAAACTTCCGAACAGCAACAGGAAGCCTTGGAAGAACAGTTGAAAATGTTGCTTATACCCAAAGACCCGGAAGATAGCAAGGATGTGATTTTTGAAATTCGGTCGGGTACGGGAGGAGACGAGGCAAGTTTATTTGCCGGCGATTTGTACCGCATGTACTCGCGCTACTTCGACGAGCAGGGCTGGACGGTGGAAGTGCTGGAAGTGACCGAAGGGACAGTCGGTGGCTACAGTAAATTGAGCCTGGAAATCAGTGGAGAGAATGTGTATGGCAAATTAAAATTTGAATCCGGTGCGCATCGGGTGCAGCGGGTTCCCAAAACCGAATCGCAAGGACGCGTACACACTTCCGCCGCAACGGTTGCAGTGATGCCGAAGTTGGAAATGGAAGATGTGAATATCAATAAATCCGACCTGAAAATTGATACATTCCGGGCGAGCGGCGCTGGTGGTCAGCATATTAACAAAACGGAATCGGCGGTGCGGATTACACACATTCCCACGGGTGTCGTATCAGAAAGTCAGGACGGACGTTCGCAAATCAGCAACCGGGAAATTGCTTTGCAGCGTTTGTACCAAAAAATTTATGAAGCACAGCAGCAAAAGCATATGTCGGAGATAGCAGCGAAGCGGCGTTCATTGGTAGGGAGCGGTGATCGTTCTGAAAAAATTCGCACCTATAATTATCCGCAAAACCGGGTTACCGATCACCGTTTAGAAGGCGATGTGAAAAATTATAATCTGGATACCGTGATGGAAGGGAAGTTGGATGAAATTATTGAAGCCTTGCAAATGCTGGAAAATGCCGAGAAGATGAAGGCAAGAGAGCAGGAAACGGCATAGACGACGTAGCGCCGAATTTTACGCAATGTGTAATTTTCGGCGCTACAAACGATTTATTTATTGGTAGCCGCTGCGGCTTGCATACCTAATTTTGCACGTACCAGATTCGTTACATCACCGGCAGGTTCTTTGTACAACAACACACCTTCATCAAAAATAAAAGTGTACCCACTTTCCTTTGCTACATCCTGAATTGCCTTATTGATGCTATCTAAAATCGGCTTCATCAGTTCGTTACGTTTGTCTTGCACCTGCTTCATCATGTCCTGTTCGTACTTTTGAATTTCAGCCTGCTTGGTTTCGAGTTTTTTTGACTCTTCTTCCTGCTGCTTTGGTGAGAGTTCACCACGTTCAATCTTTTGCTGCGCATCCGTGTAAGCTTTTTGCAATTCTTCTACCATCGTTTGGCCTTTCTTCTGCAATTGTTTTTGCAGCGCCTCCAATTGAGAATCTGCCTGTTTTACCTGCGGCATATCCTGAAGGATGCTGGCAGAATTGAGATAACCAAACTTCTGTGCCTGTGCTGTCATAGCCATGCAGGAGAGTAATATAAAAAGACTTGTTACTTTCAGAATAGCTTTCATCTTTAATTTAAATTCAAATGTTTTTAATGATCAGAAATTTATAAACGATCGCAAAAATACGTTTTTTTTCAATCTGCCTTCTTTCGAATGCTTATTTCAATTTTTGCAGAATGTCATCCGTTTTGTCATACTGCGGATTCGAGAAAATAATTCCGGCGTTGCCCGCTTTATCAAAAATGAAATCGAACCCGCGCTCCTTTGCATAATCCTCAATCGCCGCATAAATTTTATCCTGAATAGGGCGCACTAGTTCCTGCCGCATTTTAAACAAATCGCCCTCCGGACCAAAGTATTTGCGCTGCAAATCGCGTACGTCCTTTTCTTTATTCATGATCTCCTCCTCTCGCTGCTTGCGGGCATCGTCACTTAAAAGGACTTGTTCCGCCTGATAACGGTTGTACATGCCCTTAATTTTATCATATTCTTGTGCAATTTCCTGCCGCCACTTGGAAGAAACCCGATCCAACTCGGTTTGAGCCGTTTGATATGCAGTGATACTTTCCAGAATTCGATTCACATCTACGTAAGCAATGCGCTGCGCTTGCGCTGAAAACACAACCAGGGTAGCAAAAGCCAGAACAGCCAAGGTTTTTTTGAAAAAATTAGATTTCATATTTGCTTAAATTTTAATTTTAAAGATAATCATTACGATAGTAGGTGCAACTACTACCTATTTACACGTTTTGCCACAAACAAAAGTACAATTTTCTCTCACGTCGGCTGTTTTTTAGACTATCTTCTGATAAAATAGTCACATCCTGAAAAAAATCAGCATTGCCGCTGCATCGCTCTAAACGTCTCTTTGCTAACGATTTATTACAAGAAAGTGTTACCAAAAGATGGATTGGTTTAACGAATGTTTAACCTCCCCCATTGAAAATAAGTGGATACTCCCAATTTTAAAAGCAGCTTTCTAACTTTGTCTTTCCTAACCAATAAATTCAATGAAAGATACACATTTAATCAGTCCGGCGTATTTGGACTGGGAGCAGCTGAAAAGCATTGACTCCGCAGCGCCGACGCTAGCACTATCTGATGAGAGTAAGCATCGTATTCTGCATTCCAGGGAATTTTTGGAAGCCAAACTCCGTGAATCCGACGAATTATTTTATGGCATTAACACTGGATTTGGTGCACTCTGCAATGTCCGAATTTCTAAGGATCAAATTGCTGACTTACAGCTCAATCTGGTGCAATCGCATGCTTGTGGTATGGGCGATGAAGTACCATTGGAGGTAATACGCTGGATGCTTTTTTTAAAGATTCAAAACCTGGCTTACGGTTATTCCGGGGTTCGGTTAGAAGTCGTAGAAAGACTAATATATTTTTATAACCATAATATTTTACCAATTATTTATCAACAAGGATCGTTAGGAGCTTCGGGTGATTTGGCTCCGCTGGCGCATTTAAGTTTGCCGCTAATCGGAATTGGCGAAGTTTGGTATAATGGCGAAAAACGTCCCTCGGCAGAAGTGTTACAAGCTTTGCAATTAGCCCCGCTTCAATTTCAGGCTAAAGAAGCCCTGGCAATGTTGAATGGCACCCAGTTTTCGACAGCTTATGCGGTTTGGTGTGTGTTGCAGGCGCAGCGTTTGTACGATGTAGCCAATCTTTGCGGTGCGCTTTCACTCGATGCATTTGATTGTCATACCAGCCCCTTTGAAGCGCTTTTGCAGCAAATCCGACCACAAGCTGGACAGGTGAAAACGGCTGCCGAAATTCGACGACTACGAGAAGGAAGCTTCCTGGCGAATCAAACCAAGTCGCACGTGCAAGACCCTTACGCTTTTCGTTGTATTCCGCAGGTACATGGCGCCAGTTGGGATGCGATTGCACACGTAGGTACTCAGGTGCTGACGGAAGTAAATTCGGTCACTGATAACCCGAACATCTTCCCAAACGACAACGTTATTTTGTCAGGTGGCAACTTTCATGCTCAACCGATTGCGTTGGTGCTTGATTATCTGGCAATTGCGCTGGCAGAGTTGGCGAGTATTTCCGAACGGCGTATTTTTCAGTTGATTTCCGGCACCCGGGAATTGCCAGCTTTTTTGACGACGAATGCCGGTTTACATTCCGGTTTAATGATTGCACAATATACAGCGGCTTCTATTGTAAGTCAAAACAAGCAATTGTGCACGCCTGCTTCAGTAGATACCATTACCTCAAGCAACGGTCAGGAAGATCACGTAAGCATGGCTGCCAATGCGGCCACCAAAGCATTCCGTGTTGTGCAAAATGTAGAGCGGGTGTTAGCGATAGAGTGGATGACTGCAGCTCAGGCGCTGGAATTCCGAAGACCGAAAAAATCATCCTCTTTTTTGGAAGAAAAAGTGACTTTTTACCGGAATCACGTCTCAAAATTAGAGGAAGATCGAATCCTCAGTTCCGATATGCAAGCAACGGTCGAATTCTTAAGAAAAGCTTATTCTTAAAAATGTTTGTACTGTTTCGGACAATAAAATACGTTTAGTAACCAATTATCAATAAAAACCAACCAGTCATGCATATGAAAAAAATAGTAGCAATGCTTGCCATCGCTGGTACCTCGTTTTATTTTGTTGCTTGCGGCACCGGTCAAGGTGGAGGCGGTTTTAATCTTTTTTCACCGGAACAAGACATGGAATTGGGCAAACAAACGGTGCAGGAAATTTCCCAACACCCTGACCAATATCCGGTTCTTCCCGAACGCGGCAACGAAGAGGCTTATCGCTATATTCGTAATTTAACTGCTAAACTACTCAATACCGGCAAAGTTGCTTACAAGGATCAGTTTGCCTGGGATGTAAAAATCATCAATGATGACAAAACGCTCAATGCCTTTTGTACGCCGGGGGGGTATATTTATGTTTATACCGGCATCATTAAGTTTTTGGATTCAGAAGACCAATTAGCGGGCGTAATGGGGCACGAAATTGCGCATGCAGCACTGCGCCATTCTACCAATCAAATGTCGAAAGTATATGGCTTGGCAGCGCTGTCTTCCATTGTGACCGGCAATGCGAATCCCGGACTGCTGGAACAAATTGCATTGAGCTTGATTTCTTTGAAATTCGGACGAGGCGCTGAAAATGAGGCAGATTCACATTCGGTCATCTACTTATGTGAGACTAATTACAATGCAGCAGGTGCAGCAGGTTTCTTCCGTAAAATGGAGGGCAAAGGAGGCAACCCACCAGAATTTTTGAGCACGCACCCTAATCCGGGCAACCGTATTGCTAATATCGAAAAACAAGCCAAAGAAATGGGTTGTAAAGGCTCCGCTAAAAATACCAATGAGTACAATCGAATTAAGAATTTACTGAAATAAGCGCTTAAAATTGAAGTGTAAAAAACCTGGTAAGTCTTGGCGACCTGTCAGGTTTTTTTATTTTGAGGAGCAACGATGCTGAATACACCCTGGGAATATCGGTATGCCCATCGCGCGCAAAAAGCGAAGACATCTGAAATTCGTGAGTTGTTGAAGTTAACCGAACAACCCGATATGATTTCATTTGCGGGCGGCTTGCCCGCGCCGGAAGTTTTTCCGATTAAAGAATTTCAGAGAGCGTGTAATTATGTTTTGAATGAACGCGGCGCACAAGCGCTGCAATATGGAACATCAGAAGGATATACGCCTTTGCGTGAAATGATTGCGCGGCATAATAGTCGTTACAGCGTGCCAGTGACTGCCGATAATATTTTGATTACATCGGGTTCTCAACAAGCATTGGATTTAATTGGCAGATTGTTTATCAATCGAGGTGATTATATTGTTGTTGAATCGCCAACCTATTTAGGCGCGTTACAAGCGTGGAGCGCGTATGGCGCGCAATACATTACTGTACCTGCTGATGAGCATGGCATGGATACAGATTATTTGGAAGAAGCCCTGCGCGTCGGACCTAAGTTTATATATGTTCTGCCAAATTTTCAAAACCCTTCAGGGTCAACATTGAGTTTAGAACGCCGCAAGCGTTTGATTCTTTTGGCAGACCAATATGGTGTGCCGATTATCGAAGATGACCCCTATGGTCAATTACGTTATGAAGGCGAGCATATTCCTTCTGTGGTCATGTTAGATAATCAATATAGAAATGATACCGATAGCGAATATTCGGGCAATGTAATTTATTTGAGTACCTTTTCTAAATTGCTTGCTCCAGGGTTAAGGCTGGCTTGGGTAATTGCGCCTCCAAATGTGATTCAGAAATTGGTGATGGCAAAACAAGCCGCAGATTTACACACTTCCACTTTTAATCAGCAAGTGGCGTATGAGGTCGCCAAAGGCGGGTTTTTAGACGAGCATGTGAAGGTGATTCGTTCTGTCTATAAAGAACGGCGTGATGTCATGCTGGAACTGATGGAAGAAATTTTCCCAACCGAAATG
>JBKBWT010000335.1:0-6854 GCA_046314415.1 Saprospiraceae bacterium
CAATGGTCGCTCGCCATTGTCGATCCTCTTTTATAGCTTTATAATGTAGGCTCATGCTCCTTTTTTTACCCCAAATTTAATCAACTTTGATTTTCAACTATTTACATGGACGCAACTCTTTTGATATTTTTTAGGCTAAATATTGAAAAATATAATATTCTAAGCGTTTATTACTTAAAGCTTTCAATTTAATAACAAAAGGTGAAACATTTTATTAAATGCCTCACCTTTTATTTTATTTTTTACAATATTTAATCAGCGTAAAATCACCAGTTTACCGATGCCATTTTTAAAGAAGCGGTCGGTGCCATTATCATATTTAGCAAATTCTTTACCATTTTGGTCTTTTGCCAGCATCCGGTAGAGATAGACGCCATTCGCCAGGCGGTTGCCGTAAGCGTCGGTGCCATCCCAGGCAAATTCGGTTTGGTGGGTACCTATTTTCAGTGGCCCGAGGTCATCTTGGGTGAGTTCGCGGACGATCCTGCCGGAAACCGTCATAATCTGAATCATATAATCCTGGGGCACTGCGTCACCCGTCAAGGTATAAACAAAGCGGGTAGAAGTAGAAAATGGATTAGGATAATTTAATACATTAGAAAGTTTTGATTCGGTAATCACTTCAAAATCAATTTTATAGTCCAGCTGCCCCGCGGCATTACCGGCTATATCGCGGGCTTGCACGGTGAGTGCGTATTTGCCCGACTGGGTGAATTCAGGCTTCCACTCGATCCTGGCTTTATTGCGTTTATCGGCGCTGGTGGGCGCAAAAAATTGTACCTGCTCAGAATTGAGTTTGAGCTGGGTTTTGATGGGCGAAAGCGGATTGTCGGGATTCGGACTATCCAGAAAAACGCTAAATAATGCCGGATCGTTAAGTGGCAAGTACTGATTTTCATCTTGTAATTCAATGGTAATCAGGGGCTTAGGAGACACCAAATCACCATTTAATATTTTAATACCATCAAAGGTTACATCCAACAGCGGATTGCGCCGATCGGTACCCACATAAAATTCAACAAAACCATTATTATTAAACGTGTAAAGTTCCGGCTGAGCTTTATCAGGATTTATTTCAATGGATAAAATTTGTTTACCTTGCAAATCACGCGTATTTACTGGAAGCCTGACCAATAAAGTATCCTGTCGGAGTAAAGGTCTTAACGGTTTTTGATTTACCTTTTTATTATTATTTACATCGGTAAATGTAAATCGGACTAACAAACTATCCATATCATAAGGGCTGACATTAGCAATCGGGAACTCCAGGAGCATTTCTTCTCCCTGCTGAAGGGTATCCTTGGGCACCGGGAGTTTTACAAGTGCAGCATCTGGCAAACCTTCATATAATACCCGCCAGGCATTGAGTTGTGGCGCCGTGCGTGCTGTTTTATCCTCAGAGGCATAGCGCAAACGCAATAAAGGAAAGGAATCCGCCTGAATCCAATGGAGCGTTGTGTCAAATTGCGCCAGATCAGTCACTAAAAGAGTCTGCGAAGAATCCGCACGCACGCCGTACAGCTCGAACGTGCTTTGGTCGAAGGCATCCGTAAGGGTTTCCTGCCAGTGCAGACTTGCCCAACGCTTCGCCGGACCAATGGTGGTAGAAGTAATCGAACCGCTCTCCCAGGTGCCATTGATCACGGCAGTGACATCGAGTACCTGACCCGGTTCTGCCATCCTTTCGGTAGGCGTAAAGGAGGGATCATCTTTCTTGTAAAAGAACATATATGGTCGGGAACCAAGCGTAGCAAGGGTTCGGATAGAATCAGCGCCCTGCTGTTCCAATATTTTAAACAAATTGGTACCTAGATCGACTGAGTCGGCTGCCCATTGTTCGGGGCTATACGAAGCATAATTGTTTTGTACCGTAAAAATCAACACGTAATCCCTAGGATTTACTACGTTTTTCAAGAAATTGATCGCGTTGCGACGCGAATCTTTGAAGTTGGTCGAAAAGGGGAATGCGGCTGTGGACCACTCCGCATTGCTGCCATAATCGCCACCACTTTGATTAATCCATTCTACCCCAGTAGAACCGTTTATTACGAAAATATATAAACCATTGATCTGTCGCCAACGTTGATATTCATAGGAAGATAAACCAATAAATCCCTTTGGAAATACTTGGGGAAAGGAGCCGGTGATCGCCCGCACCGTCTTTTCGCCACTTGCATATTGTTGTCGGCGGGTACTTTCGGGGATTTCCATATTGCTCAGGCGATTGCCCTGCATTTGAAAATGGTGCGACTGACTCCAACCGGGCGCGCTGCCACGCAGGTAGGTGAAAGAGCTGGTATTCCAAAAATAACCGATCTGGTCAGTACTGTCGGGACTCACGCGCCAGTAGTAAACCGTGCTATCGCGCAGGATTAGGCTAGGTGACCATTCAATCAAACCGCCCGCTCTGCTTGCTTCGTACCGAATTTTAAATGGGCTGTTAAAATGCGCTGTGGTATCAATTTCAAAAATGTATTTTTGCTCGGATACCTGACTATTAATGGTAGAAGCCTGCAATTTCAAATCGCCACTTACAATGGCGTAAGGTAAAGGATTCACTGCTATCGCTGAATTGCTTGTGATGTACACACTTGCGCCTTCGCGATTGAACACATCATAAAATCTATTGTTATCTCGCGCACGAGGCAGCGGAGCTTCGGTTATACGATTGTCATTATTCAAGGTAAAATAAAAATGATTTTTGCCCACGGCATTCGTTCCTAAAGTAGGCAATTGGATCAGGTGCTCACTGCTCTCGCGCGGCGCAGGAATGCGCATTTGCAATGCTTTGAACCGGGCACCATCGGGCAACTCCCGATCAATTTCCAGTAAGATGCTGTCTTGCAAATTTTTACCAATATTTAAAACTTTAAATTTAACAGAAAAACTATCCTGTAAAGTATTGATGGTTTGCGCTTCAAAATTCAAACTATTTTTTTCAATGACATAATCCGGTGCGTCGAATGGCATGATGACGATTGCCGGATCGCCATGTATAGAAAATTGTTGCAGTTGTGCCCGCCAGCCAAGGTTATTTCTATTGGAAAATGTAGCAGCCGTAGATCGCAGCAGATCGCCCAGACTTCTGCCATAATTACCTGCATCACCCAACTGTCGGTAATATTCTTTTTGAAAATCCCCTAAAGTACTTACCAACCCAAATCCCGTGGTAGCCAAGAAGGCGATTGCACCTTTTTTCTCCTGGAAAATAAAGTTTTCACTGGCGCTTTTTTGCACAACACCATCAGATGTATAATGATAATCGCCATTGTAACAACTTAATGAAATCAGTACGTGATAGCGTTTTTCATTTTCATAAGAAGAGGGATCGTCCACACTAAAATCAAAGGTATCCGTACCGGCATGACCAAATAGAGTAATAACAGCAGCACCTTTATTAATCAAACCATTCAAAAAGGTCGAGGAAGCTTGCTGAATGGGATCTACACTGGTTTTAAAAAAAGTATTCACCCTTGCTCCAAAAGCATTGGTGCTTATAATATTTTCCATATCCTGGATATACCGGCGAATACTTGATTGCTCACTGGGGTTACTGCCACCACCCAACAGAATAATTTGCTTGCGCCAGGCTCGGTCGGCATCATCATTCATGTTAATATCTTCGTACTGCTGCACTTTTTCCAGGTACATGGCAATTTCTTCCGGTTTAGTAGCGGCAATACGCCCAACGGATACCACCGGTATCAGGTTTTCATTGGTGGCTGCTAATAAATTGTCTGCCCCAGGGAAACCCAAAGTCGGCACGTAGAAAATATTTTGACGCGCATTTAAAGCTCCGCTACTGCGCAACTCGGTAAAAACAGAACCTTTTCCAATAACGAGTAAATAGCGCGGATTTCGCCATCTTGCTTTGGCAAAATGGACAAAATTGCGAATGGAAAGCGGATGCCGATGAATGCCGTAGGCAAACTGATCATACAGATTTTCAACATTTACAACAAGCGTATCGTAATTGCCGCCGACAGCCGAAGCCCGATAAGCGGCATATTCCTGCACCCAGTCTTTACCTTGCGCATCGCGGCGTAGCCGTTCGCTGGAAATAATAAGGTACTCTGCATTGGCATTAGCATAATCCGTAAAGCGAACAGGCAGCAAGTTGGTCAAATTCGGCACTACATTCGGCGCATAAGACACGAGTATCAATTCCCGCTCTTTGGCAGAAGGCGGCAGTTTTATCTTGATTTTGCCTGCATCTACAATGGTTTCAATACGTAATTGATTGGTCAGATCGTATAAAATAGGCGCTACATTGCCCCGGTTGAAGTTTTCAATTTCTAGATATTTTGGCTCCGCCGAAGTGCTTATTTTAAAATAAAAAGAAGTTTGATTATTAAAATTAAATAAACGAGCATATTTAAGGCGAACCACTCCAACCGCCAGTTGTCCGGTCTGATCTACTAATCTCACCAGCATTTCCGGGCTGCCTGATCGGTTAACCGCATACGTTTTATGCCAGAATTGGTACGTAAAGGAATTAACACTATCTATCAAATTATCATTTACGTTAATCTGAATGCGATGCGAATTGGCACCAATACCCGCAAAGCGGATTTCCAGGCTATCGGCTATATTACCGGCAAACCGTTGTGGCGGCGTGGTTCGAAAATCGAAGGGAGTTGTTGCTGTAACAGAATTGGCATATCCTTCGCCCCGATCGAAGGCTGATTCATTGACTTTATCAAATTGAGGTTGTGCAATTACACCTTTATAATCTTGCACAATCTCTCCCCAAAACCACTCTTCCCGCGGTGGCAGGTTGGTCAGATCATTCACACTTGATTGATAACGAATATTTTGTGTATTTTGATCTCGTGCTACGGTCAGGAAATACGCGGAGGTATCTGTAATCATGCTATACTCCGGATTGAGCATATCGGCTCGTCCGTTGCGGTACAAATATTGATCGAGTTCGCTGCGATTGCGGCGAGCGTAAAACTCAATAAAATTCGTGCCTACATGAATGGGCACCTGCTCGCCCAGGTAATAAAGCTGCAAACTGCCGATGTTATTCACATCAATGCCTTGCGCACTCAATGCCTCAAAAGGCACCCGATACATGCCATCATTGGCAATTAAAATTTTAAAATAGGGCTGATCGTAGCGAATCCATTCATTTCCATATCTAAGTCCCCCATTTACAGGCATTTGTGCAGTGAGCAAGCTGGGAATCGCACATAAAATGCAACAAAAGAAGTAAATAGTTTTCATGAGATATTAATTCATTTTATCATTTGAAAAGGGGTTGCAGTGCAAATTGTTACAAATATCGTAATAAGGTTGATTTATTTCAAGCATAACTTTAAACAGTACGCGACAAAAGCCGTAAATAGCTATTAATGCAGCATGCTGTAACAATAAATTTATTTTTTTATCAAAAGTATTCTACTCTGGGCTATTTCTTGCGTTATATTGCTGACAGTAGTGTTGGTTTCAAAGTTTCATGGTTCAAGGGTTGAAAAAATGCAGCGCAGCTAACTGCTTGAACAAATGATGTTAACTTTAAACCATTGAACTTTTGAACATTTGAAACTTCAAATTAAAATTGTATGCTTTTTCCGATTGGTGATGATCAGGTGCGGGGCGGGCATTACCCGTACATCAGCTATATTTTTATAGCGCTTAATGTAATTGTGTTTTTTTGGGAGGTGAATATGCCGCCGGTGCAACTCGAAGCCTTTATTTCCGAATATGGCTCTATCCCGGCAGAAACCATGCGTGGTAAGGATTTACACTCGCTTTTCACCAGTATGTTCTTACATGGCGGCTGGATGCATCTGATTGGTAATATGTTGTTTCTCTGGGTATTCGCTGATAATATTGAGGCAGTGATCGGCAATACGCGCTTTCTTATTTTTTACCTCTTGGGTGGCTTGGCAGCACACGCCGCGCACATTTACTTTAATGCCTACAGCCAGGTGCCTACCGTCGGCGCGAGCGGCGCTATTTCGGCGGTCATGGGCGCTTATTTAGTGATGTTTCCGGCATCGCGCATCAAAATGTTATTCTTTTTATTCACTTTTCGGGTACCGGCGTTTTTATTCCTGGGCTTTTGGATTTGGCAGCAATGGGCAAGCGGTACCGCAGCCTTAAACGTAGAAACTGTTCAGTCTGAGGGTGTTGCGTGGTGGGCGCATATTGGCGGCTTTGTATTCGGCGTTATTGCCGGGGTTTACTATCGTACCAAATTTGGCTCCCGCGGCAGCCGTTCGTACTCCGACCGTACATTTGTCTGAGGACAATATTGCATTATATAATTTAAACTTAATAATAAAAAAAACAGGTATAAAGCCACGCCCAGCGCAGTTTCCAGCGTACTTTCAGTTAGAAAGGACGAGAATATTATTACATTGAAAGCTAAAAATAAGGGGTGCCGATAATTACCTTTATATAATAATGGATAAAAAAATGCGATGCTAAATAAAATAAAACCCACGATGCCATTCGCGGCGAGCACCCAGACAAATTGATTATGCGGCAATTTGATTTCGCGGGCTTTGGGGTATAGCTTTTTATATAACTCCTTGACTTCCAGTCGCAAATCGCCCGCACCGACTCCGACAATGAGATTTTCTTTGGCAATTTCCAAACCCATTTCAATAGAAGCCAGCCGTCCGGCGTCGGAGTAATTTTGCATCGAATCTTTTTCCTGCATGCTCAGGTCTTCCTGCACATAGCCCATTTTGGCTTTAAAACTTGGAAACGCAAAATACGCTAGTAAGGGCATTGCCGCCAGCAACAGGCATACGCCCGCAGCTTTCCAGAAGCGTCTGGTGGTACCAATATAATAAATAATTAATACAAATAATCCACCATACAAGGCAACCAAACCACTG
>JBKBWT010000336.1:0-6852 GCA_046314415.1 Saprospiraceae bacterium
CCCGCAACAATGCGGCAACCCCCTACGCTTTTGTAGTGACAAATGATAATGGGATTGTGCTGTCGGTATTGCCCGGCAGTACTGCCTCACTGAGCATATCGGCTCCGGGCGTGTGTCGCGGTTTTTGGTGGTCTTACATCGTTACTCTCACCGTTAATGGTGGGGATACTCTCAACACGACTCCGCTCGCGGATAACTGCTTTGAGTTGTCCAGCAATTTTGTACGCATCAGCAAACGCGAAGTGGACGGCGGTATGGTTCGATTGGCGGAGGGTGGTACGTCACGGGTGGTCTGTGTGGTAGAAGGCAATTCAACGGGCGTATCTTTCGCCAACAATTCAACAGCTACCGGCGGCAATTATCGTTATTTAGTTACGGATGTAAATAACAATATCCTCGCAATTACAGATGGCAATAATTTTAATTTTCAGGGCATAAATGCGCGTAATTTACGGGTATGGGGCGTTTCCTTTTCGGGTAATCTGTTGGCAAGAGTAGGAGATAATGTCGCAACGGCCGCGCTCTCCAACGAATGTTATGATTTGTCAGATAACTTTATCACCATCACCCGACAGGTGGTAGATGGCGCCGTAGTAAGCCTCGAATCAGGTGCTACCAGTGCAGTGGCTTGTACCGGCGATGGCAGATCAGATATTTTTGCTTTTCGTAATACTTCCACTTCTGTCGAAAGCTTTATA
The DNA here is from genome assembly GCA_046314415.1 of Saprospiraceae bacterium. Classification (GTDB taxonomy): domain Bacteria; phylum Bacteroidota; class Bacteroidia; order Chitinophagales; family Saprospiraceae; genus JADJNW01. The sequence goes on from JBKBWT010000336.1 coordinate 699, forward strand.
TATATTATTACTGATAGTAATGGAAATGTAATTGGTTTTATTAATGGACATCAGTTTGATTTTAATAATCTGAATGTGCCGACTGCCCGTGTTTACGGCTTGTCGTATAGCGGTGACTTACGAGTGAAAGTGGGTGACAATATTAATAATGCTACCTTAGCAAGCAATTGTGCCGATTTATCCAATAACTTTGTCACCGTCACGCGCACTTTTGTAGATGGCAGCACTGTGAGCCTGGAAAATGGCAGCACGAGCGCCCAGGTTTGCCTGGGTAGCACCAATGGCAGACTCACGTTTAAAAACAATTCGACTTCAACCGAACGCTATGCTTATCTGGCAACGGATGTTAATAATAATATCCTTATAATTAGCAATGATAATATAATTAATTTTTCTACTTTAACAGGCACGGCTTTCCGAGTCTGGGGTTTGTCGTACAGTGGTAATCTTACCGCAACCGTAGGTACAAATGCCGCACAAGCTGTATTAAGCAGTCAGTGTTATGAATTGTCAGAGAATTTTGTCACCATTACTACCGATGTTGTAGATGGCGGCGCGGTAAGTCTAGCCAATGGAACAACAACGGCGCTTAGCTGTGTGGGAGATGCGAGTGCCGGTAATTTTACATTTACCAATAATTCCAATGCAGCAGGTGATACTTATTTTTACGCGATTACCAATAGTAGTAATGTAGTCATTCGCATTGAGAACGGTAGTGCGTTTAATTTGGATAATCTGGCAACCGGTACCTATCGAGTGTGGGGTGTTTCTATTACGGGTACTTCTAATTTGGAAGTGGGCGATACCTTGACCAGCACCGTGATTTCCAGCGAATGTTATGATTTATCGAGCAATTTTGTCACCATCACCCGTAGCGAGGTGGATGGCGGTACCGTGCAGCTCACCGGTGGTGGCACCACAGCGGCACTGTGTTCTAATTCGGATACCACAACTTTGCAATTTGCCAATACCTCGACTTCGGATGAAAATTATGCTTATGTAATAACCGATAATAACAATGTAATAATTGCTTTTGCTACCGGTAATGCTTATAATTTTGCCGGAACAACCGATGCCAGTTTCCGGGTATGGGGTTTGGCTTATACCGGCAATATTACGGCAAGAATTGGTGATAATGCTGCTACCACCGCGCTTACCAATGGCTGTTATGAGTTGTCCTCCAATTTTATAAGCGTAACGCGTCAGGGTGTAAATGGTGGAACGGTGCGGTTACAAGATGGCAGAACTTCAGCCGTAGCATGCCTGGGCGTGGCGGAAATCGGCGAATTAACTTTTGTAAATAATTCTACGGCTACGGCCTCCTATATTTATTTAGTAACGGATACCGTAGGTAATATCCGGGCAGTTGTTACCAATAATCTTTATAATTTTAATAATCTGCCCATTGGTACTTATCGCGTGCGTGGCTTGTCTTACACCGGCAACCTCCAGGCGGCAGTAGGCGGTGCGATCAATGAAGTTTTATCCGATGCTTGCTATCAATTGTCTTCCAATTTTATTACTGTTACTCAAAAAGATGTGGATGGCGGGCGAGTGGCATTGACCAATGGTGACACGAGCGTATTTGTTTGCGGTAGCACCAGTACGCCGGGTACCTTGACGTTTGCATTTTCCAACAATTCCAATGCTGCGTACACTTATTTAGTTACCGATCGCAATAATCGTATTATTGTTATTTTAAATGGCAATAGTATCAGCTTTAACGGCGCTGCCATTGGTGAATATCGCGTTTGGGGCTTGTCTTACACTGGTACTTTACAGGCAAGAGTAGGCTCGGTGATTGATACAGTGCGATTCAGCAATGAATGTTATGAACTATCCAGTAATTTTGTAACCATTCGGCGCGAAGCAACCGACGGTGGTAATATTGCCGAAGCAGGTGGCAGAACAGCTTACAATTTCTGTCCGGGCAACGGTAAAGCCGATGTACTCAACTTCCTGACGACCGGAAATTCCAGCGGCAGCTATATTTATGTTCTAACCGATAATAATAATCGCATTATTAATCGCCTGAATGGTACTTCAATTAATTTTGATACGCTGAGCGAAGGCAGTTATCGCGTGTGGGGCTTGGCTTTCACCGGTACCTTGAATTTGCGGGCAGGTGACAATATCACGCAGGCAATGCTGAGCAATGGCTGTTTCAGTCGCTCCGGTAATTTTATTAGCATCACCAATCAAATTCCAAATGGCGGTACGGTCGCGTTGGAAGAAGATTTGACAGAAATATTTACCTGTCCGGCTGACAACGAGCCCGACTTTGTTCGCTTCTTCCGCCAGGGTGTCGTAGGATCGAATTTTGTTTTCCTGGTAACGGATACGAATAATATTGTCGAAGCCATTGTATCGCGTGATAGCTTTGATTTTGAACGTCCGACCGAAGGCATCAATCGCGTGTGGGGCTTGGCTTACAGCGGTAATTTGACCGTGAAAGTCGGCGATAATGCGGCAACGGCGGCTTTGAGCGACGATTGTTATGATTTGTCTGCTAATTTTATTCAGATTATTCGCGAACTTCCGAATGGCGGCATCGTTTCACTGGAAAATGGCGATTCCACCGTTTTTATCTGTGCAAATTCCAATACGCCTCAAGTCGTACAATTTGACAGTACGGGCACGTCGCGTGGCGAGTATATCTATGTTATAACGGATTCTAATAATGTGATTCGCAATGGCATTGCCGGCGATAAATTCGACTTTTCTTTCCTCAGCCCTCCAGGAGAGTACCGTGTGTGGGGCTTGGCTTATACTGGGACTTTGATTGCTACGATTGGCGACACGGTTACGGTGGTGCCCATTTCGGATGATTGTTATACCCTGTCGGAAAATTTTGTGACGGTGACGATCAGCAGTCCTGATGGAGGCGCAATTACGGCAAATGGCGGCACAGGTCCGATACGGGTTTGTAGTGTAGATGGCACTTCTACGCCGATTCAGCTTGCTAATAATTCACCGGCAGCGACGGCAACTTACACTTATCTGATTACCGATAATGCCAATCAGGTGCTTCAAATCGTAAATGGCAATCGCTTTAATTTTGCTGGAATCACGGCAGATTCCGTGCGGATATGGGGCTTGTCTTACTCCGGCGATTTATTAGCCAAAGTAGGCGACGATGCTGCCACCGCCCGATTAGCCAGCAATTGTTTTGACCTCTCGTCTAATTTCATAGTCGTTTCTCGTGCCAGCGTGAGCGGTGCAATGGTCAGTTCCAATGGTAATACCAATGTTATTTACACTTGTGTAGGCGATGGCGTAGCCGATCAGCTTACTTTCTCCAATTCTGGCACTTCCGGTAGCCAGTATCGCTATGTTATTACAAATGAAAATAATATTATACGCGGTGTAATAAACGGCAATCAATTTAACTTTGAAACTGCCGGACGCGGCGTATCGCGCGTGTGGGGCGTCTCCTTTACGGGCAATTTTACCGGGGCATTTGGCGCGAATATTACAACGGCTAATTTAGCCACCGGCTGTTTTGATCTATCCGATAATTTCCTGACGATTTCCCGTGACCAGGTATTGGGCGGCGAAATTACTGGTAATAATCAAACCAACTTGCTGTTCTGTCCTTCACCAGATGCACCGGGCGTAGTGATGTCAACTACCAGTGAATTATTCACCGGCTATCAGTATGTGCTGACCAATGTAAACAATGATGTGCTGGCATTGCCAAAAGGAGATACCATTCGTTTTGATTCTTTGCCAGTCGGCAATTATCGCATCTGGGGTTTGTCGTATGCCGGTAATTTGCTGGTAAAACCCGGTGATAATATTCTGGGCGCTGACCTGGCTTCGAGTTGTTATGAGATTTCCGCCAGCTTTGTGTCGGTGTATCGTTCTACCACGATTGATGGCGGTCGGATTTTCAATCTGGCGGGCGAAGAAGTACTGACGGTTTGCCAAAGCGATACCATTTCAGATATTGTGGTATTGGATAATGATAGTGATGCCAAAGATGCCAATTATCGCTATATTTTGACCGATGCTAATAATCGCATCATCCTGCGTAATATTGATAATGAAGTGATTGACTTCAATCGCGCGGCGCGCGGCATTTATCGTATATGGGGTGTGTCTTACACCGGTAATTTTATCGGGCTTTCCAATGATAATGCGGCGTCTGCAATCCTGGCAGATAGTTGCTACCAATTATCTTCCAATTTTATCACGATTAATGTAGAAACGCCCAATCCGGGACGGGTTTTAACGAGGGATTCGCTTTCCACGGTTACGCTTGAGGTAGGTGATGCCAATTCGGATGTGGTGACTTTTGTGACTTTGGGCGCCGCCGGAGGCACGGTGGATTATTTGGTAGTGGACTCTGCGGAAGTAATCCAAGCCATTATCACCACTGATAGTATTGATTTTGAATCATTTACACCTGGAAGATACCGGGTGCGCAGTGTAGCTTATACCGGCAATCTTACCGCTATGGTAGGGGATACTGCGACCAGAGCTAGGTTGAGTGATGATTGTTTCGCACTTTCTACGAGCTCGGTTTTGATTAACTTGGTCGAAGATATGAATTTGCAAGATCCGTCACAAGGACAACGCAATCAGGCAATTATCACGGTTTCTCCTAATCCGGTGGTTGACAAATTACGCGTTGATTTCCAATGGAGTGAAGCGCCAAACGCTACCAATGAGTTGATCATTTTCAATTTGATGGGGCAGCCGGTATATCAAGCGCGTATTCCTGTAACCAGCGGGGAGAATCAGTACACCCTGAATTTGAATGATTTGACGGATGGTTTCTATATTTTGCAATTGCGCAATGGAGCCGAAGTACAGAGCATTCGCTTCCTCAAGCAATGGCAGTAAGTAGATGTTAGACGTTAGATGCTGGAAGGGATATAGTTATGTATTATAAATTTACTTATCTAACATCTAACATCTAACATCTAACATCTAATATTCAAGAATAATTTGAGTTGGTATAAACATTCAGAAAGCGGGGCTGCCTCGGTAGTCGCCGCTTTCTTTTTACGGTCAGGTGTCTGCCAAAATTCCAGTACTGCTTTTTCCAAAATTCCCCTTTCCTTTTCTACCTTTGCGAAACTTTACAAAAATTGAAGACCCCGACAGCTTTTTGCGGACATACTTGTTTTATTTTAAAATGTAAATAATTTAAAGTACGATATAATGTTTAGTATCAATATTTACTTACGATTTGCACTCATTGTGGCTACCATCGGTTTTGGTATTGTGGCGGCCTTCATTCCCAGCCTGGGTTTCTGGTGGGGATTCCCCTTTTTACTCATTGGCATTGGCTTAGTAGTCGGTTATTTACTGCTGGGCACGGTACAATCTTCGGCAATGTTACTGCAAACAGCACAAATGGAAGAATCTGCTACGGCAGGGCAGAAAGGCAGACCCGAAGCGTCGGAAGGCTTACTGGATAAGTTGAACAAGGTAGAGCAGCGCTTAAATCTGACCTTTTTTCCGAATTTATTATATGTAACCAACCGCGCTTATTATTATATCCTGAAAGGCACGGTGGCATCCGCCCGCCAGGATAATGAAGCTGCCGAGGTGTGGCTTAAAAAGGCGCAAAGTATGAAGTTGCCGACCGACAATGAAAAGGCAATGATTGAACTGCAACTCGCCAATATAGCCGCTACCAAAGGCAAATGGCAACAGGCGCAAAATTCGCTGCGCAACCTGAAAACGCTGAAAGTAACGGATAATAATATTAAAGAACAAATGCGAGTGTTTGAAAAAGCCATTCAACAGCGCGGTCAAATGAAAGCCGCCGGGATGCATGGTAATAATATGCCGCTGCGTCCAGGCGGGAAACGCCGCCGACCTAAAATGCGGTAAATAGTTGAAAATAAACGTAATATAAATAAAAAATGATCTGATGGTATTAATCGTCAGATCATTTTTTTTTAAATAATGGTAATTATAATTTATACCATTTTTGAATCAAAATATTTATGTCATAAACATAATACACTGTATTCCAGGGTAGTCCGGCATCTGGCATCTGATTGCTGGCATCTAAAATCGCATGAATTATTTATCTTTTCTGGTAATATTTCTTACAAATGTATTTAGTAAAAACAGAATTGTAATAAATAAATTGATGCGGGCTATAATATCACCCCAACGAATATAAAATGTTGGT
>JBKBWT010000337.1:0-6826 GCA_046314415.1 Saprospiraceae bacterium
AAACCAAATTTACAACTTTGTCTCACTCACTCCTTTTTTTATGAGAAAGCCCTTTACTTATTTTTGAGAATGAATAAAAAGAGCATGGAAAATTATCAAGAGTATATCAGCATCAATCCAAATATCCGTTTTGGGAAGCCTTGTGTCACGGGCACGCGCATCGCCGTGCAAGACGTGCTGAGCTGGTTGGCGTCGGGTATGAGCTTTGAAGAAATTTTAGAGGATTTCCCGGAATTGACGATGGAACAGGTGCGGGCGGCGTTGGCGTTTGCGGCAGAGGGATAGTGGCGGTGGGTGTAAACCATTAGTAATTATTAGAAACTAAGAATTCTAGAGAAAAAAGATAAGATTATCTCCTGCGTAAAGAATTATTTCATTTATTTTGCTTAAAAATTTGATAAATAAAACCCCGTTTAAGATGGTTATTGAAATTGGAATTGCTATAATGGGATTAGTTTTAATAATCGTTGGAGTATTAAGCAATACTAAAAAAGATAATTCTAAAATAAATAAAACAGGGTATGCTACAATTGTATTTGGTATTATAGCTTGCCTCTTAAGTTCTTTTAAAGCATACTTAGATGATATCGAAAGTAAATCTCAAGCTAGTAACATACAAAATTTAAATTTCAATTTATCCGTAACAAGAGATAGTATTATTAAATTAAACTCCCTAATCGTAGATTTTAAATATAAAATTGATTCTATTGAACATATTTCTCAAAGCATAAGTGAGGAATTACAAAGTGAATTTAAACCAATATTTTCAGAAAAAATTAATTTAAAGGAGAGCAGTTTCGCTTACTTTGAAGGTAAATTATTAAAAGGAATGAAGATTAGAGTTACAAATAGTAATTGCCTAAGAAATGTTGCTTTGCTGCATAATGGTAAGAGAGAAGTTATAAAAGAAGATGATTCAGGGGCTTGGGAAATAATATTTTCTGAGGATGGAGAAATCAACAAAACATTTTTATCAAATGAAGGAAGCTCACCTTGTGGAATGATGATAGAAATTTTTCAAGAAATTCTAGAATTCCATTATCAAGTAAAATTAGTATTGTTAGCGGCGACAACTATATAACAGAAAACCCTGAAGTAAGAAATTGTGAATTAAAAAATATTAGTATTAGCGGTTCGTGGCAAATGGTGATGAAATATGATGAATGTCAGAAAAAGCATCCTACTATTAGCTGGTCTTCTTTAACCGTTTACTATGCAATTTCTAGATTCGAAAGAATAAAAAATGAATATTTCATTGAAGGAAGTAAAGTTGCGGAAAACTATAAAGGACAAAGATTAGATTATTCAAGAGAATTTCCTTTAGAAGCAGAACCAGGTTATTTAAAAGATTGTCAAATAATAATTCCATTAAAAGATTCATATGAGAGTGAAAATGGTAAAATTGCTTGGAATAATGGGTATTTTAAACTTAATAAAGTTGAATTTATCAGTTCTAAAACTATATTTATTGGAGAGTTTTATCATAGCCAGTATGGGTGCAGAGGTACGGTAAATCTTTTTAGTGACTAAATAACTATATATCCTTATTCAGTCACGTTGAGTCTCCGAATCGACTCGGCGAAAGCCGCGTACCAATCCGATCAAAGCTAACGCCACGGAAAAACCTCCTATCCAAAGATTGAGATATACATTAATCTTTTCGATTCAAAGCTACAGATACATTACTGACTGAATTTATTTTCCATTTTTTATTTTCTTTAATTAATCCAATTTTTTCAATAAAGTGTCTTTTCATAGTGTAGTTTCGGTTATTGAGATTACGTAAAGATGTTACGGAATACCTATTATATTGCAACATCAACCAAAGTGTGTTCCACTTTTGTCGTCCTTTTTCTGATAACTGGTCGTAAGTTAATCTATCTTCCACATCATATTCTACTATAAATTCTAATGATCTGCTATAGAAAATATCGAAAAAACTTTTATGAGAGTTTATTTTCGTAGTTATATTATAGACCTGCATTGTAGTTTCATAGCTATTTACTAAAGCTTGGAAATTGTTATCATACTTTGTAAACTGGTATCCACTAGAGAGATCATCCCAGGCTTTTTCATATTCTTTAGAAGTTAGGTTGTTATAATATTTGACTATAATTCTACTGGGATGTATATAAATAATGTATGGTATAATTTCTTTAATCAGTCCAAAAAGAACAAGACCTAATCCAAGTACAAATATATATTTTTTCAGAAAGTTAGCTCCTCGTTTCATTGCCTCAATATCTGAATCTTTTTCTGTTTTACTTACCTGATGTATAAAAATGCCTAGTATCAAAAGAATACCAAGTATTACTGAAGGTATAGATGTGATAGACATGATTTTGAGGTTTAGAATTTACAATAAAACAAATATAAAAATAATTACAAAAAATGAAAACCTTATATCTGTAATTTTTTAGCGTATTACGTTTAATTCTTTGCAAATAAATCAAAGTAAATTTCTTAGCCTAAGCTTGATTACCCTCCTTTAATCCTTCCATAACACTTCCCCCTTCAATAAATCCTCCCTGTCGAGTCTCCAAAGGTACTCACCAAAAGCAGCGTACCCCTTCGAGTCCTTTGCAAGCGACCCGAAGCAAACGCCACGGAAAATCCATCTACCCTCTTCCCATATCCCTCTTCCCCCTTTTAACCCTTCCATAACACTTCCCTCCTCAATAAATCCTTGCGGTTTACAACGGAATCTGTATTTTTGGCGTTCTCCTTGGAAGATGGGAGGATGGGACGATAGGAGGATGGGCAATCATCCATGGTAAATGGTTAATAATCAATAAAGATTCATGCAATTTTTATTCCCGACATTTTTGTTTGCACTGGCGGCGTTGGCGATTCCGGTGATTCTGCATTTGTTTTATTTCCGGCGGTTTAAGAAGGTGTATTTTACCAATGTGCGCTTTCTGCGCGAGGTGAAGGAGGAGACGAGTGCGCGCTCGAAGTTGCGCAATATCCTGGTGCTCATCGCGCGGCTGCTGACTTTGACGTTTTTGGTGCTGGCGTTTGCGCAGCCGTTTATTCCGCAGAGCGCCGAGGTGAAGCAGGGGCAGAAGGCGGTGAGTGTGTTTGTGGATAACTCATTCAGTATGACGGCGTTGAGCCAGAATGCGCCGCTGCTGGAACGCGCCAAGCAACGCGCCCGCGAGATCGTGCAGGCGTACGCGGTGGACGATGAGTTTCAGGTACTGACGAATGATTTTGAGGGGCGGCACCAACGTATGGTGAGTCGGGAAGATGCGTTGAATCTGATCGAGGAGATTAAAATTTCACCCGCCACGCGGGAGTTGTCAACGGTGCTGACCCGACAAAAAAATGCCTTGAATACGAGCGGCGTTGAGAGCCAAACGGCGTACATCATCTCTGATTTTCAGGCGAATGTGACAGATTTGCAGACTTTTACGGATACGACTTTTGAGATTAATCTGGTGCCGCTGCAAGCGGTGCAGGAGCGCAATGTGGGCATTGATTCGGCGTGGTTTGAAGCGCCGGTGCAAATGGTGAATCAGACGAATGATTTGTTGGTGTCGGTCAGAAATTATAGCGCGGAAGATGCTGATAATGTGCGGCTTACGATTCGTTACGAAGGACAAACCAAGCCGGTGGGCACGATGAGTATTCCGGCGGGCAGCGCGGTGACAGACACGGTGCCGATCACGATTTTGCGTACGGGCTGGCACACGGGCGAGTTGGCAATTACCGATTATCCGGTACAATTTGATGATAAATATTACTTTGCTTTTAATGTGGCTTCTGTTGTCAATGTGTTGATTATCAATGAGGAAGCGCCGAATCGTTATCTGGAGGCAGCTTTTGCAGGGATTCCCAATTTTAAAGCGACGAATCAATTAAGTCGGAATATTACCTATTCGGAATTCCCTAATTATCAGATGATTGTGGTGAATGAAGTGAATGCGATTTCGTCGGGTTTGGCGGCGGAATTGCGGCAATATGTGAATAATGGTGGTAATGTGCTGGTATTTCCAGGTCGGCAAGCGGATTTGAATTCCTATCGCAGTTTTCTGACGGCTTTCCCGGCGAATGAATTGCAAGCATTTGAAAATCAGGAACGTAACGTTGGCAGCATTAATACGGAAGAATTTATTTTTAGAGATGTGTATCAAAATCGCAGTGCGAATTTAAAATTGCCGACTTCCAAAGGAAACTTCCGCATGGGGCGCGGTCGGAATGAGGAGCAATTGCTGACATATCGCGATGGTAGTGCGTTTTTAGCCAAATATCAAACCGGGCAAGGTAATTTATATGTTTGTGCAGCGCCGCTAAATGAAGAACTAAATAACTTAGCGCAAAGCGGCGAGATATTTATTCCGATGTTATATAAAATGGCGTTGTCCTCCGCACGGGTGAAGAAAATTGCTTACACCATTGGTCGCGATGAAGTGATTGAGGCGGAACACTTAACGAATAGTACCGATTTGGTATATAAACTGCGCGGGGAAAGTGGAGAATTTATTCCCGAACAGCGCATTGTCGGTTCAAAGGCGTATTTGGGCACCAGTAATCAAATCTTACAAGCCGGTTTTTATGATTTATTTCTGAATCAGGATACCATTCTGGCAAAATATGGCTTTAATTTTGATCGGAAAGAGTCGGCGCTAAATTATTTATCCGCCGATCAGTTAACTAATGAGGCGGGTGTAAAGATGAATGTGATAGATGTAATGGAAGAGGCGGTTTTGACCGCAAAGATTGAAGAACGAAGCCAGGGGATTGTGCTGTGGCGCTGGTGCGTGATATTGGCATTGTTGTTTTTGGCGGCGGAGGTGTTGTTGTTAAGATTTTGGCGAGTGTAATATTATTTTCTGTTTGATATTTTTTATTTGATGTTGGAAGTTCTTTAAGTATTGAACTTGTGTTTTATTAAGAATTTGCTTATTTTAGTTTGAATTTAAGTAGCTAGAATATGTCAGCACTGAATACCGCGCAATTGGAAATTTTAAAATTATTTGACCGGCAAATGTCGGAAGCAGAATTAATGGAGCTAAAGCAATTATTAATTGATTTTCTGGCAAAAAAAGTGGTGGAAGAAGCCGATAAAGCTTTTGACGAAAAAGGGTACACTGCTGAGGACATTGAACGGTGGAAAACGGAACATTTTCAAATTGAAAAGGATAACCTGTGAAAGTTGTGCTGGATACCAATGTGTGAGTTATTAGTTTAACAGCTCGCTCTCCGTATCATTCTATTTATCAGGCACTTCTGAAGCAAAAATATGAATTGGCTGTTTCGCATGAAGTATTGCTGGAGTATGAAGAAATTCTAAATCAAAAATACGGAGCAGCTACCACGGATCGCTTCCTGAATTTACTTCATTTACTTCCCAACGTTCACTTTATTTCCACTTATTTTCATTGGAATCTGATTGAAAAGGATGAAGATGATAATAAATTTGTGGATACCGCTATTGCTGCGGGATCGGATTATTTGGTCACTGAAGATACAGATTTTGATGTCATAAAAAGAATTAATTTCCCTAAACTTGCAGTCATAAAAATTGACGATTTCGTTGCACTGCTCTCAAAATTGCCAAGCTAAAGCACGTGCTATCTAACTAGAACCTTTAACTTTTGAACAACCCAATTTTAACCATCGTCGTACCATGCTACAACCCGCGTCCGGGCTGGGCGCAGCGGGTGATTGAGCACTTTCAAGCTTATCAGCGGCAATCTGCCATGTCAACAGTCAACCTGACGCTGGTAAATGATGGTTCCAACCAAAATGTCGGGGAAAAAGATTTCCAGTTCTTGCGCCAAGCTATTCCGAATCTAACATTGATTAGTTATGAAACAAATGCCGGCAAAGGTTATGCCTTGCGGCAAGGTGTGCACCATAGTCATTCTGATTTTTACATTTTTACAGATATAGATTTTCCTTATACGACAGAAAGCATGTTGGCGGTGGAGCGTGCGTTGCTGGAAAAAGGCGGCATCGCAGTGGGGCATCGCGACGAAAGTTATTATGGCAAAGTGCCTTTATTTCGCAAGATTTTATCGCAGAGTTTTCGCTGGTTTATCAAGCGTTTATTGAATTTGCCGGTCGAGGATTCGCAGTGTGGATTGAAAGGATTTGATGCCAACGGCAAACAAATTTTTCTGCAAACAACAGTGGATCGCTTCTTGTTTGATCTGGAATTTTTGGTGATTGCCAATGGGAAAGCCCCGGTGTATGCGGTACCGGTGCAGTTGAAAGAAGGGATTGTTTTTACCACGATGGGCGCTAAAATTTTGTGGACGGAGTCGCGTAATTTTTTGAAGATACTGAGTCGGCGGTTCATGCGCTCGTAGCGCAGCCTTTAGGCTGCCTTTCGTTCTACAGCCTTCAGGCTGTTATTATTGAAAAAAAACAAAAAACAGGCTAAAGCCTGTGCTACAATGACTATTTTTGCCAAAATTCCATTTACTGCATGAATTTATTGGTTCGCCAGGTTCGCATTATTGATCCAAATTCCCCCCACAACGGGCAAGTCCTTGATATTCATATTGAAAATGGTGTGCTCAAGACCATTGACTCCGCTATAAATATTGATAATATTGAAATTTTTAATGCCAAAGGGGCTTGTGTTTCACCTGGCTGGATGGATGTAGGCGTGCAAGCCTGCGATCCTGGCTTGGAGCATCGCGAAGATTTGCTGTCGGCAGCGCAGGCAGCGGCATTTGGCGGATTTACCGCGATTGCCGTACAACCCAACACCGATCCTGTTTTAGCTTCAAAGTCGGAAATCCTTTACATTAAAAAAAATACGCAAGATTTTATTGTTGATTTTCATCCGATTGGCGCAGTTTCAGAAGGTTGC
>JBKBWT010000338.1:0-6810 GCA_046314415.1 Saprospiraceae bacterium
CAACATTATAAAACCTTCGGCGACCGCCTGAAAGAATTTGGTGTTGAGGTAGATTATGTCAATCGCTTCCGTTCGACCAAGGAGCGCAAGGAAATTTTTGAAAAATTAAAAAGTGGCAAGCTGGATGTGATTATTGGTACGCATGGTTTGCTGAATAAAGAAGTGCAATTCAAGGACTTAGGGCTGCTGGTGATTGACGAAGAGCAGAAATTTGGTGTAGCGGCAAAAGAAAAACTGCGCAATCTGAAAGTGAATGTAGATACCTTGACGTTGACGGCGACGCCGATTCCGCGAACCTTACAATTTTCGCTGATGGCAGCGCGGGATTTATCCATTCTGCGCACGCCGCCCCCCAATCGCCAACCGATTCAAACCGAAGTGCGGGTGTTGAATGAAGAAGTGATTAAGGACGCTATTTATTACGAAGTGAATCGCGGCGGGCAGGTGTTTTTTGTACACAATCGCGTGAAATCCTTGCCAGATATGGTGGCTATGCTGCGCAAACTCTGCCCCGATGTGGACATTGCCATGGCGCATGGTCAAATGGAATCGGATAAACTCGAAGAAGTCCTCATTGATTTTATTGATAAAAAATATGATGTGTTGGTTTGTACCAATATCATTGAAACGGGCTTGGACATTCCCAACGCCAATACAATCATCATTGACCATGCGGAGATGTTTGGCTTGAGCGATTTGCATCAATTGCGCGGGCGCGTAGGGCGTTCCAACAAAAAGGCATTTTGTTACCTGTTTAGTCCACCGATGTCAACACTTACCGGCGATGCGCGTAAACGCCTGAAAACCATTGAAGAATTTTCGGATTTGGGCAGCGGCTTGAATATTGCCATGCGCGATCTCGATATTCGCGGAGCGGGGAATTTGCTGGGTGCCGAGCAAAGTGGTTTTATTGCCGACATTGGCTACGAAACGTACCAGAAAATCCTGGAAGAAGCCATTCAGGAGTTGAAGGAAAATGAATTCAAGGACGTTTTCAAGGAAGAGCTCGAAAAAGAGCGCAAGTACGTACGCGATGTGCAAGTGGATACGGATGTGGAAATGCTTATTCCCGATGAATACGTGAGCAGCATCAACGAACGCCTGGCGCTTTATACGGAATTGGATGACATTGAAACGGAGGAAGCACTGACGAAATTTGAAGAAAAACTCCGCGACCGCTTTGGCAAAGTGCCACCCGAAGTGAAGGAATTATTTGAAGGTTTGCGCCTGCGCTGGACCTGTCGGGAACTCGGCATCGAGCGGGTAATTTTGAAAAATGACAAGCTGCGCTGCTATTTTATCGAAAATCCGCAGTCGGTATTTTACGAAAGTACAATTTTCAAAGACATCATGCAATTCGTGGCGAATGAAGGCAGTAAGCATGGCTTGAGTATCAAGCAATCCTCCCGCAGCTTAATTCTGGTCAAAGACAATGTGCGCAGCCTTAAAAAAGCCCGCGAAGTACTGCGTGGCATGGCTGAAGCCATCGTGGCGAAAGAGCCGGCTTAAGCTTTTTCCTTTTTCAGTTTCCGATTCAAGCCCGCGATAGCCTCCGGTGTGCCAACTACGTATAGTAAATCTTCTTTCTGTATTTCGGTAGAAGGCTGAATATCAGTAATGTACACTTCTTCCCGTTGAATGGCAATAATGTTTACACCATAATCATTGCGCAGGTTGGTGTCTTTGAGCGGTCTGCCCACTAAATCGCTGTTGTGGCGCTGCACCTTGAGGCAAGCGACACTCATATTAGGAATTTGTAGCAACTGTCGCTCGTTATCACGATGTGAATAGGTGCGCAACATGGCATATTTTTCAGCGCGGATTTGTTGGATAAAGGTTTCAATTTCATCTTGCGGTGCCATGTATTGTTGCAACACACGGGTAAAAATCTCAATAGAGGTTTCAAACTCTTCGGTGATGGCTTCATTGGCGCCCAAACGATAAAGATCATCTATTTCGCTGATGGCTCGTGTGCGTACAATGATGTAAACCGTCTGACAGATTGAACGAATATTGCGAATAATGGCACGGGTTGCAGTAGGCTCATACATGGCTACTACAGTAATGCGGGCACGGGAAACCTTTACATGTTCCAGCATAAATGGAGTAATGGCATCACCATAGTAAATGGGCTCACCCGCAGCGCGAGCCTTCTTAATTGTTTCGGGATTCATTTCAATAATCACGTAAGGAATACCCGCGTATTTCGCAGCACGGGCTACATTCTGCCCCGTTACACCATAACCAATGATAATAATATGATTCTTTAAATTTTCCAATTCGGAATCTGCCTGTTTGGGTCGGTTCCGACTCGATTGCATCCGATTCAAACGTGCCCGAATGGCTGAGTTTTCAAATAGTAAATAAATACCATCCGCGCCTTGCATGACGAAAGGCGTTAGTACCATAGACAAGATCGAAATTGCCAGAAAATACTGATAAGTTGTTTGCGAAAGTAGTTCATTTTGTAAACCGACATTGGAAAGGATAAACGCAAATTCGCCAACCTGAAAAATTGCCAAGCCCGTGAGTAATACCGTGCGAAACGGATAACGCAGTACGATCACTGCCAGCGCAGCAATGAAGGCTTTGACAAGAATAACAATTAATGTTAATCCTAATACGATGCCAACATTTTCCAGGAAAAAACGCACATCCAGCAGCATGCCAATAGATACAAAGAAAAAACTCGTAAAAATTTCTCGCAGTGGAATGATAAAGCCGGTTGCCTGATGACTATATTCTGATTCGGAAATGATCAAGCCAGCCATGAATGCCCCCAAGGCTAGCGACAAACCAATTTCTGAGGTAGCCCAGGCTACTGCAAAACAAATGACTATAATGCTGAGAATGAACAATTCGCGGCTGCGCGTGCGGGCTATTTCATGCAAAATTTTTGGTACGATGTAACGGGCACCGGCTAATACTAGCCCGATAACCAAGGTAGCTTTTAGCAATAAGCCTAATAATGCTTGTATGATGTCGCCGCCCTTTCCGGCTATGAGTGGCGTAAAGAGCATCATTGGTACGACGATAATGTCCTGAAAAATGAGAATTGCCAGTACAATTCTTCCATGAGCGCTGTTCATTTCATTCTTCTCCTGCAAAATTTTTAATACGATGGCTGTACTGCTCAAGGAAAACAGGAAGCCCAGCATCAGTGCCTCACCACTTGAGAAATCAAAGAATTGTGCTGCTCCATAAGTCACCCCAATGGTTAATCCTACTTGTAAACCTCCACCAATGAATACAATTCGTTGGATGGATGCCAGCATATTCAACGAAAACTCCAGTCCGATAATAAAAAGCAAAAAAATGACGCCGATTTCTGCCAGCATTTCCACTTCGTGCGTCTTGTCGCCACCAATCAGACTCAATCCACTTGGTCCTAGAATCACGCCGGTGAGTAATAAGCCAAGAATAGCAGGGAGTTTCATGCGTTGGAAAACGTACGTCACCACGGCGGATAAACCCAAAATAATGACAATCTCCTGGAGGAGTGGAATGTGCATGCGCTTACAGGTTTTATTTAAAAGTAATGAATTCCGTGCAGCCGACAGGATGGTGGAGAATGGCTGCTCAAATGCTAACGTGAAACAAAAGCGAAAAGTTTTGGTATGACTAGCGACGAAACTCCTGGAAATTGGTGGAGATTCCCAAGTGATTCAAGCCTCCAGCAATATGATAGATAGTTCGTCCGTAGTCAATGCGGAAGCGATTCACCTTGATGCCCACACCGAAAGAAAAACCGGCAAGGCTACCTAAGTTATTCACGGTCAACTCTCTACGCAAGAAATGATTATAACCCAAACGCAAGCGAAAATTTTCGCGCGCGCCGACCAGGAGTTCACCATTGAAAATAAAATGCCGAAAGAGATTATCAATAAAAATAGAAGTTTCACTATCGCTGTTACCGCCCTCCCCGAAAAACAAAGGCTCATCTTCGCGGTTGGGGTCATTGTAGCGGATATTCCAATCTTGTAAGTTATGATAAATAATCGAAAAGCGAAAGGGTAAGTATCTCAGTCTTTTAGAAATGCCTACCTGAATTTCAAAAGGTAAGGGTTCAAAATTATCTTCGGTATAAGTGGAAATTTGACTGCCCACATTTTTAAAAACGATGGTCGCTACAAAGCGGTTTGCGGTATCGGCATACGTTGCTGCAATGTCAGACGAAAAACCAATCGAATTGTACGTTTCAAGCCGGGAGGTGATAAATTTCAGATTTGCCCCAATCGTCAACCGTTCGTCTATCGGGCGAGCTGCGCCCAACACCACTGCATTTTCATTTGCCTGAAAAGTACCTTCAATATCACCAAATTCATTGGTTAAATTTAATTCGCCATAATTAATATATTGAATACCAGCATGAAAGGTCATTTGTAGTTTATCAAAATACTGGGCATACGAGGCGTAGCCGTTTTGAATTTTGCCCAGGTGGAAATTATGCTGAAAGGAAATTTGCTGGTGCATCAGCGGATTGAGCAAGGAAGGATTCGCATAAGCCAGGTTCACATCATCATCCACCACGGTAATCAAGTTACCTGCTAAGCCACTCACCCGCGCCGACGGCGAAAGATTCAGAAAAGCAAACGTATGCTGCCCGCCCAATTGCGCCAAGCTCATTTGCCAGGAAGTCAATACCAGGGTTAAGATGAGTAGATTTTTTTGCATATTTATTGAATTAATACATAAATATATAGAACGAATAAACAACTAAAGGACTTGGTGATGAAGAGATGTAGCGACAATGTGAAGGGCTGGCTGTTATGCTAAGTCACTTCGTCCCTCATTCAATCGGTCTCCCCGTCTCCCTCAGCGCTCCACACCGTTTTACAAACGCCTTTATCACAATTCATCCGGCGCACGAGTTCGCCGTTTTCATTGTACAATTTTAGTTCGCCGTGTTCAAAATCACCGTTCAAATAAGTGCCTTCCGCTTTCAATTTGCCATTGGGATGGTATTCGACAAAAGGACCATTTTCCTGATTCTTTTCAAAATGTACTTCCTCTTTCAAAGCGCCGTTATCATAGTAGCCCTTCCACACGCCCATCATTTCATTATTCGCATATTGACCGACTAATTTCAGTTTGCCGTTTTCGTGAAAAACCCGATACGCCCCATCAAAAGCGCCATTTTTATAGGATTCAGCCACCGATGTATCGCCGTTTTCCGAATAAAGAATGCGCCAGCCATTCAGCGTATCATTTTTATACTGTGCCTCCTCCAGTTTTTTTCCATTTGGATTTAATTTCAGATAAGTGCCTTCTTTGGCGTAGTCGTTCAGCCGACGTTCATAGCGAATGGTATTACCCGCTTCGTCTTTGGTTTCTACGGTTTCAGTTTTGGGTTTACAACTCGCGAGGGTAAGCGCCATCAGCGCCCAAAGACCATATTTACGCATAATTTTTATAGTTTGACAAATGCTATGCTAATAACGAAGATTGTGGCAATCCATTATAAGTCTGATAGTAAAATGCGAAAAGTGTCGGAGTGAGCCGAATGGTAGCAATCAATCTAAAACAAGCTACAACAAACAAAGGGCTCATCTGCTTTTCAACAAACTGCCCGGAAAGAATGATTTGGAATAAGCCTCAACGAGGTAATCACTAGATAACGCGCAAGGCCCGCACCAGATAAGTGAGCACAAAAGGCAGCGCTACCCAGAACCACTCGTCAGCAAACATAAGCAAAGCGATGCAAGCCACCGTAGATACCCCAAAAAGCATCCAGTCGGTACGCGTTGATTTATTCTCGGTTGTAGTCTCCATTGCTAAATTAATTTGAATTTTACGGCGCAAAGATAACAGGGAATTTTTTGCCATGAAATGTCGGCGTGTAAAAAAGCCGTCATCTTGAATATTTTTCTGAAACTTGCTTGTCTAACCCTAAAAAGTCGGCTGATTGACTAAAATGCAGCTTTAAACCACGATTCAAATCAGTGAAATGACACCTAAATATTTGTACGTTTTTTGCCTATTAATGCTTGTTAATCAAGTCTTTGCGCAAACCCTGCCCCCTTTACACATCCAACACGCTACGGCAGGCATCAAACTCGATGCCGTACTGGACGAACCCGACTGGCAAACGGCGGAAGTAGCCACGAATTTTATGCAGTTTTTTCCGGCGGATACGTCGTATGCCAATGCCCAGACGGAAATTCGACTTACGTATGACGAAAACTTTATTTACGTTGGCGCGAAAATGTACAATCTGCCCGGCGAACGAGAATATGTAACGCCCTCATTACGACGCGATTATCGAGGCGAGGCAAACGACGGAGTCACCATTGTACTCGACCCTTTTCAGGATAATACCAATGCATTTCAGTTTGGCGTGAATCCCTTTGGCGTGCAGCGCGAAGGTTTGATTTCCAATGGCGGTGCCACCAGCAACGATCTCTCGCTTGATTGGGACAATAAATGGTTTGCCGAAGCCAAAATGTACGATGGCTATTGGGTCGCCGAAATTGCGATTCCTTTTAAAACCCTGCGTTTCAAAGAAGGGAGTACCGTTTGGAACGTCAATTTTTATCGCATTGACAGCCAAAAAGCCGAGCGCTCCACCTGGACACCCGTGCCGCGTAATTTTAATATCATTGCGCTGGCATTTACTCGCCAGCTGATTTGGGATAAACCCTTGCGGAAACCCGGTGCCAATGTGGCTCTAATTCCTTATCTGGCAGGGAGTTATGCGCACAACTTGTTTGATGGTGATCAGCGTTTACAGGATAAACCTAAATATGCCTGGGATTTTGGCGGCGACGCAAAAGTGGGCGTCGGTCCTGCGTTAAACCTGGACTTAACTTT
>JBKBWT010000339.1:0-6805 GCA_046314415.1 Saprospiraceae bacterium
GGCTCAACCATAATTCCACGATGGTCTCTGGTCCGGCACCGCCGCAGAAGAAACAGGATGCATAAGAATTTTTGGACAACACTACTGTTTTAAAATCAGGATCAACCGGAATGAGATAACCTGTGATTGCTACTTTTTTGCCAGCCAACGCTTTAATCGAACGGCCAAAAGTAGGCACCAGCACCTTCATGTCAATTTCCTTAAAATATTCTGCTTTAAAAGTGACATCCGCCAGCTGTTTCCAGCTGATTTCAGTCTGGGCATTGGCATTCCAGAAAAAGGCGCAAAGCATTCCGATTAGAATTACATGTGTTATATTGCTCATATGCTGATTTAAATTTAGATTTAAATGCAATACTGTTGCAAATAGCACAATTGTTTTTATTTTTGCAACAATGTTGCATTGTTTTTTCACCTGACAAAATCATCTATGAAATCCTTTTACCAATTATTTCTGCTGTGGATCAGTATATTTATCTGCACAGT
Source organism: Saprospiraceae bacterium (assembly GCA_046314415.1). GTDB lineage: Bacteria > Bacteroidota > Bacteroidia > Chitinophagales > Saprospiraceae > JADJNW01. The sequence goes on from JBKBWT010000339.1 coordinate 487, forward strand.
TGCCGGTGCTCAGTCGTCTTTCGTTTTTACCGGTAAAAAAATTGCACCTGGCACCAAAATGACTTTCCAACTGCCCGTTTCGGACGGCAAAGACAGCACTTTTATTCCTGTTACGGTTTTTAATGGTGCCAAGGCTGGTCCGGTGCTCGGCATTACTGCGGGAGTGCATGGATACGAATATCCGCCCATCGTGGCGGCGCAAAGTATCACGCAACAGCTTGATCCTCAAGAGTTAAACGGTACAATAATTTTAGTGCAAATTGCCAACGTGCCGTCTTTTTTGAATCGCAGTCCTTATGTAAACCCACAGGATGGCAAGAATCTGAATCGCGTTTTCCCCGGCAAAGCCGATGGTACGATTACCGAGCGCATCGCTCATCTCATCACACAGGAAATCATTGCCAAGTCGGATTACTTTTTGGATATGCACGGCGGCGATGCCCCGGAAGACCTGCGTCCGTACGGCGCTTATTATCATTCGGAAGCATTTCCCGAAGCATCGGAGAAGGGCAAGGCTATGGCGTTAGCAATGGGTTTTGACCATATTGTGGTTTTTAATATTGCCAAAGAAAGAGTGCTGCAACCGAGTGTTTACTGCTCGCAGGAAGCCTTCCATCGAAAAATTCCCGCGGTGGACATTGAGTGCGGCAGGATGGGCGTAGCTGGAAAAGCCGAAGTGACTCAGATTGAGCAAGCGGTTTTTAGTTTGTTGCGACATTTAAAAATGCTCCCCGGCAACCCGATTCAAGTCGAAAATCCAATTATTATCAACCAACGAGTTGGTTACAAAAGTCCGCATACCGGAATCTTCTACCCGTTAAAAAATGGAGGTGATTATGTATCCAAAGGCATGAAAGTCGGCTACATCCAAGATTTTTTTGGCAATCACCTGAGCGACGTGCACGCCAATGCTGACGGGATTCTGATTTATATCATTGGCACCCCACCGGTCCGGTCCGGAGAAGGGATTTTTTCAATCGGTTTGATCCAACCCGCTGATAATTAAGCACTTCAAAACACCTAAAATCACCCGTTATGAAACTAACTCTTACGCTGCTTTTAGCGGTATTTGTTTTGCAACTGTTTGCACAAGAAGGAGATAATGTCTTCCCTCCGCCTACCGTAGCGCCCATTATTACTGCATTAGAAACAAGAAATCAAATTCAGGTTGACGGTAAACTGAATGAATCAGATTGGAATCAGGCACCAATTGTCAGCGATTTTTTCAAGATTGAACCGCGCCAGGGTGGCGATTATTTATATGACACCGAAGTGAAATTATTATATGATGAACGGAATTTATACATCGGCGTGTTTTGCCGCGATTCGCTGGGGCGAAAAGGCGTGCGGGTGCAGGATTTGCGGCGCGATTTTTCCTGGGGGGAAAATGATATTTTCGGCATTCAACTGGACCCACAAAATCTCAAACAATACTGCGTTTCTTTTCAAACGACGCCCTACGGCAATCAACGCGATTTGCAAGCTTTTAATGATGAAAATCGAGATAATGACTGGAACGCACTCTGGTCGGTACGTACCGTGCAGACTGATACGGGTTATTACGCTGAATTTGCCATTCCCTTTAAATCCTTGCGTTACGAAGTGCCCGCCAATGCCGATTCCGTCGCCTGGGGCATTACCTTCACCCGGTTGGCGCGGCGCGATTATGAGCAGACCGTTTTTCCGGCGATTCCGCAAGCTTTTTCGCCTTACCGAATGACGTATGCAGCAACTTTAAAAGGCATTAAACTGCCACAACCTTCTGCTAATGTGCGTATTGAACCTTATGCTTTATACCAATATGATGAAAACAAAAGCAATGGCCAAACTACCGATAAAAGTAATTTTAAACTTGGCGGTGATGTAAAATGGGCAATCAATCCACGTGCTGTCCTGGATTTAACGATTAATACGGACTTTGCGCAAGCCGATGTCGATCGGGCAGTGAATAACCTGGAGCGTTTCAATGTATTTTTTCCGGAGCGGCGGCAGTTTTTTCTGGAAAATTCAGGCATTTGGGCAGGTGCCGGCGATGAGACGGTGGTGCCGTTTTTTAGTCGGCGCATTGGTTTGCAAGGCGAATTTAATGCAGCACCGGCACCGATTGACGCAGGGGTTCGCTTCACGGATCGCAATGAGAACCGTACATTGGCGGGTTTGTACATACATCAACGAGAAACCGATCAATCTGCAGGCGCTAATTTTGGCGTGTTGCGCTATTTGCAAAACTACGGTTCGCAAAATAATGTCGGCGTCATGCTCACGCATCGGCTCGATGAAAATTTTGATGAACAGGGGCAAGCGCAGCGTAATAACACGACCCTGAGTATCGACGGCTTGTTCCGACCGCGCGATGAACTCACGGTTTCTTATTTACTGTCGGCTTCCCGCGATAATTCCAATGACACGCTAGGCGTTGCCGGGCGCTTGTTTGCCGGGTATAATACCAATAAAATGTACCTCGGCTGGCTGACCAATTTTGTAAGCGAGCAGTACATTCCTGGCATGGGTTTTATTTTTCAAAACAATGTAATTCAGCATAATCCGGGCGGTTATGCCATTATTCGACCCAAAAAACTGCCCTGGGTACGGCGCTACGATCCGGGTTTGTTTGTGAATTATTATCATGATTTTGAAAATCCGGGGCAGTTTCAGCAGGCAAATTTGTACCTGTTTCCCGTGTATTTGATTTTTACCAACGGCAGTTTTCTCGAATGGGCATTGTTTCCCACCTGGCAGAACATCAATTTTAATTTTGCACCGCTAGGAATTGAAATTGAACAACAAAGATATTTTTATTTAACTCAATATATTAGATTCAATACCGATCAGTCGAAAAAATGGTCGGCTTCCATTCGCTACGATTGGGGCGATTATTACAATGGCAAACGCGATGCTATTACTGCCGGATTTCGCCTGGCACCTGACCCGCGGGTGGCATTTACGTTGGATTATGAATACAATCATTTGCAAAATCTGGGCTTGCGGCGGCAAAATCTGGAAACGAATTTAATCACCGGCGGTTTGCGACTCGCCTGGAATCCGCGCTTGCAACTCTCGGCATTTTATCAATACAATTCCTTTGATAATCAAGGGCGATGGAACATTCGCGGCAGCTGGGAATACCGACCGCTTTCCTTTGTTTATCTGGTTTTCAATGAAAATAATTTACCCGATTTCGATACGCGCAACCGTTCGACCATTGCGAAGGTGAGTTTTCTGAAGCAGTTTTGACTTTTTACCCGATTTGTCCAATTTTTACAGGATTTGTCCAGTAGAATTAGGATTTTAAATGTACATTCGTGTACTTTCACACCTTGAATGTCACAAGCGACTGTCATTTTAATAAATTATTTAAAAAGCATGAAAAACTTAAAATTAAACTTTCGTCATTTCAGCCTCGCATTGCTGATGGGCATAATTTCTTGTATTCCAAGCTTTAGTCAAACCGGATCTAACCACGGCAACAAATTTGAACAACTGGGTACGGTGCTGCCACCGGGAAACGATATTCGTGGAATGGACGGTGCACCTGGACCAGCATACTGGCAACAGCGCGTAGATTATGATATCGAGTGCAAGCTGGATGAAAAAAATCTGCGCTTGGATGGTAGTGAGATGATTACGTATTATAACCAATCACCTCATAATCTGCGTTACTTGTGGTTGCAATTGGATGAAAATGAGCACGCTGCGGAGTCAGACGGTATTCAAAGCGCCAATCCCAGCTCTATGGGGAATATTATGAATGAAAATGCTTTGAAAAACTTTGAAAAAGAAGATCGTACCAAATATGGGCATAAAATTCATAAAATTACCGATGCTGTTGGCAAACCATTACAATATACCATCAATCAAACGATGATGCGCGTAGAATTGCCGCAGCCCCTCAAACCCGGCGAAACTTTTATGTTCCACGTAGATTGGCACTATTACATTACCGATCGGATGAGTTTTGGCGGACGAGGCGGTTATGAATATTTTGAGAAAGATGGTAATTATTTATTTACCATAGCACAGTGGTACCCAAGGCTTTGTGTGTATAGTGATTTTGAAGGCTGGCAGAATAAGCAGTTTACCGGCAGAGGGGAATTTGCCTTGACGTTTGGCAATTTTATTGTAAAAATGACCGTACCGGATGACCATATAGTTGGTTCTACCGGAGAATGCCTGAACTACTCGACGGTGTTGACACCCACCCAATTGCAACGCTGGGAACAAGCCAAAGTAGCGAAAGAACCACTGGAAATTGTGACCTTGGACGAGGCGAAGAAAAATGAAAAATCTAAACCGACCGGCACTAAAACGTGGATTTACAAAGCTGACAATGTGCGCGATTTTGCCTGGACCTCCAGCCGCAAATTTGTATGGGATGCCATGCCCCACATTACGGAGGCAGGCAAGCGTGTGATGTGTATGAGCTATTATGCCAAAGAAGCTTATCCGATTTATAGTCGCTATTCCACTAAAGTAGTGGCACACACCTTGAAAACTTATTCCAAATATACTTTTCCTTACCCTTACCCGGTGGCAATTTCGGTGGAAGCCCGCAATGGTATGGAATACCCGATGATTTGCTTCAATCCGGGTAGAGCGGAGGAAGATGGCACTTATACTGAAGGCTCCAAATATGCCGCTATTGGTACAATTATTCACGAAGTAGGGCATAATTACTTCCCGATGATTGTCAACAGCGACGAACGTCAGTGGACCTGGATGGATGAAGGGATTAACAGTTTTATGGATGAAATTACGATGCAGGAATTTGATAACAATCGCCGACCAGGTTTCCAAAGCATTACCAGCTACATGCGTTTGCCGAAGGATCAATTGGAGCCCATTATGACCAATAGTGAAAACATTGTTCAGTTTGGTCCGAATGCCTATTCAAAACCGGCAGCAGGATTGAATATGCTGCGCGAAACGATTATGGGACGCGAATTATTTGATTATGCTTTTAAAGAATATGCGCGTCGGTGGATGTTCAAGCACCCTACACCGGCTGATTTTTTCCGCACGATGGAAGATGCCAGCGGGGTAGATTTGGATTGGTTCTGGCGTGGTTGGTTTTATGGTATTGAACCGGTGGATATTTCCTTGGACAGTGTAAAATGGTACAAAGTGGATTTAGAAAAAAATCCGGAGCCGCAAGAACGGAGTTTTCCGCGGCGCGTACGCGAACCAGAACGCACCCTTACCCAAGAGCGCAACCGGGAAGCCGGTATTGAATTTGCAGTTGAAAAAGATCCAAAGTTGAAGGATTTTTATAATGATTATAAACCTTGGGCAACCGAAGACTCGGTGCAAAACTTCAAGCAAATTTTATATGCTGAAACCTTCACCGAAAAAGAGAAGAAAGAACGTTTTGGCGATAAAAACTACTACGAATTGTTCTTTAGTAATAAAGGAGGGCTGGTGATGCCGGTCATCATCGAATGGACCTTTAAAGACGGTACGAAAGAGGTAGAGCGTATTCCGGTAGAAATCTGGCGCAAAAATGAAGACAAATTCAATAAAGTTTTTATGAAAGAAAAAGAGGTGACCGCTATTCGCATTGACCCTTTCAAAGAAACAGCTGATATTGACGAAAGCAGTAATAATTGGCCCGTAAAAGAGTTACCTACTCGTTTTCAGGTTTTCAAGCAGCACAAAACCGACCCGCAGCCTAATCCGATGCAAAAAGCTGCACAGCAAGGTAAGCGTGTCAAACCGTAACATATATATATGGTGTAATGGAGTGGTGGATTGACCATCACTCCATTTCTTGGAAACTTTTTAGCAGATTGGCGGGTTTATTCCCTTGATTTCCAGAAAATTTATTTTCTAGAAATTTTTTTTGCCCACCTTTGTGGATTATTCAAAAAGTTATATCTTTGCAATCGCTTTCGGGAAATGGGCAAAAAGAAGTCAATTTTGCTAGTATCCAAAAGCCTTTTTAAGGGGAAAAGACCCCCAAGTAAGCCAGCGTAGCTCAGTTGGTAGAGCAGCTGATTTGTAATCAGCTGGTCGGGGGTTCGAGTCCCTCCGCTGGCTCGTTTACGAAACGTAGTAATAATTTGGGAGCATTCCAGAGCGGCCAAATGGGGCAGACTGTAAATCTGCTGGTTTTTACCTTCGGTGGTTCGAATCCATCTGCTCCCACACCAAGGGTTAATTTTTAGTGTTGAATTTTTAAGGTTTAATGTCCTTCGGTTTCATTGATCATTAAGCATTTAACATTCAAAATTAATGTAAGCGGAAGTAGCTCAGTTGGTAGAGCGTCAGCCTTCCAAGCTGAATGTCGCGAGTTCGAATCTCGTCTTCCGCTCCGATTTAGATG
>JBKBWT010000340.1:0-6791 GCA_046314415.1 Saprospiraceae bacterium
AGAACTAGTGGCGATATCTTTTTGTCGCTTAATTTTATCACTTCTTTATGTCGTACATCAGATCCCTTCGGGGTTGCATTGCCCAATCACATAGTGATCCCTTCGGGGAAAGAACCAAAAACGCTAGGCATATCCCCCGAAGGGATTCCTTTGGAACAATTGCTCCGCTGGATCTGCCAGGCAGCCGCCACTACGTATATCATTATTAAGCTTTAGTAAACAACAAAATACGTTTTTACCTCACGCTTCATACGATAGTTGTTTATATTGAATGTATCCATAACTCACGTTACCAAAAAAAAAATGCAGTTGCAAAAATCCAAATGAGGCTTTTCAACGTACATCTCAATGCCAAAAACACAAATATTGGTGAAACCAAACACGCTTTATGCCATCATTATTACATGTAATGATTAAATATTTTTCACTCCATTAACCAAAATAATGTAAACTATGAGAAAAATTTCTTTTGCAGCGCTCGTAGTAGCAATGAGCCTTGCCATCTTTGCCTGTAACCGCAGAGCCACCAATGAATTAAGTGCTGACATGGTAAAAACCTACGATGATTTGGTCGCTTCGAGCCAGAAAATGGTCACCGAGCACCAAAACATGATGCAGGAACACCAGTCTTTGATTACCGAAGCACAGGATTCTTTACAGAAAATTCATTCGCGCTTCGATTCGAGTATGTTGCAGCGGGTGATAGAACGTCACCAATCGTTGGCACAAGTCCACGAGGAGATGTCAAAAGATCATCAGATTATGATGCAATATTATAAAGATGTAAAAAATCAGCACAGTTCCGGGGCAATGACTATGGAACAAATTCAGCAGGAGCGGCAGCAATTGCAAAACGATCACCAGCGTATTTTGTGGGAACACGAGCGCATGGTATCCCAGCATGAGCAATCCGAAAAAGAAAATACCGGCTATTTGAAAAATCCGAATAGCTTCTGGCGTCGCCCCGATACGATGGTTATTGATAGTGTCATGATGAAAATGGATACAATGCTAAATAACACTGTACCACCCACCGATACGACCAAAAATCGTAAAAAGCAGTAAGCATTCACTTTTTGTTGTAAATGTAAATGGCGATTAGTAATAAAAACTAATCGCCATCTTTTTATTTAGCTTCTTTTAAATATTTGGTTAATTCCATGATTTTTTGCTCTATTTTTTTAAAAGCCGCTAAATGGCGTTGCTCCAGATCGGGCAGATTTTTAGTCGATTTTAAAGAAGATTCATATAATAATCCTGGCAACATCCAGGAAGCGTAGCCACTATAAGGATCAGAAGAAGCATACAAAGAGCGATACCACGCCCCGTACGCCATGCCTTTTTCGTCAATAAAAGAGCGTTCCAGCGAAATCAAGGTTTTATTAATAGCTTGTAATGTATTCTTATTCAGATTTTTACCATTTAATTTTTGTAATAATAACTGCTGATAGGCTTCGCCGTTTTGTTGTAAAACATCGGCTTGGGCAATCATGTTTTTTGCCGAAAACGTAGCCGCATACGCTTGAATGCCTTTTTCCGCATTTGCTAAATGTAATTTCAAATCTTTTCCGTATCGGGCAATATCATAAGGAATAATATCAGCATTAGCCATGCGTAATGCCATGATTCCCATCACTTTAGCCACTGTTGGTCCTGCCACAAAATCCGGTTCGCCTACGCTGCTGTACCATTGAAAATTATCATACGCCGAATGATACATCGTAGGTCCACCCATGCCGATGCTACCGCTGGGCACGCCTACGTGCGCGTAGAAGCCCAGGTGATCCGAACCGCCGCCAAGATTGCCAATGTTGGGTCCCTCCGCTTTGTTCCGGGCGCTCTCCATCCAATGTTCGTACACGGTTTTATTACCTTTGGGATAGGGCACCACTTTCGTTGCTTCAATAATCAAAGACTTGAGCGAGGGCGAAGCCGCACTGCCGAAACTCAAACCAGAGCAAGCCCCATCGGCATTAAAATAGGAAACCGCTTTTTGATTTAATTCATCACGATATTGTTCTACCCACTCAGTAGAGCCCAAAATACCGTGTTCTTCGGCATCCCAATGCGCAATTTTGATCGTGCGCTTCGGACGGTAGCCTTGCTTTGCCAATTCGCCAAGGGCTTCCGCCAGACTGAGGAGCATCGCCGTGCCGCTGTTGGGGTCAGTAGCGCCAAATTCCCAGGCATCATAATGGCTGCCCACAATGATCCATTCATCCGGAAATTCGCTGCCTTCCAGCGTACCAATCACATTTTCCACCCGCACTAAACCCTTCGGCTGGTTGACTTTCAAGCGTACTTTTAGTTTTTCACCACCATTGATACGATAGGTAAAAGGCAAGCCGCCTTGCCAATCCGTCGGTACTGGCGTCCCGGTCATCCGACTCAGAATTTCTTTCGCTGCACCGTAGCCAATCGGCGTCACCGGAATTTTTAAAAACGGTACCTCTTCAGGTTTCAAACGCTTCACTTGCTTGGCACCATCGAGCGGCAGCGCCGGTTCAAAAGGGGTCAAAGGGTCGCCGGTATAATCGAGCACCAGCACCGAGCCACGCTGAATCGTGCTTTCGCTGAAAAATTTTCCTTCAGGATAAGGCAAGCCTTTCATGTAACCCACATCCATTGGGTCAGAAAAAATAATACAGCCCACTGCGCCCGCCTCCTGAGCATATTTAGGCTTGTAGCCGCGAAAATTACCGCCGTAGCGGGCAATCACAATTTTTCCTTGCACAGAAACGCCCATTTGTGCGAGTCGCGCAAAATCTTCTTTGGTACCAAAATTTACATACACCACTTCTGCCGTTACGTCGCCCGATCCAGAGTAAGAATTCCAGCCGTGCTGCACATTGGGCATTGCCGAGAAGGGATCGCTTTCCAAAATATTTTCCTGGATATTCAGCGGAATTCGTTGTGGCGTGACAATTTCCAACGACACTTCGCCGGCGCTTGTTGGCAAGTAAATATCATAAGGCGGACGCTCCACTTTCAATCCTGCCCGCTGCATCACACCTGCCATATAATCCGCCACGCGCTTATTTTCGGGCGTACCCGCGAGATGGGGTTCTTTGGTGAGTTCGCGGAGGTGATTTTTAAAACCCTCGGAATTCGGGAGTTTCAAGAATAATTCTTCAATTTTGACTTCCTGCTGCTGCGTAACATTGGAAAACCCGCTCAGGTTTTGTGCCATTAGCAGCGGCATCAGTCCTAATAAAGCAATCGTCAAGGCGTAAAGGTGTTTACAATTCATATCATTTGTCGGTTTTGAATCTTTTAGTAAGACAAGCGAAAGCCCCAAAATTATTTGTACCCCAAAAAAAGGAGACAAATACCTGAAATCTTTAACGCTTTAAAATATGCATATTTTAGCTTATATTACATTAAATAAGTTTATTAATAATTTAAAATCAGACATTTTAACATTATAATTTAAATAAATATTATACAACAAAGCGTATTCTTTTAAAAGACTGGCATACGTATAAATTTTGATCTTTCCTGATTTTTTATTTAATATTGAAGCAAAAAAGCTATGAAAACGTTACAATTTTTGCTTTTGAGCCTGTGCTCCTGGGCTTTTACGGGCGTACTCTGGAGCCAGCAGGTGCCCGACACCAGTTTTAAGTACCCGATTGCCCAGCCGCGTTATGCCGGTGGCGCTGGTCCATTGATACTCGTTGATGCCGCACATCACAATTTTCACACACCGGATAACCGCTTTTTGGCTTTTGCCAAACTCCTCCGCGCCGATGGCTACCGGGTGGAAGCCAATACAAAGAATTTTAGTGCGGAAAATCTGGAAAAATGTAAAATTTTAGTTATTTCTAATGCAATAAATACTGTAAATGAAGGAAATAACTGGCGATTACCCAATCCATCCGCATTTACCGAATCAGAAATACAAGCCGTCAAAAATTGGGTCGATGGTGGAGGGCGTTTGTTTTTAATTGCGGATCACATGCCTTTTGCCGGTGCCGCGACCGACCTGGGAAAAGCCTTCGGTTTTGAATTTTTGAATTGCTTTGCCATGGACAATCGGCAACGAGACATTCAATATTTTCATCGGGGTAATAAAATGTTGCAATCGCACGAAATTACCAATGGCATTGACACCATTGTCACTTTTACGGGTAGCGCTTTTAAAATTCCAAAGTCCGCGAAGCCTATACTGACATTGAATGAAACTTATACTTTACTCTCGCCGGAAATCGCCTGGGAATTTACCGAAAGTACGCCGTACCGCTCAGCAGCAGGCTACAGTCAGTTGGCGGCTTTGGAATATGGCAAGGGACACGTATTTGTATCGGGAGAAGCGGCCATGTTCAGTGCACAACTTGCCGGGCAAAACCAAACGCCGATGGGTATGAACGCACGGTATGCGCAGCAGAATCCGCAGTTTTTATTGAATGTAATACATTGGTTGGATAAGTAAAAAGGAACAGCCACTTTGCTCGATATTTAGTCAAGATGGCTATTATTTCAGATAAGAGATAAATAAATTGTCACTTATTTATATTATTCATTAAAAAATACAGCAACTATTTAGCTTTCATATTGATGTTATTCATCATATATATGACCTTTTTCAACAAAGGATTCATTGCAATTCATTAATCAAATCATTATAAAAAGTATCGCCAATGCCAAATACTTTTTCACCATTTTCAAAACGGATGGTCACCGTTCGTTCAGCAGGCACTATTCGAATAATCCGGTTTTTATTGATAGATTCCCTGCGGTTAATACGCCGAAGCGGTGAAAAGGCGTATTGGTGCATGAATTGAGTCAGCGTAAGATTCACCAAATACCCTTCCGAATGATCGGTCATTACACACACTTTGCCATTTTCATAAACATCCACCCAGGCTAAATCTTCAAAATTGATGCATTCGAATGAATTTTCGGTACGAATTAAAAAAGAACCTTTTTCTGCCTCCTTCAATAACTTGGCAATAATGGCTTCTAATGCGTCACGCAGTTTTTCCTGCCAGTTTTCGAGCATGGGCTTGGTTAAAAACTTTACTACATACTCTTTGTAATGGTTTAAAGCATTGACGGCGTAAGCCGGAAACCCCGTAATGATGACTATGGGCGGAATCAGGACATGAGCCGCCGCCAACCGGTCTAGCAGCGAAAACGCATTGCCGCCTTCCAGTTCGATGTCCATAAAGATTGCCTGTGGACGCTCCTGAGCAACAAGGAAAAAGGCATCATCCACATTTTCGGCTTGCCCTACTATTTTGACCTCTGCAAAGGAGGATAGCAACTCACAGAACATCATCCGCCAGTCGGCTTCGTCTTCTAAAACAACACATCTAATCGGATAGCGCATACGTGTAAATTTTAGGTAATTGAATTATAATACGAGTGCCATATGGACACCCATGTAAATCTATAAATATTTCATCTTCATAATATTGTGTAATTTTTTGATCGTTTTTGGAATTAAAAATAGCAATCAATTCAGCAAGCATTTTAGTGCCTTGCCTGGTACTGATAGAGGGAATTTCCCCTGCCTTTTTTCTACCGATGCCTGTATCTTCAATAGTAAAAATTAAATAATCTTTTGATTTGTCTTCGATTGTAATTTTGACGCACCCACCGCCCCGCTTCTTTTTCAGCCCATGTTCAATGGCATTTTCGACGTGTATCAGCAATAACATTAGCGGCACACGTACACATTGTCCCCATTTTTTTATCAATTCCGAATCGGGTAGGTGATACGTCACTTTATCTCCAAAGCGCACTTTTTGAATACGGAAATAATTTTCCACGAGCTGCATTTCATCCCAAAGTGTGTGAAAAGCCCGTTTTTCGCGGCTATTGATAAAAATAATCTTCAAATTTTCTGCCAGCCTTTCTATGATAGAAACCGAAGACAAATCATTACTCCTTTGTGCCCGCACTTGAAGCCAAGTGAGTGCATTGATAATAAAATGCGGATTTAATTGATTAACAATGGCTTGTACGCGCACCGTGAGCAGTTCCCGGCGTTGTCGTTCCTGTTGTTCTTTCAATTCTCCTAATATCCGTTCCTGTTTTAATTTATTTTGATACCAGGCAATAATAATTATAATAATAAAAATTAAAAAAAGAATAATCCCACCTAAAATCAGCGGATTTTGATACCATAATGGCGGAATGCGAAAAGAGAGCAGTAAAGGCTCGGAACGTACATTCCCTTTGACGGCATACAGTTTAAAAGAATAATTCCCTGGTGCAAGTCGAGTAAATTCAACCTGGTTTTCTTCGACGGCAATGAGCGAGTCTTTATCCAATTGATATTCAAAAAAAATATTGTTATATAGAAATGGACTATTTTCCCAGTCAAAGTGAATAACTACATTTGTATGTTTATTTCGTAAACCTTTTATTACACCATCTATAACTGACAATGTATCCCCATATGATGTGAACGATAAAAGAATGGGCTTAGACGGAATTGTCGTATCAAAAAGATAATTTTTTGGGTGGAAACGGGTCAATCCTTTATCATTTGCCAACCATACATTCCCCTTAAAATCTTTCACGATGCAATTCTGGTCACCTGCCTTGCCAGTATAACCATCATCAGGAGCTAACATATATGCATAAGGGCGCTGCGGATTGGCATAAAAAGCGGGTAAACTCAATATCCCCATTCCCTTTTTATTTAACACAATTAATATACTATCATGATAATTATACACACTAGTTATCGGCTCCAGCTTAAAAATAGCAGGGGCAATGGGTTTCAGGTATGCATCTAATTTAAAATCTTCATTGATAACTGCCGGAGGATCAAAGTGAAC
>JBKBWT010000341.1:0-6780 GCA_046314415.1 Saprospiraceae bacterium
ATATCCCATTTTGCCCCGTTGCAAAAATGGAACCAAAAACCAAAATATCATGAAAAGATTATTATTGATCTTATTTTTAGGTTTGGGATGTACTTTTATTACACTTGCCCAGCAAAATCAAACTACCAACCGGGACACCAGCAACACCGCTACGAGGAATTATGAGCAGATGTTGACAGCGGAGCTCAGAATGGATTTTCGGAATTATGCCCTCACTCAACTGAATATGACGCCAGCTGAAATTGAGGCATTTGATCCGATTTACCGGGAATACATGAATGAAAAAGACCGAATCGTGCAACGGAAGTTTACCGTATTGCAAAAATTCTCGGACAAGATGAAGCAAGCTGATTCGCAAGAAGATCGTTCGGAAGAACTAGGTGATGCCATTGAAGATTATTGGGAGGCAGAAATTGCAGAAACTCAATTGCAGAAAAATTATTTTGACCGCCTGGAAGACAAGATTGATCCGTTCAAGGCTTTCCAGTTCTTTATGATGGAAGATGCTGCCCATACGCGCCTCCACGAGTTGAGGGTAGTGGAAGTGGTGCCGATGATTCGTGAAATCGAAAGAATTCCTGCGCGCAATTTCGGTAGCAATATTCAAGGCGATACGACCAACAATATGATGCAGGGTGATACAATGAATATGATTCGTAATAATATTAATAATATGTATAAAACGACTCCTCGCACTAATGATATGAACCGCGATACGATGAGTAATATGAATCGTAATAATATGAATACTCAAGATCAAAATACGACTCGTACTGATGATATGAATCGCGATACGATGGGTAATATAAATCGTAATAATATGAATACTCAAGACCAAAATACGACTCGTACTGATGATATGAACCGCGATACAACGACAACTACCACCACGCCGCGCACCAACACTACGACTGATAATCAAATGAATAATACGACAAATCGGGGCACTACGACTACAACCGCAAGTAGTACCACTATCACTGATTATAGTAATTGGTACACATCGGAGGGTACTTCCATCGGCACCGCTGGTGCGGATTTGAGCCATCAGGATATTTATAATGGCATAACCAGATTAATGTCAGCTATAGAATCTATTTCGACCGCTACAGATATTACAATTACAGACATGCGTTCGAAGCGAATTCGCATCATGGCTTTGCTGAACGATTTACAACGCAACCGCTTGACCGACAGGCACTCCGATGAGGCACGGCAAATCCTTACAACCTTAGCTACGATGATCAGTACACTGCAAAACCGAACTGATGCGGGCGAAGAATCAGCACGAGAAGCCATGAGTGCCGCAGTAAGCATAGATACAAACCAGCTTTTAATCAATCAATTAGATAAAGTAAATACTTTCTTCCGCCACGCCCAGACGGCTGTTAATGAGATGTCGCAAGGTGTACAATGGACAGATGATAATCGAGATTAAACCAATATAATATAATCGCATTCTTTAATAAGACCTGGCAATTTATTCCAGGTCTTATTTTTTTGGATACACCCCAGAGCAAGCACCAATCCATGATTTAGAAAGTCGAAGCCGCTCCATCTTTTTATTCCTTTTGTCCAACCTTTACGAATCGTTCATAAGTAATCTTTCAACAAAACTTTTTTTGGTGACAAAAATCACCCCCTCACTCTGATTTTCCTCATACTGTAAGGATGACACCAAGTCTAACTTGCAGCAAAATTACAATTGTGTGACAGTACAATTGCCAAACTTTTAGAATGCGAAGTTTCGCTTAAGGCAATGAACACCTGAAAACATTACATTTCTATATCATAAATGTGATTAGACCATGAAAATCATTTTTGTCTTAATACTCGTCAGTTTAGTGGTCGCCTTGGGGTTCCTGGGTGCCTTCCTGTGGGCGGTGAAGAGCGGTCAATACGACGATGATTACACACCTTCGGTAAGAATTTTATTTGATGATAAGCAAACAGAAAACAAAAATTCGTAATCAATGACACCTGTTGTAGAGAAATTCAGTTACGATAATGCGATTGTGCGCAAGTTCGCCATTGCATCGGTGGTGTTTGGCGTCATTGGGATGCTGGTGGGCTTGCTGGTTGCCTTGCAATTAGTATTTCCGGCGCTCAATTTTGATCTGCCTTACACGACCTTCGGACGCATTCGCCCGTTGCATACCAACGCGGTGATTTTTGCATTTGTAGGCAACGGTATTTTTATGGGGGTCTATTACTCCCTGCAGCGCTTATTGAAAACGCCGATGTTCAGTAAGTTCCTGAGTGAATTTCACTTTTGGGGCTGGCAGGCGATTATTCTGGCAGCAGCAGTAACCTTGCCATTGGGTATTACGAGTGCCAAGGAATACGCCGAATTAGAATGGCCGATTGACCTTGCAATTGCAGTGGTTTGGGTGGCTTTTGGTATCAATATGTTTGGTACTATTCTGAAGCGCCGTGAGAATCACTTGTATGTAGCCATTTGGTTTTACATTGCTACCTGGATTACGGTAACGGTATTACATATCGGTAATAACATTGAGTTGCCGGTTCACATGTGGAAAAGTTACAATGTATTTGCCGGGGTGCAGGATGCCTTGGTGCAGTGGTGGTATGGGCACAATGCGGTAGCATTCTTCCTCACCACGCCATATCTGGGCTTGATGTACTATTTCCTGCCGAAAGCTGCAAATCGTCCGGTATATTCTTATAAATTGTCTATTATTCACTTTTGGGCACTGATATTCATTTATATCTGGGCAGGTCCGCACCACTTGTTGTATTCGGCGTTGCCGGATTGGGCGCAGTCGCTGGGTACGGTGTTCTCCGTGATGTTGATTGCACCATCCTGGGGTGGTATGTTAAATGGTTTGCTTACCCTCCGCGGTGCGTGGGATAGTGTACGCCAGGATCCGGTACTGAAGTTTCTGGTGGTAGCCGTTACCGCTTATGGTATGGCAACTTTTGAAGGTCCAATGCTTTCAGTGAAGTCGGTGAATGCAATCAGTCACTTTACTGACTGGACAATTGGACACGTACACGTTGGTGCATTGGGCTGGAATGGTTTTCTCACCTTTGGTGTATTGTATTGGTTGATTCCTAAAATGTATAATACCAATCTTTATTCTACTAAACTGGCGAATGCACACTTCTGGATTGGTACGCTCGGTATTTTGATCTATGCGGTACCGCTTTATTGGTCAGGTTGGACGCAAGCATTAATGTGGAAACAGTTCACTCCAGATGGATTCCTGGCTTATCCTAACTTCCTGGAAACGGTAACTCAGCTGATTCCGATGTATGCCATGCGGGCACTCGGTGGTGCCATGTTCCTGGCTGGGGTATTTGTAATGGTATATAATTTAATGAAAACTGCGAAGCAAGGCTCTTTTGTAGCTTATGAAGCAGCCGAAGCGCCTGCTCGTGTAGTGCACGCTGCACCTAAAGGTGAGTATTGGCACAAGTGGATTGAACGTCGCCCGATTCAGATGCTCGTTGCAAGTTTGATTTTGATTTTGATCGGTGGTATCGTTGAAATTGCGCCAATGGCATTGATTGACAGCAATGTACCCAAAATCGAATCGGTGAAACCCTATACGGCACTCGAACTCGAAGGTCGCGACATTTATATCCGCGAAGGCTGCTTGGGTTGTCACTCTCAGATGATCCGACCATTCCGTTCAGAAACCGAGCGTTACGGAGATTATTCAAAATCAGGCGAATACATTTATGACCGCCCGTTCCTCTGGGGTTCCAAGCGTACGGGTCCTGACCTGCATCGCCAAGGCGGCAAATATCCGGATAGCTGGCACTACAACCACATGCTTGACCCGACGAGTATGTCGCCAGGCTCCATCATGCCACGTTATCCATGGTTGCTGCGCCATGATTTAAATACTAAATATACAGCGGCTAAAATCAAGACCTTACGCACGTTGGGTACGCCTTATCCTGAAGATTACGATGCCGTGGCTGAACTGCAAAAACAGGCGCAAGCCGTAGCAGAAAATCTGAAAAAAGACGGCATTAAGCAGGAAGGGCTGGAGAAAAAAGAAATTGTCGCCATGATCGCATATTTGCAACGCTTGGGTACTGACATCAAGCCAAAACCACAGGCAACGCAATAAGCACTATGGATGCTATGGATGCTTTAGATACTCGCTGGGCGATGCTATTGGCACCACAGAATCAACAGCGTCCATAGTATCAAAATATCCATAGTATCAACAGCATTAAAATCAAAAAATCATGTATAAATATATTTTAGAAGGTAATAATATCAACTGGATGGCAATCTTCGCGCTGGTGACATTCTTTGCGGTCTTCCTTGTCAGCACGTTGGTCATTCTGGGTCGAAATAAAAATTATACTGAAAAAATGGCGCATTTGCCGCTGGAAGACGCTAAACCTGTTAAACCTGAATAACTATTGTTATGAAAAATAAAATCTGGAGAATAGCTGGCTTAGCAACCGCCTTCGGGCTTATGGCATTGGGTGCCACTGCACAGGAAACAGCTGCAGCCCCAGCCAGCAGCCCAAACTTTTATGAATCGCTCTTTTCCAATATTACTTTGGTTGCAGCAGCAGTGGTCATCTTGGGCGCTTTAGCTACCCTGGTACATCTGCTGAATGTAATGGTAAAAGTACAGCAAGTACGCATTTATCAGGAACAAGGGCTAGAGCCGTATCTGGAAGAGGTGAAAAAAGGAGAAACTGAAAGCTTATGGACACGGCTCTACAAGCGCTGGACAAATGTTGTACCAGTGGAAAGAGAAGAGGAAATCGTATTACATCACAACTATGATGGCATTCGCGAATTGGATAATAGTCTGCCGCCTTGGTGGGTTGCTTTGTTCGTAATTACCATCGTTTTTTCGGGTGTTTACATGGTTTATTATCACTGGGGAGGTTCGGGTCCTAGCTCTGCCGAAGAATATACGATGGAAGTCGAAAAAGCTCAGGTAGCGGTAGAGGCTTATCTGGCTAAGCAGGCTAACAATGTTGACGAAACCAACGTAACTGCTTTAAATGATGAGCAATCGATCTCTTTAGGTAAAACCATTTATGACTCCAAATGCGTAGCTTGTCATGGTGCCGCCGGTGAAGGTGGCGTCGGTCCTAACCTTACGGATGATTATTGGTTACATGGCGGTAGTGTGCAGGATATTTTCAAAACCATCAAGTATGGGGTACCGGAAAAAGGGATGATTCCGTGGAGTGACCAGATTCGCCCGGCTGATATGCAACGAGTAGCAAGCTTTATTTTAAGCCTGCATGGTACGAATCCACCGAATGGAAAAGAACCACAGGGCGAGAAATTTCAGGCTTCTCCTACTCCCAGCGATTCTACCGCAGCACAACAGGCACAAACGATTGGAATGAATTAATTGCATTTCATAAGCTGAATCGTTGAAAGGTTGATATTCAATGTGATCTTATCAACCTTCAACGATTCAACGATTCAACTATTTCTAACGATGAGCGCTACTTCTCATATAAACGATACGGAGACCTACCGGGATTCCATTGCCACAGTTGACCAACAGGGCAAGCGAATTTGGGTTTATCCGAAAAAAACGAAAGGGCGTTTTACCAATTGGCGCAACTATTTAAGCTGGTTTTTGCTGGCATTTTTATTTGGAATGCCTTTAATAAAATTCAATGGCGAACCGTTTCTCCTTTTTAATATATTAGAACGCAAATTTATATTATTCGGCATTGTTTTCCTACCCCAGGACTTTCACCTCTTTGGGCTGGCAATGATCACATTTATTGTTTTCATTATTTTATTCACAGTCGTATTCGGGCGATTATTTTGTGGATGGGTGTGTCCGCAGACCATTTTTATGGAGATGGTCTATCGCAAAATTGAATACTGGATTGAAGGTGATGCCAATGCCCAACGCAAACTCAACGCTGCACCATGGACCACTGAAAAAATTATGAAGAAAAGCGCCAAGCAAGCCATTTTCTTTACCATAGCGGTGCTCGTCTCCAATACTTTTCTAGCGTATATTATTGGTTTAGATGAAGTTATAAAAATAGCTACGGAACCGGTCACTATGCACCTCGGCGGTTTTATCGCTATGATTTTATTTTCATTTGCCTTTTATTTTGTCTTTTCGTACATGCGCGAGCAAGTTTGTACCACCATTTGCCCGTATGGTCGCTTGCAGGGGGTGCTGCTTGATAAAAACTCCATTGTCATTGCGTACGATTACATTCGTGGCGAACCACGTGGTAAAAAGAAAAAAGAACCCCAAAATCCTGTTCAAAATATTGCTGCCTTTGTCGAACAGGCGGCTACCAATGGCGGAAGTACGCTTGCCGCTACAGAAAAAGGGATTGAATTTGTTAAACAAGGCGATTGTATCGATTGCAAATTGTGTATTCAGGTATGCCCGACAGGTATTGACATTCGCAATGGTACGCAGTTGGAATGTATCAATTGTACGGCTTGTATTGATGTTTGTGATGAGGTGATGGACAAAATCAGTCGCCCGCGCGGCTTAATCCGGTACGACAGTCATAATGGTATTGCCGAACAAAAACGGCGCATCTTTACACCGCGAGTAATAGCTTACTCCGTATTTTTAACTATTTTATTAATTGTAAATATTTTATTACTCAGCAATCGGGGTAGCATGGAAACGCTGATGCTGCGCACGCCGGGTATGCTGTATCAGGAGGTGGACGAAACGTATATCAGCAATTTATATAATTACGAAGTAATTAATAAAACGTCTGAAGAGTTACCGATTGAGTTTCGCCTTACTACGCCCGATGGTCGCATTCGCTTGGTGG
>JBKBWT010000342.1:0-6776 GCA_046314415.1 Saprospiraceae bacterium
CAGAAAAAACGGATTCCGAAAAGGTTTGATGATCTTTTGTACCAGCGGCGGCAGCGGAATTTGCAGAGCCATAATGAATTGCTTTTATGCGATGTAATAATTTGCCTGATTATGATACGCCTGAACGCAACATGAATAGCAAAGTTGCTGAAAATTAAAGTGTAAAGCAATTCGGCATGACATTATTTTCCCAGTGCTGGCGGTTTTAGCTGCTAAACGCAAGTTCAGAACTAAAACCGCCAAGCTATTTTACCAGCGACGCGTCAGCAAGCCTTTGCCTGGGTAGAACGCTGATTCTGCCAATTCCTGCTCGATGCGCAGCAACTGATTGTATTTAGCCACCCGGTCCGAGCGCGAAGCCGAGCCGGTCTTGATTTGTCCGGTATTTAATGCCACTGCCAGATCGGCGATGGTCGTGTCTTCCGTTTCACCCGAACGGTGACTCATGATGCTGCGGTAGCTGTTGCGGGTCGCCAATTGCACCGCGTCAATCGTTTCCGTCAGGGTACCGATTTGGTTTACCTTTACCAGAATGGCGTTGGCAACTTGCTGATCAATCCCCTGCTGGAGGCGCATGGAGTTCGTTACAAACAGGTCATCCCCAACGAGTTGTACGCGGTTGCCCAGCGTTTGCGTCAAAGCGCGCCAGCCTTCCCAGTCATCCTCATACAAGCCGTCTTCAATGGAAAAAATCGGATATTTATCGCACCACTCTTTCCAGTAGTCCACCATTTGCGCCGAGGTCAGCTTATCGCCAGTTGATTTTTTAAATACGTACAAACCAGATTCTTCATCGTAGAATTCCGAAGCTGCTGCATCCATTGCAATGAATACATCTTCGCCCGGGCGGTAGCCAGCTTTTTCAATAGCTTGCAGTACCGTCTCAATCGCTTCCTGGTTCGACTTAATATTCGGTGCAAAGCCACCTTCGTCGCCCACGTTCGTGGAATAGCCCTTGCCTTTTAACACACTTTTCAGGTGGTGGAAAATTTCCACGCCCATGCGCAACCCTTCAGAGAAAGATTCTGCACCCATTGGCATCACCATAAACTCCTGAAAATCAATTGAATTGTCGGCATGAGCGCCGCCATTCAGAATATTCATCATTGGCACCGGCAATACGTGCGCGTTCACGCCGCCCACGTAGCGGTACAAGGGCATTTCCAGTGCTTCAGCCGCCGCTTTTGCTACTGCCAGCGACACCGCCAAAATTGCATTTGCGCCAAGTTTCGATTTATTATTGCTGCCGTCGAGTTCCAGCATCAAGTTGTCAATGTAGCGCTGGTCAAAAACGTCGAGCCCGATGAGTTCTTCGGCAATTTCTTCCACATTGTCCACAGCATTCAGCACGCCTTTACCCAGGTAGCGATCTTTATCGCCGTCGCGCAATTCTACAGCTTCGTGCTTACCTGTCGAAGCGCCTGATGGTACAGCTGCCTGACCATAGTATCCTTCCTCGGTGATAACTTCTACTTCAACGGTGGGGTTGCCCCGCGAATCCAGAATCTCTCTGGCGTTTATTTCAACAATCGCACTCATACTTTTCGTTTTGATGTTATAGTCTTATAATATTTTTAAAATCTTTTAGTCAATTATAATATTTGAATAATCTTACTTATTCAAAGACTGTATTTTCAACAAATTACTGATGCTGCATCAAATGCACAAAATCATCAAACAGGTAATTTGCGTCGTGCGGACCAGGTGAAGCCTCCGGGTGATATTGTACCGAGAACGCTTTCTTATTTCTCAAGCGCAAGCCTTCAACAGTATCATCATTCAAGTTGACATGCGTAATTTCGATCTCGTCCGGTCTCGATTCAATCACTGCGCGGTTCACTTCAAAGCCATGATTTTGGCTGGTGATTTCACTCTTGCCCGTTACCAGATTTTTCACCGGATGATTGATGCCGCGATGTCCGTGGTGCATTTTATGCGTGGGCACGTCCACCGCCAATGCCAGTAACTGATGCCCCAGGCAAATACCAAACAGGGGTTTGTCTTCCTGTAAAATTTGCTTTGCGGTTTGCACTGCAT
The DNA here is from genome assembly GCA_046314415.1 of Saprospiraceae bacterium. Classification (GTDB taxonomy): domain Bacteria; phylum Bacteroidota; class Bacteroidia; order Chitinophagales; family Saprospiraceae; genus JADJNW01. The sequence continues at coordinate 2,038 of JBKBWT010000342.1, forward strand.
AATCCATCGAAGCCGGGTCGCCTGGTCCATTCGACAGGAAATACCCGTCGGGATTGAATGCGCGCAATTCTTCCATGGAAGTCTTAGCCGGAAAAACCTTTACGTAACAATCGCGCTCGGTCAGATTCTCCAGAATATTTTTCTTGATGCCAAAATCCAGTGCGGCAACGCGAAAACGTGCATGCGGATTGCCATAGGAATACGGCTCTTTTGTACTCACCTGAGAGGCAAGTTCCAGCCCTTCCATCGGCGGCACAGCTGCCAACTGTTCTTTCAGCGCTTCAATGTCCAGGATTTCAGAAGAAACAATGCCATTCATCGCCCCTTTGTCGCGAATATGACGCACCAACGCACGCGTGTCCACGTCGGAGATGCCCACGAGTTGTTCTTCTTCAAAATATTCCTGAATCGATTCATCGGCACGGAGGCGCGAGTATTGCGAGGTGAAATTTTTACAAATGAGACCGGCAATCTTGATACTGTGCGATTCAACTTCGCTGCGCTTAGTGCCGTAATTGCCGATGTGCGCGTTAGTGGTGACGAGTAATTGACCAAAGTAAGACGGGTCGGTAAAAATCTCCTGATAACCGGTCATACCGGTGTTAAAACAAATTTCACCCGTGGTAGTCCCAATTTTACCGGCTGCTTTACCGTGGAAGACCGTTCCGTCCTCCAGCAGCAGAATTGCCGGTCGCTGTTGCAATTCGACCATTTTTTTATTTAAGACGTTCGATTTTAAGATCTTAAACATTAGATTCCTAAGAATCTGTTGTAAATTGTCTATGATTTAAAATCTGTTTTTTTCAAAATTCGTGCAAAGATAAGATACGCAGCGGAGAAATGGAAAGTAAGCAGTGTAAAATGTAAAAAAACTCGTTTTAAAAATCTTTATGTTAAGAGTAAAATATCTATTACAAAAATATTATAAAAAAGATAAGTTTATTACACGTAAATACAATAAAAAATTTGAAATTTACTTATCTATTTCCATTAACAAACAAAAAATAAATAAAAGTATAAAATTTACCTACAAAACAAAACGAAAAGGGCGACATCTTGATAGACATCGCCCTTTTCTGATAAAAGCTATAATGGATTAAGCTTCCGTTTTGTTCTCGTCTTCACTTGTAGCAGCCATGTCATTCGTTTCGGGCGCTACTTCCGGTGCAGTTGCTTCTGGTGTAGTTGCTACAGCCGCGGGAGCTGCTGCACGCGTTTCTTCCTTCGTACCACCACTGCCGCCACGGCGACGACGTCTTCTGGTGCTCTTACCTGCACCTGCTTCTTTTCCAGTGTTATACACATCATTGAAATCTACAAACTCAATCATTGCCATTTCCGCGCCATCACCTTGACGGTAACCGGTGCGAATCACGCGAACATAGCCACCTGGACGATCGCCGATTTTTTCTGCTACGGCACTAAATAATTCCTTTACTGCCTCCTTATTTTGCAAATAGCTGAAAACCACGCGGCGATTGTGGGTGGTGTTGGTTTTTGCCTTGGTTACCAATGGCTCGATGTACACGCGCAAAGCCTTGGCTTTGGCAACAGTAGTAGTGATGCGTTTGTGCTGGATGAGTGCCTGCGCGAGGTTTTTGAGCAGCGCACGACGATGACCAACCTTTCTACCTAAGTGGTTGTCCTTTTTACCATGTCTCATGTTGGACCTAAAATTTGCTCCGCAACACGTTTCGCCGAAAACATCAAGGACGATTGGCACGCCTTTCGACTAATCAGTTATTGCAAAGTTAGTTGAATAATTCAAACTACTTCAGCCAAATCAGCAGTTTGTCAGGTACAATAAAAACGGGCGATCTTTAACCGCCCGTTGCTCTTATTCAGGACAGCTGTTTAGACAGCCGTTTGATTTAATCTTCTTCCAGCTTATATTTCGACAAATCCATGCCGAAAGTCAAGCCTTTATCTTGCAGTAATTCCTCAATTTCTACCAGCGACTTCTTACCAAAGTTGCGGAATTTGAGCAATTCGTGCGTGTCGTATCTCACCAGTTCAGCCAGTGTATTGATTTTCGCGGCTTTCAAGCAGTTGTAAGCACGTACCGACAGGTCGAGATCTTCGAGGGAGGTTTTGAGGAGTTTGCGCATGTGTAAGATGTGCTCATCCACGATATTATCCTCACGGCTGGAAGCGTCGTCGAAGGTAATATTTTCATCCGTAATCAGCATCAGGTGCTGAATCAGAATCCGTGAAGCATCTTTAATAGCCTCTTCCGGATGGATGGTACCGTCGGTTTTAACCTCGATGGTCAGTTTTTCATAGTCCGTACGTTGACCAACCCGTGTATTTTCAATGCGATAAGCCACATTTTTGATCGGTGTGTAAATCGCATCAATCGGAATTACGCCAATCGGAGCGTCTTTTGGTAAATTATCATCAGCTGGAACATAGCCGCGACCCTTCGTAATCGTCAATTCTACTTCCAGGCTCACCGCAGGCTCCATTGTGCAGATAAGCAATTCGGGGTTCATCACCCGGAATACATTCGTATGTTCCTCAATATCACCGGCGCGAAATTCTTCTTTGCCGCTGATTGTCAGGTATATTTTTTCGTTCGTAATATCTTCGTTGGAAATCAGGCACTTCAAACGTACCTGTTTCAGGTTTAGAATAATTTCTACGACGTCTTCCACCACGCCGCGAATGGTTGCAAACTCGTGCTCCACCCCAGCGATACGCACGGCGGAGACTGCATAGCCTTCCAGTGAAGAAAGCAGTACCCGGCGGAGTGAGTTGCCAATTGTTTGTCCAAAGCCAGGTTCAAGGGGTTTGAATTCGAAAAGTCCTTCGAAGTCGTTGGACTTTTGCATTACAATCTTATCCGGCTTTTGAAAATTTAATATGCTCATAATATGAATTGAACTTTGATAGGAAATAACCGACGAACGCGCGTTTTGGTTGAATGCGAATAATCGCTCCGTTCTAATACGAGTTTTGACAGCCTGTAACCAGACTGCCAAAACCGCTTTTTACTTAGAATACAATTCGACGATGAGCTGTTCGTTTATTTTTTCAGGGATTTGATCCCGTGAAGGGTAGGTCAGGAACACCCCCTGCATTTTGTCAGGATTAAATTCCAACCACGCAAATTTTCTGGCATCTTTCCGATTGGTAACGGTATCCTTTACTACCGCTAATCCTTTTGACTGACCGCGCACACCGATTACATCACCGGGGCGAAGTTGGAAAGAAGGTACGTTTGTCACGATTCCGTTTACGGTTATATGTTTGTGCGAAACCAACTGGCGAGCTGCCATACGCGTTGGGGCAATTCCTAAACGGAACACTGTGTTATCCAGACGTGCCTCCAGGTATTGCAAAAGCAATTCGCCTGTTACCCCTTTTTTGTGGCTGGCGGTTTCAAATAAATTTCTGAACTGACGTTCTAGAACGCCATAGGTATATTTTGCTTTCTGTTTTTCCTGCAATTGCTGGGCATAGTCCGAGCGTTGCTTGCGCTTTCTAGCCTGCCCGTGTTGACCGGGAGGATACTTTCTTTTCTCAAATGCCTTGTCGAAGCCAAAGATTGACTCGCCAAACGTTCTTGCCTTTTTTGTTTTTGAACCAGTATATCTTGCCATTGTTAGGTCAAACGTTTTCTTAAAGTAAAAGCCGTTCCCGATAGATGTCGGGCTTAATTGGCGAATAAAATTTTATACTCTTCTGCGCTTAGGCGGACGACAACCATTGTGTGGAATCGGCGTCACATCCTTAATTTTTGAAATCTTGATACCGGCGCTATCAAGGGCACGAATTGCAGCTTCCCGACCAGAGCCCGGTCCTTTTACGTAAACTTCTGCCGTACGCATGCCTGCGTCATAAGCTACTTTTGCAGCATCCGCAGCTGCAACTTGAGCTGCATAAGGCGTATTTTTCTTAGAACCACGGAAGCCAGCTTTGCCCGCAGAAGCCCAAGAAATGACCTGTCCCTGACGATTCGTGAGTGAAATAATGATATTATTGAAACTCGCCTGGATATAAACCAATCCTTCCGGTTCAACTTTTACTTTTCTCTTTTTAACTTTTTTTGCTGCCTTTGCCATTTTTCTATGGTGTTATGGTAAATGGTGTTATAGTGAAATGATAACTACAACACCATAACACAAAGAACTATAATACTTATAATTATTTAGTAGCTTTCTTCTTGTTAGCCACTGTTTTACGCTTACCTTTACGGGTGCGCGCGTTGGTACGGGTACGCTGACCTCGCAAGGGTAATCCTTTACGATGACGCAAACCACGATAACAGCCAATATCCATCAAACGCTTGATATTCAACTGAATTTCCGAACGCAATTCACCCTCAACCTTATATTCATTGGTGACGATGCGCGTGATCTCTCGAACTTCCTCATCCGTCCAATCTGCTACTTTCTTGTTCTCATCTACGCCTGCCTGCGCCAGAATATCACTTGCAGCTGATTTGCCAATACCAAAAAGGTAGGGCAGACTGATGACGCCACGCTTGTTTCTCGGTAAATCTACACCTGCAATACGAGCCATTTCTACTTTAGATTTTAGATTTACAACTTACGATTAGAAATTTCACAAATCGTAAATCATAATTCTTCGATTAATTACCCCTGCCGTTGCTTGAACTTAGGGTTCTTTTTATTAATAATATAAACTTTTCCCTTTCTTCTCACAATTTTGCAATCAGTGGAGCGGTTCTTTAATGAAGCTCTGACGTTCATTATACTTCTTATTTATATATGTAA
>JBKBWT010000343.1:0-6768 GCA_046314415.1 Saprospiraceae bacterium
GCTCCTGCTGCTGTTGAGTGTAGCCACTACTTCGCTTTGGGCGCAGGCAGATAGCACCAAAGTGGATTCTATGAAAACGGAAGAGCAGAAGCCCGGCGAAGGGCTCTCGCTAAAACCGGGTCGTACGGTTAAACTGAAAACGAGCGAAGGCACGTGGATGAATCTCGATGTAAGCCCGGATGGGCAAACCATTGCATTTGACCTGCTGGGCGACTTGTATTTGCTGCCAATTGGCGGCGGTAAAGCAACCCCATTGACGAATGGGATGGCATTTGACTCGCACCCAAAGTTTAGCCCGGATGGTAAGACGATTGCGTTTACGTCAGATCGGGATGGTTCGGAAAATGTGTGGCTGATTGACGTAGCTAGCAAAGAAACGAAGCAATTGACCAAAGGTAAGACGGATCACGTACAATCGGTAGAATGGATGCCTGATGGCAACTATTTGGTGGCGGCTAAAGGCATTAGCAATCTGAAGCTGCACCTTCTGCATAAAGACGGTGGCAGTGGTGTGCAACTGACTAAGAAGCCCGATAATGTTAAATCGGCGGAACCCGCAGTGGGTAAAGACGATCGGTTCATCTGGTTTTCGCGGCGGCAGGGCGAATGGAATTACAATGCGCAGTTTCCGCAATATCAATTGGCAACTTATGATCGGGAGACGGGAGAAGTTACGACGAAGACGGCGCGTTACGGGTCGGCTTTCACGCCTACGCTTTCGCCGGATGGTAAATGGCTCGTGTACGGCACGCGTTACAACACCGAGACGGGTTTGGTAAAACACAATCTGCTCACCGGTGAGGAGAGTTGGCTGGCTTACCCCGTGCAGCGCGACGAACAGGAGAGCCGTGCGCGCCTGGGCGTGTATCCGGCTATGTCGTTTACGCCGGATAGCAAGCATGTGGTGGCGTATTACGGTGGTAAAATTTATAAAGTGCCGGTGGATGGTGGCAAGGCGGTGAATATTCCGTTTGAAGTGGACGTTGAACTGGAATTGGGACCAGAAGTGCGTTTTGATTTCCCAATTTCGGATGATAAAAAGATGATTGCCACGCAGATCCGCGATCCGCGCATGTCGCCGAATGGCAAACAGGTGACGTTTACGGTGCTGGATAAGTTGTACATTATGGATTACCCGAACGGGACGCCACGTCGTCTGACGAATTCCAACCATATTGAAGCCATGCCGATCTGGTCGCCCGATGGTACGCAGATTGCATACGTGACCTGGGAAGGTAAGGAAGGGAATATTTACAAAATCGCGCCAACCGGCAACGCGCAGCCGGTGAAGTTGACAAAAACGGGCGGTACGTACAGCGATCTGGCTTGGGATGCCAAGACCAATCGCATTGTGTTTACTGCCGGCGCGGCGCGTGCGTACCAGGAAGCCTTTGGTCCGGGCGCTTTTGGGGCAGCAGAAAGCCTGATGTGGATCGATGCCAACGGTGGCGAGTCGCAGGTCATCATGCCGACGAACGGTCGGGGCAATCCGCACTTTATTCAATCGAGTGATCGCATTTATTTGTCACACAATGAAAAGGGCTTGATCTCTATTCGCTGGGATGGCACGGATGAGAAGCAGCATTTGAAGATTACGGGTATTACCACGTATCCGGTGTTTGGCAATGTGGAGCATTGTATGTTGCAGGAGTTTGAAACCGAGCCGACGCAGCAGCCTTCCAACCCCGATTTTATTACCCTGGCACCGAATGGCGATCAGGCGCTGGCGCTGATCAACAATGATATTTACATCGTGACCGTACCCAAGGTGGGTGGCGAAGTACCAACGGTGTCGGTTGCTGATCCCACGGGTTCGCAATTCCCGGCGAAGCAGTTGACCGAGATTGGTGGGCAGTTTCCGCACTGGTCAGCCGATGGGAAGCAAGTATATTGGTCGATTGGCAATGCTTATTTTGCTTACGATCTGGATGCAGCCAAGCAGGTAGAAGAACAACTGCGTAAGGAGAAAGAAGCCAAAGAGAAGGCTGAAAAAGAAAAACAAGCGGCTGGTGATAAGAAGGAGGAGGAGAAAAAAACCGAGGATAAGAAGGAAGATAAGGGGTACAAGCCGAGCGAAACGCGGGTGAAGGTGGAGATCACGAAGGATGTGCCGGAGGGTACGGTGCTGCTGAAAGGCGCGCGTATTGTGACGATGAAGGGTGAGGAAATCATTGCCAAAGGTGACATTCTGGTGGAGAATGCGCGCATTAAGGCGGTGGCTCCTAGCGGGCGGATCAAGGCTCCCGCAGGTGTGAAGGTGATGGATATGACGGGGAAGACGATCATTCCGGGATTTGTGGACACGCATTCGCATATGTGGCCCACCTGGGGCTTGCACAAAAACACGGTTTGGATGTATGCAGCGAACCTCGCGTACGGTGTAACGACTACGCGCGACCCGCAAACGGCTACTACCGACGTGTTGACCTATGGTGACATGGTAGAAACGGGCGATATTCTCGGTCCGCGCATTTACTCCACTGGTCCGGGCGTAGGTTTCTGGGCGTACAATCTGAAAAGTCTGGATCATACCAAGAATGTGCTGAAGCAGTATTCGGATTATTACAATACGAAAACCATCAAGATGTATATGACGGGCAACCGCCAGCATCGGCAGTGGATTATTCAGGCAGCGAAAGAGCAAGGTTTGATGCCGACGACGGAAGGCGCTTTGGATATGAAGTTAAATTTGACGCAGTTGATTGATGGCTATCCGGGGCACGAGCATGCGTTCCCGATTTATCCGTTGTACAATGACTTGGTGCAGGTGGTGTCGAAAGCGCAGATGGCTTATACGCCAACCTTGTTGGTAGCGTATGGCGGTCCCTGGGCGGAGAATTATTTCTACGCAACGGAAAATGTGCAGGGCGATAAAAAGCTCAATTATTTCACGCCGAAGAATGAATTGGACAGCAAATCACGCCGGCGTCCGGGTTGGTTTATGAAAGAGGAGCATATTTTTGCGCGCCATGGCGAGTTTGTAAAAAATCTGGTGAAGGCTGGTGGCTTGTCGGGCGTAGGTTCGCACGGGCAGTTGCAAGGTTTGGGTTATCACTGGGAGTTATGGGCGATGCAAGCGGGCGGCATGAGCAATCATGATGCGCTGAAAGTGGCGACGATTCTGGGTGCGAAGGCGATTGGCTTGAGCAAAGATTTGGGTTCGATCGAAGCGGGTAAGCTGGCAGATTTGATCATTTTGGATCGCAATCCATTGGAGAATATTCGCAACACCAATTCAGTGCGCTACGTGATGAAGAATGGTAGATTGTACGATGGAAATACGTTGGATGAAGTGTATCCGCGGCAGCGCAAAGCGCCGGTATTGAAGGATGATATTAGCAATCCGGGTTCGCTGGGTTTACCTGGCATCAACCGGTAAATAGATAGTAGAAGTTGGCAGTTTAGTATAAAACTGCCAACTTCCCTTTCTCCTGTTGTTACTTACAAATCTTACCCATTACCCGCACCTTATTAGACCAGAAAGCAGCATAAGGACGCGTCTGACCAACGCGAACATATTGCATCACTACTTGTACGGTATATTCCCCCGACCACGGAATGGGTACACGCCGCGTCGGCTGGTTAGAATCCCATACTTTGTTGCCGTTGGCATGGGTAGAAGTCCATACATACGTAATGTAAGTGTTTTCCGGTTTTTGGGTAGGTAACCCCGCTGTAATTTGGATCATTGCCTGATTATCAATCGAATAACCCTGGCAAATTTCCTCGCCGTTCATACTGTGAATCTGCAACATTTGACCATAAGTTGTAATGGTTAACAAAGTGAATGTCAGAGTGCCTGTCAAAGTCAAAATAAGTTTTCTCATATCAATCGGTTAAGCTTTTAATAGTTATACGCAGATGTATTCTAAAAGTTACATATTTAAATTTAACGTTAACATATTTTTAATTATTACGAAAAACATTAATTTTTCGAGCGTATGTATTTTTTGAGTTGGTTGGCTACGAAAATGGAGCCGTTTGCGATTTTTAATCAAAGACGATATACGCCTTTTTGAAGCCGATAATGAAAGGTGTGTTAGAAGGTTTCTTGTATTGTAATGTGATAGCTGCTATAAAAAACCTAAGTGCTGCAAATATACAAATTATTTGCAGCACTTTCAAGTATTTTAACGACTTCCTGTGATATTAAACATCACCCCAAAGCCGAAAAACAATTCTTCAGTACTGCCAATATTGTATTTTAGCTCACTCAGGATGTCAATTTTATCGGCAACGCCGAATAGACCGCCGACCCCGATGTTCAGTCCTAGGTCTGTATTCTTGAAATCCCCGGTCACCGTTTCCGTGCTCAGGCGATAAATATTCAAACCTGCCAAGCCATATAAATCAATGGTGGGAAGATTGGCAAAATCGTAATTGACATCGAGATTGATATCGAAGGCATCGCGGTCGAGGAAATCGGTATCTTCATTCTCCAGGAAATAGAAATTGAAGGTTGCGTTGGTACGTAAATTCTCGGTAAAATCATAACCGGCGCGTGCAAAGAGCGAAAATGCTTCCTGATCAAAACCAAAGCCTAAGCCGCCGCCCACACGAAATTGAGCGAAAGCCCCGCTTGTAATGGTCAATAAAACGAGGGTTACAATTACATACTTGATTGGTTTCATGGATTTTCAACTTTTAGGTTAGGAATGATTGTAATGTTTAGTACAAGTTAAGTTATAAAATAAAATGTAATTTTTCAAAATCACAACGCTGAATACAAGTGAAAGGCATTTGCTTTGGAGTACAGATTTTTTCTAAAACGTACTTTGCGCTAAAGTGTTTGAAAACACCCTGAACTTGTACTGAAATAACGTTTGACAAAAAGAAATTAACAAGCTTTCTTGCAATTTTTTTTAACGCTTTATTGCCTTTTTTAATGCTGATTAGCATGCTGAACAATTCTTAGTGTAAAAAATACAAGAATATTCCTTCGTTCCGCTTCGGAAAAGATTCTATTTTTGTCGTCTGATTGGAAGAAGGGCATCCCTAGCTTTTATAAAATGACAAACTTAAATTGCGCCGACTTCTGATTTTAAAATAATGCCTTATGATTGGGAAATTACAAGACAGCCATATTAAACTCAAGCGGATTTATATCGAATCTAAACTCCCGGCGGAGTTGATGCCGCTGCAAACCCTGGCAAATAACATCTGGTGGTCGTGGAATAAAGACGCCATCGAACTGTTTACAACCATTGCCGGTGATCGCTGGGCAGCGTTGAACGACAACCCCATCGCCGTCCTCGATGAATTGAGCCTCGAAGAAGCACAACGCCTCAAATCAGATACGGCTTTCATGGAGCGGCTCAGCAATGTGATGCAGCGCTTCCACAATTATATGGGGAAAGCGCCACAGGAGGGCAGCCCTCGTATTGCCTACTTTTGTATGGAATATGGCTTGCATGTGTCGCTGCGTTTGTACTCGGGCGGTTTAGGCATTTTGGCGGGCGACTATCTCAAAGAGGCAAGCGATCAAAATGTGAATCTCGTAGCAGTCGGCTTGCTGTATCGCTACGGTTACTTTCAGCAAGCGATTTCGCTGCACGGCGACCAGATTCACAATTATCCGGCTCAGAAATTTACGCAATTACCGATTCAACCCGTCCGTGATGCTTTGGGAGATTGGCTCAAGATTAATATCAACCTGCAAGGACGCACCGTGTATGCCAAAGTCTGGGAATTGAAAGTGGGGCGTATTTCCTTGTATTTATTAGATACCGATATTAATGAAAATGCCTGGGAAGACCGCAGTTTAACGCATCAATTGTACGGTGGCAATAATGAACACCGCTTACGTCAAGAAATCCTGCTGGGCATCGGCGGCATGCGCGCGCTTAAAGCCATGGGCGTCGAGTCTGATATTTACCATTGTAATGAAGGACATGCAGCATTTTTAAATCTGGAGCGTTTAAAATATTACATTCAAGAAAAAGACCTTACGTATTCGCAAGCATTAGAGGCAGTTCGCTCGTCTGCGCTCTTTACTACACATACACCGGTGCCTGCCGGACATGATTATTTCCCGGAGGGATTGCTGCGCAATTATTTTTACGATTACATCGCTGAAATGGGTATTTCCTGGGAGACCTTCATATCGCTGGGAAAAATTGATTTGTACAATCCGCAGGAAAACTTTTCCATGAGTCACCTGGCGATTCGCACCGCACAGGAGGTCAATGGCGTAAGCAAATTGCACGGCGAGGTATCGCAAAAAATGTTCAACGAGCTGTTCCCTGGCTACAGTTCGGAAGAATTATACATTCATTATGTGACCAATAGCGTGCATTACCCGACGTGGATTGACAAGGAATGGCACCAATTGTACCGCGAATACTTTGGCGAGGCATTTTTACAAGATCAATCGAATAAAGAACACTGGCGTAAAATTCATAATGTGCCGGATGCCAAAATCATGGAAATCCGCAATAAACTCAAAAAACGCCTGCTGAATTATGTGAAAGCCCGCCTGCAAAATGACCTGACGCGTCGCGGTGAAAAACCGAGCGCCATTTTTGAAATTCTCAACCAGATTCAATCAGATGCCTTGGTCATCGGCTTTGCCCGTCGTTTTGCCACGTACAAACGCGCTCATTTACTCTTTACCAATTTGAAAAGACTCGCTGAGATCGTCAACCTGCAAGGTCGTCCGGTGATGTTCATTTTTGCCGGTAAAGCGCACCCGGCGGATCAGGGCGGTCAGGATTTAATTAAATATATCAATAATGTGTCGCACAAACCCGAATTCCTGGGCAAAGTAAT
>JBKBWT010000344.1:0-6704 GCA_046314415.1 Saprospiraceae bacterium
CGAGTTATTACCTTTTGCGGAGCAAACGTATCATGAATTGGAGAAATTATTACAAATTTCCATTTATCATTCCCGAAATGTAATTCGCACCTTTGCCAATGTGAAAGAAGAAAACGACTGGCTCGCCCACAGCGCTCAGCCTGGATATGAAAAATACGTTGCCAACCGCGCCGATATTGGTAATTATAAGCATAAAACGACGCCAGCCTTTGGCTATGGCGAAGTGCAATACGGCGCACAGGTGAATTTACCTTTGTTAATGTCCGAATATCATAATTTTCTGATTATTAATAAGCAAATTTTAGAGGAAGTATTTGATTACGAGCAGCTTATAATTGGAAAGTCAAGTATTCGTTATAAAAATATTACTGCCGATAAAATTATTTTTTGCGAAGGCGCTAAAGCCAAAGCCAATCCTTATTTTAATTATTTACCCTTTCACGGCGATAAAGGCGAGGCATTGATCGTGCGCATTCCTGAGGCGGGCTTTGAAAAAATGCTCAAACAGCAGATTTTTATCGTGCCGCTCGGCAACGATGATTTATATTGGGTAGGCTCTACTTACAATCCCCGTTACACCGATGAGTTACCTTCCGAATCCGGGAAAAGTTATTTACTTCAACATTTACAACATTTACTAAAAATTCCGTTTGAAGTGCTGGACCATGTGGCAGCTGTGCGTCCCACCGTGCGTGACCGCCGCCCTTTTCTTGGTTTGCATCCGCAATTTCCGCAACTCGGCATTTTCAATGGCTTGGGGACCAAAGGTGCTTCACTCGGACCATTTTTTGCGCATCATTTTATGCAATTTTTACTCGGTTTGCATCCTTTGGATGACAGCGTAGATATTCGTCGTTTTTCTTGATTGCTGCCTGGTTTCAGGGCGCTATGGTAGTATTGCCAGTGCAAGCATAAAAAAGATGAGATAAAACGCAATATTTCCGAGGTTTTAAACCTTACAATTACGCGGAACCTGTATTTTGAACAAAGCAATTAAAAATGAAGAAATCCCTGCTTTTTTGTCTGACGATATTGGCATTTCAACCCCTTTTCTCGCAAAATAACAAAACAATGCCGCCTTATAACAAGGATAAGTACGAGCAGCAATGGAAACGCATTGATTCGCTCGAGAACGAAGGCTTGCCCCAATCGGCGCTGGCAGAAGTGACGCAGCTCCACGAGCGCGCCAAGCGTGACAATAATCCGACGCAACTTGTTAAAACGCTGATTTACAGAGAGAAATATCAGTCGCAACTGGAAGAAGATGGTGATGTAAAATCCATCGGGCGCTTGCAAACGGAAATTGGCCAGGCTGATTTTCCGGTGAAACCGATTTTGCAATCTTTGTTGGCGGAAATGTATCGCCGTTATGCGGAGCAAAATAGTTGGAAATTTCGCGAACGCACGACTGTTGCTGAACAGAATCCTGCCGATATTTCAACCTGGAGTCTGGAGCAATTATTGAATGAGAGTTCCAGGTTATATTTGGCTTCTTTACAATATGATATGCTGGACGAAGTCCCATTGGCTGAGCTTCAGGCGATTACGCAAGAAGGTAAAAATACCGAAGGGCTTTGGACAACCTTGTACGATCTGCTTGCGCACCGCGCCCTCGAGCATTTTACGAATGAAACGAGCTACCTGACCGAGCCGGTGTATGAGTTCAACATCAATGATTCCCAGGCTTTTGAAGAAGCGAGCCGATTTGTGCAGTTAAAGTTTACCACAAAGGACACTACTTCTTTTAAATATCAGGCGCTGTTATTATATCAGAAAGTATTGCAATATCATCTACAGGATAAAGACCCGAAAGCCCTGATTGACGTGGATTTGCAGCGCTTGAAGTTTGTACGCAACACGGCAGTTTTACCCAATAAAGATGAACTGTACGAAAAATCATTACAAACTTTATTAAATCGTTATAAAAAACACCCGTCCGCAGCCGAGATCATTTATGAAATCGCCTATTTGCGTTATGAAGAAGGCTTGAAATATGATATAAATAATCCTGAAACCGAAAAATATCGCCTGCAATATAAAGCTGCGAAAGCATTATTAGACGATATTATTAAGAATTATCCGAAAACGTATGGCGCTAAACAAGCCGAGTCATTACGGGGGCAGATCTTACAGAAAGCGCTGATGGCGAATGTAGAACATATTAATTTACCGAGTCAAGCCATCCTGGCGAAGATTGATTTTCGCAATGTGTCCAAAGCATTTTTTAACATTGTAAAATTAAATGATAATGATTTAAAGACATTTGAAAAAGCCGGTTATGATACAGGTAAGCGTATTGAATTATTTAAAAAATTAAAACCGGTAAAAACCTGGACGCAGAATTTGCCTGATGATGGTGATTTTCAAAATCATAGTGTAGAAATCATTATCAATGCATTGCCTTTGGGGCATTATGCGTTGTTAGTATCTGATAATCAGCAGTTTAAAAGTGAAGGTGGCGCAGTGGGCTATCTTTTGTATCAAGTGTCAAATCTGGCGTATTTACAAAAGCAATATGAGGCGGGCAACCATGAATTTGTCGTAGTGCATCGCAATAGTGGCGAGCCTTTGGAGGGCGTCCAGGTTGAAATTTTTAAAACCACGTATGATTACAGTGATGGTCAAAGTGAGCGGAAGCGCCAGAGTTTAGGCAAATTTAACAGCGACCGCGATGGATTTGTGCGCCCAAAGATTCCGCAAAATATTCAGTATGAGATTGAATTGCGAAAAGGTGACGATCGCTTGTTGCCTGAAAACAATTATTACACCGGTACTTATTTTAATGAGCCGCGCAGCGAGCAATTCACGTACTTCTTCACCGATCGTAATATTTACCGCCCAGGGCAGACGATCTATTTCAAAGCTTTAGCCATTGAGCGGATGGCTGACGGGATGCCGCGTATTTTGCCGAATGATAAGGTGGTTGTAACCCTCATGGATGCCAATGGTCAGAAAGTGAGTGAGTTAGAGTTGATAACAAATGCGTATGGAACAGCAAATGGCACTTTCAAAGCGCCGGAAGCCGGGTTACTAGGGCAAATGAGTTTGATGGCAAGCATTGGCGGCAACCAGCAGTACTTCCGGGTTGAGGAGTATAAACGCCCGAAGTTTGAAGTGGTGATGCAGCCACTGGACATGGGCTATGCACTCGGCGACAGCGTAACGGTGAAAGGCACTGCAAAAGCTTATGCCGGTAGCAATGTGGACAACGCGACCGTGCGCTACCGGGTGGTGCGCGAGGTGAGCTTCCCTTGGGAACCTTGGTGGATGTGGCGCGGTGGTGGCTATCCGGGCGTGGTAGAAACCATGGAAATTGCTAACGGGGAAATTACAACTGATGTAAATGGAAATTTTAATATTACATTTCCGGCGGTGCCTGACCTTTCTATAGATAAAAAACGCAATCCCTTATTTAGTTTTCATATCATAGCTGATGTCATTGATATAACCGGAGAAACACATACCGGTGAAAAATATGTGAATTTGAGCGAGCTGACCTTACAAGCCAATATCGAATTTCCGAATTCCGTAGATCGGCAGAAAGCGCCGCTTTTAAAAATTTACACTACCAATCTGGAGGGGCAACCTACGCCGGCACAAGGCACCGTCACCATTCAGCAATTGAAAACCCCAGATCGGACCTTTATTGAGCGCTACTGGGAAAAACCGGATCGTTTTGTATTGACACAAGCCCAGTTTTATCAAGCCTTTCCGCATCTGGCATTTAAAAATGAAAATGAGCCCCAAAATTGGGCGAAAGCAAATAATGTTTATACCACCGAGTTTAATACGGCGGTTATTGATTCGGTTTTTTTTAATATGAATAATTGGGAAGTCGGGCATTATGAAATTAGTTTAAAAACCCAGGATAAAAACGGCAAGCCGATTGAGTTGAAGCAGATTTTCACCTTGTACGACGCTGCCGAGAAACGTATTCCAGCGCATACCTTGCAATGGAATCAACCCGAGAAAACGACGTACCAACCGGGCGAGCAAGCCAATTTCTATTTTGCAACAACGGAAGACCATTTGAATCTGCTGTTTGAAACCAATAGTCGTGCCCGCAAATCAGGCGCGCGTTGGCTACGAATAAATAACTGGGAGACAGTGAATTATGATGTGCAGGAAGGCGATCGGGGCGGTATGGAATATCGGGCGGCATTTGTCAAATACAATCGCTTCCAGGCTTTCAATCAAATGATTCAAATTCCCTGGTCGAATAAAGAACTGTCCATTGAATACGGTACATTCCGCGATAAACTCTTGCCAGGAGCCGAGGAAGAATGGCGAATTAAGATTAGTGGTTCAGAAAAAGAGCGCGTGGCGGCGGAAGTCGTGGCCACCATGTACGATGCCTCACTCGATGCACTCGCAGGTACGCACACATGGAATATGAGTATTTATCCTTATTTTTATTCCGATTGGCAAACGTGGAATTCAGATGTGTTTACCTATAGAACCCTGGAAATCAGGGCATTAAAATGGCAGCCGAAAACGGAAAATGTCTATCGGGTGTATCCGAGTTTGAATACGTTTGGAATGTATTTTGGGGGTGTTTATGGGCGTGAGATGTTGCAAGTGAGTATGACAGCGCGTTCGGCGGTAGCGACAGGGGGAGCACCTCCGCCTCCAGCTCCGGTAGCAGAACAAGCATTAGCTTATGATAGTGCGGCAATGAACGAGACTGTAGTCACTGGTAATGGTACAAAATCAAAAAAAGCGGATACAAGTGAGAACGAGGAAGCAGCAGAACAAACGCCCCAAATTCCGCAACCCGTTCGTACCAATCTCAAGGAAACCGTCTTCTTTATGCCGGAAGTAAAAACCGACGCAGAAGGTAATATTATTTTAAAGTTTAAAATGAATGAAGCCCTGACGCGCTGGAAATTCCTGGCTTTTGCGCATACCACTGATTTGAAAATTGCGACTTCGCAGAAAGAGGTAGTCACCCAAAAAGACTTGATGGTATTGCCGAATGCGCCGCGTTTTGTGCGCGAGGGCGATGTGATTGAATTTACCGCAAAGGTGAGCAATTTGAGTGCGCAAAAACTCAGCGGCACCGCGCGTTTACAATTGTTTGACGCCTTGACGAATCAGCCGGTGGATAATTTACTGGCAAATAATAATTCAACCCTAAACTTTGTCGCAGAAACGGGGCAATCCGCACCTTTATCCTGGAAATTGACCGTTCCACAAGGTAAAATCCAGGTCTTGACATATCGAGTCACTGTGCAGGCGGGTAATTTTTCGGATGGTGAAGAAAGTACGATTCCCGTTTTGACCAATCGGATGCTGGTGACGGAGACCATGCCGATTTCCATTCGCGGCGGTCAGAATAAAACCTTTAATTTTACCAATCTGGCAAATGCAAGTAATTCAAAAACGCTTCAGCATCAGCAACTTGCATTGGAATTTACGTCCAATCCGGCGTGGTACGCAGTGCAAGCCCTGCCATACTTGATGGAATTTCCTTATGAGTGTACCGAGCAGATTTTCAATCGTTATTATGCGAATGCACTGGCAACTTCCATTGCCAATCGCTACCCGAAAGTGCGCAATGTATTTGAAAGTTGGAAAAATACGGACGCGCTGGCAAGCAATCTGAGTAAAAATCAGGAATTGAAAACCGAGCTGCTCGAAGAAACGCCCTGGGTGCTGGCGGCACAAAGTGAAGCGCAGCAGAAGCAAAATATTGGTTTGCTGTTTGACCTCGTGCGCATGAGCGAAGAGCGCTTGGTGAATTTGACCAAACTCGCGGAGCGGCAGTATGAATCGGGCGCTTTCCCGTGGTTCTCCGGCGGACCGGATAATTGGTACATCACACAATATATTCTGGAAGGCATTGGTCACCTCGATCATCTCGGCGTCGAAGAATTGAGCAAAGATCAAAATGCCATGCAAATTGCCCAAAAAGGCATTGGATACATTGATAATCAGGTGAAAAGACATTATGCTGAATTAGAATTGCAAGTAAAAAATGAGCAAACGAAGTGGGAAGACGATCATTTAGATAATATTATCATCCATTATTTATATACCCGTTCTTTCTTTAATCAGTATCAGCCGGATGCTGATTTACAAAAGATTATAAATTATTATTTGAGTCAAGCTGAAAAACATTGGCTGAAAAAAGGCTTCTACGAACAAGGTTTGCTGGCAATGGCTTTGCTGGAAAACGATCGCCGTCCGGCAGCGGAAAAAATTGTTAAGTCCTTGAGTGAACGCGCCTTACGCAGCGAAGAATTGGGCATGTATTGGAAATATAATAATGGTTGGTGGTGGCATCAAATGCCGATTGAAACGCATGCGTTGATGATTGAAGTATTTTCCAGTTTGTCAAACGATCCGAAAACGATAGATGAATTGCGTTTGTGGTTGTTGAAAAACAAACAAACCAATAACTGGGAAACTACAAAAGCCACAGCAGCAGCCGTTTACGCATTGTTAATTAATGAAGATAATTGGCTGATGGAGGCAAATCCGGTGCAGATTACCTTCCCGAATGTCAAGAAAAATGTCTATCAGGATGAAATTGCCGTAGCGCAGCGCAGCGCCGAGGCGGGCACGGGTTATTTTAAAATGGCATGGGATGCAACGAATCCGTTGAATGATTACAGCGAAGTAAAAGTCAAAAATCCCAATAAAAATGCGGCTTGGGGCTCCATGTATTGGCAATATTTTGAAGATTTAGACAAGATCAAGTC
>JBKBWT010000345.1:0-6671 GCA_046314415.1 Saprospiraceae bacterium
CAACCTTGCCGAAGGTGGTGTAGTGGATGGCATTGGTCACGCATTATACAGCGCCATTACGTTCAAAGACGGCACACCAGAACAAACGAATTTTGACAAATACCGCCTTATCCGGCACAGCGAGGCACCAAAGTCAATTGAAATACATTTCGTAGAAAACGACATTGACCCAACTGGTCTCGGTGAACCGGTGAATCCGCCTATTGTCGGGGCACTCGCGAATGCCTTGTACCGGGCAACCGGGAAACGTTTTTATACCCAGCCTTTCCTGGGCGATAAGCAGGTATTGGGATAATAATTTTAAGCAATAAACGACAGCATCCGCACCTGCGATCAGGTGCGGATGTATTGATAAGAATTACTACCGGTAGTTGCGCCCTTCCGTTTCATCTTCAGTGCATTGGAAAATCCAGTAATGTAAGTTCTTTATTTTGGCAATGCCCGCATATCCCCAATCGGCGCAAAGCCCGCCCAATAAAAAGGATGCGCATCGGCTGGATTGGAATGACTTGTTAAATAATCCAACTTGGCCTGGCGCAATGCCGCATCTTTTGTCATGCCTTTTTTCAGATTCCGATAAAACGCCACCATTACATCCTTGGTTTTGGCGTCATCCACACTCCACAAAGTGGTTACAATGCTCTTCGCGCCCGCATATGCAAAGGCTCTTGCCAAAGAAATAATCCCCTCGCCGCGACTCAATTTCCCTAAACCTGTTTCACACGCGGACAACACCACCATATCTGCATTTAATTGCATATTATACAAATCCCGGACATATAATAACTCATTCTCCACGCTGTCGTTTATTTCACTAAAAGCCAGAAAAGAATAATCTCCTACCCGCTCATCAGCTCTGCCATGTGTGGCTAAATGTAAGATTTTGTAATTACCAGCTTGTGAAGTGAATTTTTCCTCCGTCGCATCTGCTCCCGTCAGCACCTCGCCCTTCCACAATTTGCTGATGCGATACACCTCCTCGCCTGAATGTTGCAATGGCGCTAAATCTTTACGCGTCGTTTCATCATAAGCGAACAAATTGGCTAATAAGGTCGTGTCACCTGTATAAAATGGTGCTACTGCCAGCAGCGTTCCCGTAAGAGTTTTCACACTTTTCTTTTGCTGCATCTCACGCAATAATGTCGCAGAATAACAATAACTAATCTGATGTTCTTTGAGTAAATAAGCGTGCGAGTTGAAGCGAATCGCGCGTTCGGGCTTCTCAGTGAGCAAGGCTTCAAAAGGCACGTAGCCCAAAATGCCATCGGGTATAATAATAACCTGTTCGGGTAGTAGCGATTTGATCGGTAAGATCAGTTTTTGATATAAATTATAAGCCGCTTCGGCATAAGCTACTGCGCCCGTCGTGCGATTTTTGTAAATATTGTCGCGTAAAGACCTGACCCAATCTTCCAAAGGGAAATCTTTTTTCACTTCCTGCATCACCAGTGTATCGGGGCGAAGCACAAACATAAAAATGCTGCTGTCGCCCACGAAATATTCTACCAACGCTTGCTCCGGCTGCAGTAATTCGCGCTGCACTTCTGCGGCGGAGATCGCTTCCTGATTGTATTTGAGATTATAATAATCCGGATAATCATTGATGAAACGATTTTTCAGCTTTTGATGCGCTTGTTTAAGATCGAATAGTTTTGAGCTTATTGCCAATACAGTCGAATCGGTTTCTGCTACTTTGGCATTTACCAATTCCTGTCTCCGCTTTTCATTATAGGTAATATCAATACGCAAATTATACTCTTGCTCCAACAAACTATCGGGCAATCCAGCAAAACGTAATGCATCCGCTTCCTGGATTGCTTCATAAAGTAGTTGAGATTTAGCCCGACTCGCAAATTGAAAAGCTTCTTGGATATAATGAAGCGAATCTGCCTGCCCAAAAAGTAAATAATTGGCCTTTAAAATTCCTTCATAAACTGCATAGTTCTTTTGTGTAAGGGTTTGCTTAGAGCTACCTTCGGTGAAAGCACTACGTAAATGGTTAATCGCTTCGGTGCCTTTCAGAAAATGTTGTTGAGATTTGTATAGAGAAGCAAGATTTAAATGCTTTTGATGCTGTGCAAGATAGACATAGCCCAGTTGCTGAAGATTTTTTATCAATATTTGTATATCAGTAACGTTTTCAAATTGATTATTTTGAAACTGATTGGCTACTAATCCTTTTTCATAATTGATCACAGCATTTGTATAATCTGATTTATTAAAATAAATATCGCCAATACCAATATAACTATCTGCTACATCCCCATGTAATGGTCCATACACACTTTCATAACTTTTTAATGCTTTCTCATAATACGTCATCCCCATATCCCAATCCTGCCGTTTCTTTTCCCAGAAATAAGCCAGATTGTAATACGACCGAGCCACTTCGCTATGTTCCTCTCCAAAATTTTTTTGATAAATTTGTAATGCCTTTTCTAAATACGAAAGTGCTTGTTCGTATTGTTTGAGATGCATGTGCACCAATCCAATATTAGAATACACCAAAGCTGCTAACCAATGTTCTTCTCCGTATAAATTTAGAAAAATGTCGGCTGCCTTTTGAAAGTAGGGAAGCGCCTGCTCATCTTCCTGCTTACTCATATAGGCTAACCCTATATTGTTGTAAGCACCACCGAGTTCTTCGTTTCGTTCTCCATATTTTTTTTATCAATCTCTAAGCTTTTTTCCAGGTAACTGATTGCACGATCATAATCTCCGATTTTTTCGTAAACAGAACCTATTGAACCATACGAATCTATTATTAATACCTCTCCTTCTTTCAAATTTATTAATTGAATATTTAATGCTTTATTATGACAGGTTAATGCTTTTTTATAGTCTTGCTTAAAATTGTAACAAAGCCCCATAAAATGCCAAGGTCTGGCAGTACTGAGATGCGTTTCTCCAAATGTAGTTATCCGAATATCCAGAGAACGTTTTGCAAATTCCAGACATATATCAAACTCTTCTGTATAGAAATGAAAGAGTGCTTTGAACAGGAGATAATCTGTGTATTCCATGCTTTCTTTTCCTACAGTACGCTCATAAATAACTCCTGCAGAATCAATCAGTAACAATGCTTGGTCAAATTTACCTACTCTTATTTGCATCTGTGCCGTATCAAGCAATTGTCCAGCGAGCAAAGTATCCTGGGTAATGGAGTTCTCCTTTTTTGTGTTTTCTAACTCATTTTGGGCAAACGAAGTAACTGTATAAAGGCAAAAAATGATACAAAACAAGCGGTAGTTCATAAAATGGGGCATGGTATTTTAATTTTGGGTTAAGGAATCTTTTTTGCACAATTTAGGAGAAATTACAGATATATATAAACCTGCTATTTGAAAAAAAAACGCCCCGATTTTTCATCAGGGCGTTGCAGGTTTTCGGGATTATACCAACCCGGATTTAATAGATCGGGAACATCGCATTGCAATCACTCAACTGGAAAGTAGAAACCTGAGCAGTGCTGGAAAGTACGCCATTACTACTGATGTTATAATAACCAAGGGTTCTGATCGTTCCGCCTAAACCGCCATCGTAAAACGCCAGTTTATCTACCCCATTGATTCGGATCGGATTGATAAAATCCCAAGCTGGATTGAAGTTTCTATTTAGGGTGCGCACAGAACCCAAGGAGCCATTTGCTTTGACTTCATGAATAATGATGGTTCGTTGTTCTCTATTAGAGCTAAGCAGGTATTCATTGCCATCTCCCGTCGTAATCGGAACAAGATTATCTATGCGTTTATCCCAGTTAAAAGAGCTGGTTCGGTTACCCAATTTGCCATCTGCCCGTACTTGCCAGAACTGGCTTATGCCAGTAGTGTAATCATAGAAAAGTAAGTATTCATTGCCATCTACGGTTACCGGTACAATTTGAGTCCAAGAAAGATACCAGTTTGTATAGCTTGCCGTACGATTGCCGAGGGTACCATTTGCAAGTAATTCCCAAAATTCACTATTGCCGGTTGCATTGTCATAAAACACCAGATATGCTTTGCCATCCACAGTAACTTGTACAATTTTATCCCAGGTTGTACGCCAGTTGTTGTAAGTTGCTACTCGGAGTCCGATCGTCCGGTCGCTATTTACTTTATAAATTTCTCCCAAACCTTGATCTCTTTTGTAAGTAAGGATGTATTGCAACCCTCCAAGTGCCGGAGATGGCGTCAATTTGATCACGATATCCGCTTTGGGGCGCAGATTTTGGGTAGCGTGTACATTTTGATGCAATTTTCCATTTGGATTGACCTGATAAACTCGTCCAAGTCCCTGCACCCAGTCATAGAAAAACAGGTATTCTCCGGTAGCGGTATCGCGTGGCGCTGGTGGCGTCTTCAACCTGCGGAAAATTTGAATGGTAAACTGAGAAGTTCTGATGCCTTGTACTGCAAATACAACGTGGGTTTCACCGGTAATCAAATCTGCCAGGGTGACTTCACTCATTAAAACCGACCGATCATTCGGATTGATACCACGATTTTGTCCTTGGCGAATGTCGCGGTATTTGTACAAACGATTTTCCTGATAGCCGTAGATATAGAGGTCAGCGCTACTACCCGGTGTATTTAAAATAACCGAGTATTCATATTCGGCGCGCATGTAATTGCGGTCCATGAAGAATCGAACCTGTTGATTTTGATGCACTTGTCCGGTGTACTTATAAATCTCTTCGGAAAATTCACTACGGGTTTGAATTTGCGCGTCGTTGGTTGCTTGTTCAAATTCGATTTTCACATCTGTACCAGGGATCGTTTCAGCTAAGGCAGCAGTTGATTCTAATTCCGATGTCGTCAGGGTCGTTTCTTCCGTCGTCGGCGTAAATTCTTCTTTTTCGCAGCTATTGAACAATACGATTGCTACTACCAAGATCAGGATAGATAAGATTTGCTTTTTCATGATATTCAATTTTTTAAAGGTTAGTCAATTAATTTTTAATTGGTTGTTTGACCAGTAGGTGGGAACAATTGAAAAGGGGTGCCCAACGAAGGGAAGATTTTTTTGATTTTTTTGAAAAAATCTGCAATACTTCAAGAGCAATTGGCAATCAAAGGGTTGGTTGAGCTTATAATGCTTAATTGTTCTGATGCTCGACGATCTGGTTTAAAATACAGAATTTAAAAATAGGCTTGGAGTACGGATATTATAACAAGAAGAAACCTCCTGCTAGCACCTTGGCTAAACAGGAGGTAGTCATTCACTATTACCATAAAATTGACTTATCGATCAAAAAGTTGCCACCTTTGAGCCTTATCTTCTGAGAATCGGTTGACCCATACATTGGTGCCGGATGCACTGATGCCGTCTTGTACTTCCAGATAATTGCCGTAGGCAGAACTAATACGGAAATTGCCGTAGCCGTCATCAGATACATACCATTGCTGTTTAAGCGTTCCATCAAAAGTATACGCCCATACATTGGTCTGTGGAGTCACTCTGCCTCCTTGTACATCCAAATACGTTCCACAATCTGATTTAATGTAATACCGGCTATCGCCTGCGTAAATCAATGTCCAGAGTTGTGCAGTGCCCCCATTGTACCTATATGCCCACACATTAGTGCCTGCATTTCGGCTTGCTCCCTTCACGTCTAGGTAAGTCCCTAACTTAGAGCCAATTACATACTTACCTGCCATGCACCCGGGGCAAGTTGCACGGCGAACAATGGTAACCAGGAATTTGGTATCAGTAGTAGCATAAATACCAAAGGCTAAACGGTAAATATCATTATAAATAGCGTTTGATCCCACGGAGAGTCGCTCTACCTGCGTACCAATATTTCTACTACTGCGCAACAAACGTCGCTCCGTAGATCTGTCGGCAAATAAATACAGATCAGGATCACCATAGGTAGGTACAATTTCTACAACATAAGTAAAACCTGGCAAAAGATCCTGCTTGGAAAAATACTTAAAATACCAATTACCTTTATTGAGTGTTACCGTAAATTGCTGAACAACAATTTCCCCACTTCTGCTTTCTATTTGGTCATTCATTACCAGGGCGGAGGAATCTATCTGTACAATCATCGTTTCATCAAGGCTAACTACTGGATTAGGCGAATCCTGTAGGGTGCTATTTACAGTATCGGTTTCAAGCACTTCTTCTGTGGCTGGCGTAAATTCTTCTTTTTCACAGCTATTGAATAATATGATTGCTACTGCTAAGATCAGGATGGATAGGATTTGCTTTTTCATGATTATCAATTTTTTAAAGGTTAGTCAATCAATTTTGATGTTGTTGTTTGACCAGTAGGTGGGAGCAATCAAAAAAGGGTGCCCAACGCAACGAAGATTTTTTTTAATTTTTTTTCGTACCCGCAGTTTTTGCCAAAATACCTTGCCAGCAGCGCTTTTGATACCAGAAGGGTAAGTTAAAGAACCTATGGAGGTTCTCTGTTGAACCTATAGGGGTTCTCCATTCAACCTATAGAGGTTCAAGAAAGATGCTATATAGGTTCTTGTCTCATGCTATAAAGGTTCAATGTTCAACCTAAAGGGGTTCTTGCTTCAACCTGTAAAGGTTCAATAAAGATGCTATAGAGGTTCTTGCTTCATGCTATAGAGGTTCAAGGTTCAACCTATAGGGGTTCTTACTTTAACCTGTAGAGGTTCAATGAAGATGCTATGGAGGTCCTTGCCTCATGCTTAATAGGTTCAATAACTTAC
>JBKBWT010000346.1:0-6652 GCA_046314415.1 Saprospiraceae bacterium
CCTTCATCCACGAATAAATAATTGCCCGCCACACCATTAAAGAAATTAAAACCTTGACGACTGATTTCCACGGTGTCGGTCGGCTTGGCAATTTTAATGCTTTCGCCGATGCTACCGTCCTCAATTTCAACGGTTTCTACCAGAATATTAAAATCAGGATATTGATACACGGTGATATCATTATTTACATAAAACTTAGTGGGCATCGCACCTTTAGGTCCGATGAGCGTATCCTGACCGGTGGGTACAGGTGGGGGTGTCGTATCGGTAGTGGTCTCTTCTTTCGGCGTTTGTTTACAAGCAGCAAGCGTCGATAATAAAACAATAAAAAGTAACCAAATTCTCATGTTGTGGTTTGTTTTTGATTATAAAAAAATGTGGCACATGATACATGATGCGCCACACTTATTTAGTAGAATGGGTGCCCATTATATAATGAACACCCGTTTGTTACAATTGGATGGTATATTATTTACTTACTGCGCGCGCAAATGCCGCAGGGTGTAGATAAAAATAGCCCCGTAGCCCAGGAACAACATCAGGTGGAAAATAAGGAATGTCGTATTCTGAATAATAATGCCACCAATGACACCGCCCAGGAAATACAATGCCAGGAAGCCCTCGAGTAGAGTCGTCCAGGAAATTTTCTTGCTCAGGTATTTATTTTTGTTAAATGTATCGCGTAACGATTGAATATTGAATTTCGGCGTACGTACAAACGGTGACTTTTTACCGCGATAACCCTGAATAACCGCTACGGTATTGTGCAGCGATAAACCCATGGACAACGCCAGGAACAAGGGGAACAGGAAGACAAATTTATAAACGGACTTGCCGAATTCCTCCGTTTGCTTCCGCGCCGGTGATTGCAAATTGGCAGTGTAATAAACCGCGATGATCGACAGCAATCCAATCATAAACCACGCAAAGAAGTTTTTGCTAAAGCCTTCTTCAATCAAATCGCCTAGTACAAACAAGAGCGGTACGCTGAAAACCCCGGAAATAAAGACAAATACAAACACGGTGCTACTCAGCAGGTGCGTCGTTGCCTGAATTTTCTGCCAGGTACTCAGATTGGATTTCCAAACAGTGGGCAGCATCTTTTTCGCAGTTTCGGCGCCGCCCTTCATCCAACGGAATTGTTGAGATTTCAAGCTGTTCATTTCAGCCGGTAATTCGGCGGGTGCGCCAATTTCTTCCACAAAACGAATTCTCCAGCCCTTCAACTGTGCCCGAATGCTCAGATCGAGGTCTTCGGTAAGCGTATCTGCTTCCCAGCCACCTGCATCATCAATGGTTTGACGACGCCATACGCCCGCCGTACCGTTGAATTGCAGTAGATAATTACCAGCTTCGCGCCCTTTCTGTTCTACCGTGAAGTGAACGTTGAGTTGCAAGGCTTGCAGCTTGGTAATCAGCGAATAATCTTCGTTGATGTGTTCCCAGCGGGTTTGTACCACGCCTACTTTCGGATCATTGAAGTATGGAACGGTTTTTTTCAGAAAATCCGGGTTGGGCAGAAAATCTGCGTCAAAAATGGCGATGAATTCGCCTTTGGCGTGCTTCATTCCTTCCTGGAGTGCCCCGGCCTTGTAGCCTTTGCGGTCTACCCGGCGGATTTGCTCGATGTTGATACCCTTTGCTTTCCACTCATCCACTTTTTTACGGGTGATTTCTACAGATTCGTCAGTCGAATCATCCAGCACGTGGATTTCAAAGCGGTCGCGTGGATAGTCAAATTGTGCGATATTGTCAATGAGGCGCTCTACTACATACATTTCATTAAAAATGGGTAGTTGCACCGTTACAAAAGGAAATTCTTGTGTGGTTTCCTCCGAGTAGTTTGCTCCGACGTTGGTTCCGTCCTGTTGTGGCGGCTGTTTCTTTGCAGCTTTTCTGTAATGATACAGCAGGTTGAACTGCATGACACAGTACATCGTGATGTAAATCAGCGCCGTGCTGTAAATAATTAAAACCGCATAAGCCAGAATAGACATATTGGTAAATTTAAAATTTGAGATTTGAAATGAGAAAAATGAAAAACCACTTCGGTCTTCATATTTCACATTCCGGTTTTCACTTTTACAAATTTCAAAGAAATTTGAATATCGTCCACAAAATTTTATGTCCTGCTAAAAAAGAACCACGTACCGTGCCCGACACTTTGGAGGTACCAATGCGACGCCGATAGCTGACCGGTACTTCCTTGGTACGAAAACCCATTTTGGCAGCTTTCACTTGCATTTCCACCGTCCAGCCAAAATCGCGGTCTTCCATGTCCAACTCGAGCAATTTTTTGAATTGAATCGCCCGGAATGGTCCGAGGTCCGTAAAATGATAACTGTAAAACAATCGGATAAGATTTGTTGCCAGCCAGTTGCCAAAAATTTGTTGCGGTTGCATCGCGCCCCGCTGCACATCGCCTAACACGCGCGACCCTATCACCAGATCAACCCCATCTTCCAGAATCGGGCGGATCAACGTTGGCATCTCTTCGGGGTAATCAGAATAGTCGGCATCCATAAATACCACAATATCAGGTTGTTCTGCCGCTGGCTTTTGTTGTAAGTACGCGATGCCACGCAAACACGCACTACCATATCCCGACTCCGGCTCTTCCAATACGGTCGCCCCGTTTTCTCTGGCTATCCACGCAGTCCGGTCCGTACTGGCATTGTTACAAACAATTACTTCCCGTACCAGTCCCTTCGGCATATTCGCTAACACTAAGCCGATAGACTGTTCTTCATCTTGTGCCGGTATTATAACATCAATTACTGGCTTCTCCAAACTGTACTGCTTTTAAAATAACTGATTTCAATTAGCGGGCAACCGGTATTTTGATTGATATTGCTTTATGAATGATTGATAATCGTTCTTTTAGTTGAAATTGTTCATTCACGATTATCTCTTTTATTTCAATATGCGTATTTACTGCTGCTTTTGTGCCCCGCCGTTTTGTTCATATCCTCTAAACCCCGCACAACTTTGCATTAGACGCAAATCTGGAACAAAAGTAGCAGTTTTCTGAAGATTTTTATTGCCTGTGTTACAACATATTTTTTCTGCTTCTACAATCTCAAACCGAGGAACACTTTTCCCTGCCACACAGTTCCGGCGAGGCGATTAATTTCGACGAGCGTATTTATAAATAATCTTTATACTTTGATGTTAATGAAGACATTGATCAATGACCGTTTTCAACTTATCCATGTTTTGTTGAATCATATCCTTTTCCGTTGGTCCGCCCGGATTAAAATGTTTAATTTTGCCGCCCCGATCGATCACCATTAGCGCTGGAAAACCTGCCGGATTCGCAAATGTTTCCCAGATAATATCTTGTGCCAGTGGAATGACCTTAAACTCAAAGGGCTGTTCGCGCAGATAAGCATCCACCAATTCAGGTTCTGAATCGTCTGCCAATGCAATGAATTTTACATCCTCAAAACGATACTTTTTTACTACTTCATTTAAAGCTGGTATTTGCGCATCACAAGGCGTGCCGCAGCTGTGATAAAAGAAATACAGCACCACTACCTGTCCACGAAGTTTGGTTAATTCTATCCCTTCCCCGGTAGTCGTTTTAGCTTGAAAATTAGGTGCAGCCAGGTCTAATAAACATTTTGAACGTTCGGTAAAATCGCCGCCGTTCTTTTCTAATTCTGTCCAACATTTTTCAAGCATCGCTTTAAAATTATTTTCCTGGGCAATTATAAAGAAAGCATGGATACTTAATAAAAGGATAAGCACAACGCGTCTTTTCATCAGGTTTTCAAGTATTTTAATGAAGCAAAAGGTACAAAGCTATTTTAAAAGACATTAAAATATTTTGCTCCCTATCTAACGTCTGACTTATCCATGTATTTTTGCAGCAAAATGAAATGTTGTTTTCATCGTTTATCTTTCGTTCATTCAAAAGTCCGGCATCTGGCATCTAACTGATTCATAATGAAATACTACTTATACCTGTTTTTATTCGCTTTCGCTGTTACTACTGTTTTTACCAACTGCGATGATGAATTGGAATTTACGACGGATAGCAACGCCAAGCTCGAATTCTCGGTGGACACCTTGCGTTTCGATACGGTTTTTACCGAATTGGGTTCGGCAACGCGTTCTTTTAAAATCTACAACCGCAACGATAAAGCCATTCGTATCTCGCGCATTTATGTCGAAAGCAAAGACACGCGCCGCTGGGAGCTCAACATTGACGGCATTCCCGGCAACAATCAGCAAGACATCGAAATACTGGCAAACGATAGTATCTATCTTTTTGCCGAAGTGACAATTGACCCCGATCAACCGCTCTCCGTTAGTCCTTTTGTGATTGAAGACCGCGTCGTTTTTGAAACCAATGGTAATACCCAATCGGTATTGCTGGAAGCCTGGGGACAAAATGCGAATTATTTTCCCAGCCGTTTTAATCAGGGGGTGGCGGTGCGCCTGAGTTGTAACAATGGTGATCTGGTGTGGGATGACCCCAAACCTTATGTGATTTATGGTGCAGTGTTTGTAGATAGCTGCGAACTCATTATTCCTGCCGGTACGCGCATTTACGTGCATGGCGGCGTGGCGCAAAACGACCTTTTTGGCGGCATTTACAATGATGGCATTCTCTACATTTTACAAAACGGACGCATTACAGTGCAAGGTACCAAAGATAAACCCGTCATTATTCAAGGCGACCGCCTCGAATCTGCTTTCCTCGATGAGGATGGACAATGGAACGGTATTTTTATCAGTCGGGGTAGCCGGGGCAACACGTTTGAATACGCTACCGTGCGCAACAGTCGATTTGGCGTGTATGCCGATTCTACGGCGGAGCTTACCTTGCGCAATACGCAGATTTACAACACTGCCAGCAGCGGTATCATTGGTTTTCATAGTCGCATTACTGCGGAGAATACGCTGGTGTACAACAATGGCTCTACCTCCGTGCTGTTGGTGCAGGGCGGCGATTACAATTTTACCTATTGTACGATTGCCAGTTATGGGGTGAACGCCTCGGCGCTGAGTATGAGCAACTTTTTTTGTTATGACGACAATTGTCAGGTGGCGCGTACTTATCGCCTGAACGCCCGCTTTGTCAACTCCATTATTTTCGGTTCGCAAAATGACGAAATCGAACTCGCCGATGCCTTTGAGCGGCAGAATCCGGCGCAGTTTAACGTACAATTTCAGGATTGTATCGTGCGGGTGGATGGTTTGATTAAAAACAACAGCAGTCAGTTCAAAGATTTTCTCGAAAACATCTGCACGCCTTGCATCAACGCAACCCGCAATGACAAGCTCTTCCTGGATGCCAATGAAGACAACTACCGGCTTGATTCACTTTCCATTGCCAATGGCAAAGCCAAACCCATTTTTTCACCCCGCACCATCAATATTGACCTGGAAGGCAAAGACCGCGATCCCCTGACGCCCGATATTGGTGCGTATGAACGGAAGGAATGATAGCAAACTCTATATGAGAATGCGTAAATTTGAAAAGTAGGTTAAGAAAGCTTCGAAGACTTTATAAAGATAACAGCTTCGTATCATTTATTCGTCTTCCTTTTCCTTACGTTTCATTTGCATTGCTTAAGTTTATCAAATGAGTGACAGGAAAAAGAAAAAGGGATTTAAAAACAACCTAAAGCGGTAAACGAGTACGTCATATACGTACCAGAAGGGATTACTAAGTTTCCACAAGTACTTTGGCTTCCGTATCATTTCATATCCGAAAATAATAAACATATCTTATAGGTTTAGCCTATTAAGTATTTAATCATTTATTTTTAATAAGTTTTACAGTATGGTAATCAACTCCTTTTGATGATTTTATTTTTAAAAAGTAAATTCCGTTTTTTAAGTGATTCGTATTTATAGTAAATTCATTCAGATCTTTAATATTTTGGTGGAGCAAGGTATTTCTACCCAATGCATCAATCAAGGATATTTCCCAATTACTATATAAGTTATGGTTTTTGTTTCTAATTGTCAAAAATTGATTAAAAGGATTAGGCGCAACCACAAATTGCGCATTATCTAAGATAGAAGGTAATGCAGTTGTAGCCTCGTTAATATATGCCCTGACCTGCTCATTGTATAGGAAACTGACTACAAAATCATCTTTCCCATCTTTATTTAAATCAGCAACTTCTAATCTAATGGGATCTGAAAGCGCTAAATTAATTACACTAGTATTATAATCAATTCCATTTTTTTCAATCCATAAGGCTGTACCAGAGCCTACTGCTAATAAATCTAAGTGGTTATCTTTATCCATGTCTATACTCTTGATAGCGGTAGGAGAAATAGCCGCAGGTCTTATTATAATTTGTGCCTCCCCAAAGTTCGCTTTTCCATCCAGGTTTGGAATCCAAGCGATATAATCATTTATTTTTGAAACAAAAATAATGTCTATATCTTGATCACTATCAAAATCTAACATAATAATATCATCAGCTCCAATGGAATTTGTAAGAAAACGACGAAACACATATGTCCCCTTTCCGTCTAAGTTTTCAAACCATGCAACTTCTGTTCCTCCGGTGATTATATCCAAATCATTGTCTCCATCAATATCTGAAAATTTAACTAAAAGAGGTCTGTTTGTTAATCCCTTGTCATATGTACCAGCATAATTTAAATTAAAACTCATACCATTATT
>JBKBWT010000347.1:0-6652 GCA_046314415.1 Saprospiraceae bacterium
CATCGCGGTGTTCGACCGGCGAAGGAATAGATACCGGGTTTTTCCGCCCTTTGTCGGATAAAAAAATACCGGAATATCCAAGCTTCCTGTTTTCTGGTCGCTTGATGGAGGATAAGGGTATTTATGAATTTGTAGAAGCCGCACGGGTGCTCCGCCAACGCTATCCACAGGTGCGCTTCCGTATTTTGGGCATGTTGGATCCTAAAGGCGTACATTCCATTCCGGTTAGCACCTTAAAACAGTGGGTCAATGAGGGCGTGATTGAATACCTGGGGGAAACCATTGATGTGCGTCCTTTCCTCGCAAAGGCAGATTGTGTGGTACTACCTTCCTTTTACCGGGAGGGATTGTCACGGCTGTTGATGGAAGCGGCAAGCATGGAAACACCCATTATTACAACTGACCAACCAGGTTGCCGGGAAGTAGTGGAGAATGAGCGTACGGGTTTGCTCTGCAAATTGCGCGATGTGGATGATCTGATTGAGAAAATGGAGCAGTTTATCCTTATGGATAAGGTGGACCGGCTGATAATGGGTAAAAATGCGCGCCTGAAAATGCAGCGGCAATTTGAAGAAAAAATCATTATTCAAAAGTATTTCAATCTGTTGCAAGAGCGATTCATTCTACCAGGTGTGCCACAACTCAAACCGGAACTGTTGGAGATGGAAGTTGTAGCCGAGCCGACGAGACTCCGGTCTTAGCGAACGCATTCAAAAATTGTAAAAGACGTGTGGTATAGTTTTATACCGGCACGTCCCTATTCTTGTAGAATATGTACAATGCGCTGCGCCGCGGTGCCGTCGCCAAAGGGATTTACTTTGGTAGTAATCGGTACAGGTTGTTGTAAAAACTGTAGTGCCGCTGCAACAATGATGGAATGTTCAATGCTGACCTGACGGACGGTGCCATGTACCTGCGCCTCCGGACGCTCGGTATGGGCACGCAGTACAATGACTGGTTTACCCAACGTGGGTGCCTCTTCCTGAATGCCGCCACTATCAGTCATAATCAAATCGCAATGTTGCATTGCCCAAACAAAAGCTTCGTATGGCAAAGGTTCGGTCAGCAATAAATTCGGGAAATCCTGGGCTAATCGGTTTGCCCAGTCCTGCACTTTAGGATTTAAATGCACCGGAAACAAAATAAAACAACGCCGTTGTTGTAAAATTTCGCGCAGCGCCGCCGTTATTTCTGGCAAATGCTGCTCCAGATTCTCTCGCCGATGCAAGGTAAAAAGTAGCATTTGGGCATATTGCTGTTGGAAGGGCGCTATTTTTGTTTTTAATACCTCAACTGCAACTGATTCCTGCTGTTGTAGCTGCAAAATGGTCCAGTGCAAAGCGTCTATCACGGTATTGCCAACGACATAAATCTTTGATTCGGCAATATTTTCCCGACATAACTGTTGTTTTGCCAATATTGTAGGCGCAAAGTGCCAATCGGCTAAATGCGTTATCAATGTACGATGCATTTCCTCCGGGAAGGGTGCATTTTTTTGGTACGTACGCAGACCTGCTTCCACATGGGCAATTTTTATTTTAGCATAAAAAGCAGCGAGGCTACCCGCAAATGCTGAGGTCGTATCGCCTTGCACGATGACGACATCTGGCTGAAATTCATTTAAAATATTGGGCAATTGTTGTAATAAATATGCCGTTAAACTGGAAAGTGTCTGGCTGTGGTGCATACCATCGAGCTGATAGTCAGGGCGGATACCGAAAAAATCGAGCACGGCTTGTTTAAGCTCACGGTGCTGCCCGGTGTCACAGATTTTGGTAGTGAAAAAATTTGCTCGTGCTTGTAATGCCTGAATGACCGGCGCCAGTTTAATGACTTCGGGGCGGGTGCCAAGGATTACGAGGATTTTTTTCATAGAAGCCAGCCATCTTTGTTAGCTTTGCAAGGTACGATTTTGAAAAAACAGACATGAATCTTTCACTGAGAATTGCGCGGCGTTATTTATTTGCCAAAAAATCTACCAATGCCATCAATATCATTACCGGTATTTCGGTGTTTGGCATCGCGGTAGGCACGGCGGCGCTATTGCTCGTGCTTTCGGTATTCAATGGCTTTGAAGACCTCATCAGCAGCATGTACAGCAATTTCAACCCCGATGTAAAAATCGTACCGGCACAAGGTAAAACTTTTACAGCGGATAGTGTGCTCCTGGATAAATTGTATCGCGTTGAAGGTGTCGCGCTGATTTCACAAACGCTTGAAGAAACGGCATTTTTTGAATACAAAGGTAGCCAGGATGTAGGCAAGGTGAAAGGCGTGGATCAATTTTACATGGAGGTGATCCGAATAGATTCGACTGTGCGCGAGGGTAGGTACAACCTGCAACAGGACGGCGTGGAACAAGCCGTGCTGGGATTGGGTATGCGCAATAAATTGCAGGTGAATGTGGATGATTTATTCTCACCCATGACGGTTTATATGCCAAAAGCGCGCGAAGTGGGCATGTTTGAGCCGCAATTCCGGCGCTTGTCGGTGTATCCCGTGGGTACTTTTGTCATTCAACAGGAATTTAATAATGAATATGTGCTGACTTCGCTCGATTTTGCCCGGGCTTTGCTTGATGCCGCAGACGCAGTGAGTGCCCTGGAAATCAAACTACAAGCCGATGCTAATCAAAGTCAGGTGGTGGAAGAGATTCGGCAAATTGTTGGTCCAGATTTATCTGTCAAAAACCGCTACGAACAGGAAGAGGCTTTTCTAAAGCTGATGCAGATCGAAAAGTGGCTGAGCTACGCCATCGTAAGCCTGATGATGTTGTTAGTTTCTTTCAATATCGTCGGGGCATTGTGGATGATTGTGCTCGACAAGCAAAAAGACATTTCCATTCTCAAATCAATGGGCGCGCTGGATACCACAGTGCGCAATATTTTCCTCAATGAAGGGCTGCTGCTGGCGCTACTAGGCATTGGCATTGGTTTTATCATTGCCATCCTCACGTATTTAGTGCAGAAAGTATTCGGCATTGTGTCTATCCCCGGCAATTTTATCGTCGAAGCCTATCCCATTAGCATGCGGTTTATCGATTTTGTAGTGGTGGCAGTCACGGTGGCTGCTATTGGCGTGCTGGCGTCCGTTCCTCCCGCATTGCGGGCACAGCGGGTTCCGACTATTATTCGCGAGGAGTAGTCAGGAAATTCGACTATGTGGTAAGTAGTAGAAGGAGCATCTTTTAGGTGTGTTAATTCCTTACTTTGTAAATAGTTGTTTATCAATGTTTGTATCTTGCCTTAATGTTATGTAAAGGTTATAAATGCTGCATTTACAGAAACGTAAACTTCCCTTAACACGCAGTTAACCTGCCGATTGTAATATAGAGAGTACTTTACCAGTATGCTCTTATTATGAAAACAATGAAATATGGATGGGTATGGTTGCTTTTTCTGGCAGCCGCCTGTTCGCAGCAAAACCAAGATGTAGAAAATATTCTCATCAAAGGATCGGATACAGAGGTCAACCTGGCGCTTACGCTGGCGGAGACGTATATGGCGAAGGATCCGAATATTTCCATCGCTGTGACTGGGGGTGGTTCCGGGGCAGGTATTGCGGCGCTTATTAATGGTAAAACGGAAATTGCCAACTCTTCGCGCGAAATGAAGGAGGAAGAGGTTGCACTGGCGGAAGAGCGAGGTATCGATCCGCTGCCGGTGGTTTTTGCGGTAGATGCGCTGGCTATTGCGGTGAATGAAAATCTGAACGTGGATGAATTGACCATCGATCAACTCGGCGCTATTTTTCGTGGGGACATTACTAACTGGAAAGCAGTAGGAGGACCTGATAAACAAATCTCACTGTACGGGCGGCAGAGTAATTCCGGTACGTTTGTGTACTTCCGGGATAATGTTTTAAAAGCAGATTATGCCCAATCGCTCAAGCAAATGAATGGTACGGCGCAAATTGTAGAAGCCTTGAAATCTGACCAGGCGGGCATCGGCTACGTCGGGGTCGGTTATGTGGCAAATGAGAACGGGGAAGTAGTGGATAATATTAAAGTGCTGAAAATCAAGGAATCTGCAAACATGCAAGCCTACTCGCCCGTTATCAAAGAAAATATTACGAGCGGTAATTATCCGATCGTCCGTCCGCTTTACCAATATACCAATGGTACACCCAATGAAAAACTGCGCGATTTCATGCTATATGTGTTGAGCGACGAGGGGCAGGATATTGTGCAGGCAAACGGCTTTTATCCAGTCTCTAAAAAATACTGGGCACACAACGAAAAAGTGCTCAACTTCAATTATGCAAGCACGACAATTAATTGATAAAATCGTTGGGGGTATTTTTTTTACTGCCGCAGTGTTATCGGTTTTAGTGTTGATCGGGATTTTCGGAATGTTGCTAGTGAATGGATTAAGAACTTTCGGCGAGGTCAATCCGGCAGCATTTTTCTTCACTTCCGAATGGAATCCTTCTGCTTATGGCGAGCCGAAGTATGGTATTTTGTCGATGGTGGCAAGTACTTTTATGGTGACGATCGGTGCCATGATTATTGCTATACCATTGGGTATTGGCACGGCAGCCTATCTGGCGGAAGACGCCCCGAGCCGGGTGCGCGATATTCTGAAACCTACCATTGAGTTACTCGCGGCTATTCCTTCGGTAGCGGTTGGTTTCATTGGTATTGTACTGGTAGGACCATTTATTGCGAAAATTTTTAATTTAAATAATGGTTTAACGGCGCTCAATGGCGCTTTTCTGCTGGCAATCATGGCATTGCCCACCATTATCACAGTTGCCGAAGATGCGATCCGCTCGGTTCCCAATACTTTCAAGGAAGGTTCGTACGCGCTGGGCGCTA
Organism: Saprospiraceae bacterium; assembly: GCA_046314415.1. GTDB lineage: Bacteria > Bacteroidota > Bacteroidia > Chitinophagales > Saprospiraceae > JADJNW01. Next base: position 4,817 of record JBKBWT010000347.1, read on the forward strand.
CCAAGTGGTCAACGCTGGTGCGGGTGATACTGCCGGCTTCGTTTTCGGGCATTACCGCCGCCATTGTGCTGGGAATGGGTAGAGCCATCGGTGAAACGATGACTGTACTGATGGCAACCGGCAACGCCACCGCCATGCCGGATAGTTTTTTTGATCCGGTGCGCACCATGACTGCCACCATTGCTATTGAACTGGGCGAAGTGGCGTACGGCACCACGCATTATTACAGTTTATTTGCGGTAGGGGCAGTGTTGTTTATCATCAGTTTAGTTGTCAACCTGCTGGCGGAAAACCTGGCAGCAAAATTCCGATACAAAGTCTGATTAAAGACTGGGTGACAGGGCGAGCAGGTATCGCCGGGACATTAGCACTCGAATACTTTAACACTAGGAGCAATGACAAAAAGAAATTCCCAACAAATCATCGGCTTATGGGCATTGCGGATTTCCCTGGCGATTGTGCTGTTTTTCCTCGGTTTTATTCTGTGGGACATTTTTTCCAAGGGAATCGGCGCGATCAGTGGTGAATTCCTCAGCGATTACCCCCGCAAAGGCATGACCGAAGGCGGAATCTTCCCGGCGATCATGGGTACGGTGTACGTCACGCTGGTGACCACGCTTTTTGCTATTCCGTTTGGTGTTTGTGCTGCCATTTATCTGAGTGAATATGCCATTGATAATCAAATCAATCGCACCATCCGCGCGGCAATTCGCAATCTGGCGGGAGTGCCTTCCATCATTTACGGTTTGTTTGGCGTAGCTATTTTTGTACAAGGACTGGCTCTCGATACTTCGATTTTATCCTCCGGTTTGACGCTGGGTTTGCTGACCTTGCCTTACATTATCACCACGGCGGAAGAAGCCTTGAAAAATGTACCCCACTCGTACCGCGAAGGCGCGCTGGCGCTGGGCGCTACCAAATGGCAAACGATTCGTACGAATGTGCTGCCCAATGCCGTGCCAGGTATTGCAACCGGCGCTATTCTAGGATTGTCGAGAGCGGCAGGCGAAACCGCGCCTATTTTATTCACAGGTGTGGCTTTTTATTTGCGGTACCTGCCCTCCAGCATCAATGACGATTTTATGGCTTTGCCGTACCACCTTTATATTTTATCGACGCAGCATCATGCCATCGAGGAAGTGCGACCGCTGGCTTATGGCACCGCCATGGTATTGTTGGGCTTAGTATTTGTTTTGAATATCGTCGCCTTTATCATTCGTTACCGTTACCGAAAATACGCATAAGACATGAATAATCCATCCAAAATGACCATCCGGGACCTCCAACTGTGGTATGGCACCAAAGCTGCGCTCAAAGGCATTAATCTCGACATTCCGGAAAATAAAATCGTGGCGCTGATTGGTCCGTCGGGCTGTGGCAAATCCACTTTGCTGCGCGCCATGAACCGCATGCACGACCTGACTCCCGAAGCCCGCATTACGGGTTCGATTACCGTGGATGGATACGATATTTATGCGCCGGATGTGGACGCGGTGGAGGTACGCCGTCGTGTGGGCATGGTTTTTCAAAAGCCGAATCCCTTCCCCAAATCTATTTTTGAAAATGTCGCTTTTGGACTGCGCATCAACGGCGAAAAAAATCGCCAACGCCTCCAGGAAACCGTAGAAAAAACCCTGAAAGGCAGCTACCTGTGGGAAGAAGTAAAAGACAGCCTGGATAAATCTGCCCTGGCGCTCTCCGGCGGACAACAGCAGCGCCTCTGCATTGCGCGCGCGGTAGCCGTGGAACCCGAAGTGTTGCTCATGGACGAGCCTTGTTCGGCGCTGGATCCCATCAGCACCCTCAACGTGGAGGAATTGATGCTGGAATTAAAGA
>JBKBWT010000348.1:0-6576 GCA_046314415.1 Saprospiraceae bacterium
AAATTTCATCCTCCAAAGGTCGTAACTGTCAAAGAACTTTTTTTTCCTAATTTTTTACCTGCGTAATCTCAGTTATTCAATTATTCATTGTTAATTACTTCATCAACTTCCCAATTTCCCGCCAGGTTATTACATGAATGTTCTTTTCCTTTAAAATCTTTTTACATGCTTTACTGGTAAAAAAATCATAATCCGCCTGCCGCCAGGCTGCGCCCCAGCCCGGGTGGTTTACAGTAATGCCCTGCATTTCTTCATTATTATATGCCGTGTGAATAATCATGACATGCACGCCCGGCGGCATTTCGCGCAGGGTTTTGGCGTAATATTTTGCCATCCCATTTTTATAATCAGCTTCCGAAGCACCATAAATCTGGTCTATGACGGGTATTTTGTCATCAAAAACACCTGCAAACACCTGTGGTGCTTGATTAATAATGCCTTCCACCATTTGACGATTGACCATCGGCGGAATACCATATTCTTTGGCGAGTTTGAGATACGTCGCAAAATTTTGCGGATTGGTAAAAAACACGCAGCCCATATGCGAATCCAAATGCGTAGGCTCCAAGCCCAAAGCCTTTGCCTTTTCGATTTGCGCGCGCAATTCACGCTCTACCTCCTCGGGTTTGGCGTTTTTAGCGACATCGGCGCAGTTATCATAAAAATAACCATTAGCATCCACCAGCCCAGGCACTTCGCCGCGCGGCGCAGCGGGTCCCCACTTGTACCATTGCCACTCGCTGGTGAGCGTGAGATGCAAACCCAAATCATGATTCGGATTTTTTTGAGCGTATTCCACCACTTCCTTCAGCCAGGGACAAGGCACCATTACACTCGCCGAACTGACTGAGCCCTCTTTCATCGCCTTGAAACTCGCCTGATTTTCGGAGTGCGCCACCGCCAGGTCATCAGCATGAATAATCAATAATTTCGCGTCTTTCGGGTAGCCAAGGCGCTCGGCAAGGGTGGATTGGGCGAAGGCAACACCTGTAATATGCAGCAGAAGGAGTAAGATAACACAGCTTTTCATAAATTTCTTTTTAGGTGTTTTGAATACGTTATAATAAAGGTTGATTGACTTCAAAGTGCTCCTGCAAATTACGCAGATATTATTACCAACGGCAATGTTTTTGAGTCTTTATACAAAATATACAGCGATCGCTTGTGCCAAAAGCATGATTTTAAATAATTTTAATCGGGGTCGCTTTTAGTGCCTAAAATTACACTTTTGTAGCTTCTAACAGCCAGTTTCTTTATGTATCTTTAATGCAAATTAAAAGAAATCATACATCATGGAACAATTCTCGGTCAGAGATCAGCTCATCGAAGTCGTCCACAAACTCTTCATCTACACCGACGAACAGGAATGGGAAAAGCTTCAAAATGAAGTATTTACAAAAGAAATATGGTTTGATATGTCCTCCCTGGGAGCCGAAGCAAAAACCATGCAGGCAAAGGAAGTATGTGACATGTGGCAAAGCGGATTTGCCGGCATTGATGCAGTGAACCACCTCAGCGGTAATCATTTAGTAACGATTAATGGCGCCGAAGCCGACGTATTTACCTATGCCACCGCCACCCATTACAAAAAAGCAGCCCAGCAAGGCAACACCAGAACATTCGTCGGCACCTATGCCCTTCATTTATTACAAACGCAGCACGGCTGGCGCATTAATGCTTTTCAGTACAATTTGAAATATATGGAAGGGAATTTGGAATGGAAGTAAAGAACTGATTGAGCTGGCTTGTGTAATGAATTTGCGACGGTGGTGGAGACGGAGGCTTTGCTAAAAAAATTAAATACTTTGGAACTATAATATTTAGTAGCACAGTTAAATCAAATAAAACGAAAATGCCTGTATTTGATCTATTTTCAAAACGTCAAAAGAGACTTCGAGGCGAAGTTCCTGAGATTTACATATACGATAGTATCCCGCAGCCTTTAAGAGTGCAGATTGTTCATATTATTCAGGATACAATTGGGGAAGATCCATATGAGCTTGGTGGAGGCAAGCCTAAAGAAGCATATGATTTTTTACGCAATATACTGTGTAGAGAATATGGGGTTTTCATTTTAGGGGAGGATAGAGAAAGTGAAGAAGAAGTCTTAAATTTCTTATTAAGAACTACGGAGACAGATAAAGCTATTGATGTAATCGAATTATCATTTCATTATATCAATACTCTACTTAAAGATGATAGGTATTATTGGCAAGACACTAAGGTAAAGTTATCACCTCAAGGAGCTATAGATGAATTAAATGAGAGATTTAAAGAGCACGGTGTTGGTTATGCTTTTGAAGGTGGGGAAATAATTCGCCTAGATTCTACTTATATTCACGAAGAAATTACAAAGCCTACCATTTCTTTATTATGGAATAATAAATTTGCCGGTGCCAATGAAGAATATTTAAAAGCACACGAACATTACAGACATGGAAGGAATAAAGAATGCTTAACCGAGTGTTTAAAAGCGTTTGAAAGTACTATGAAGGTGATTTGCCAGGAAAAAGGTTGGGCATACAATCAAACGGATACAGCAAAAAAATTAATTCAAATCTGCTTTCAAAATGGTTTAGTTCCAACATTTACCCAAAATCAATTTACATCATTACAAAACTTACTCGAAAGCGGAATTCCAACAATTAGAAACAAACTAGGAGGACATGGTCAGGGACAAGTACCTCAAAAAGTAGATGACGAAATGACAAGATATGGGTTAAATTTAACTGGAACTAACATTATATTTTTAGTTGAACAAAGTGGAATAAAATAAAACCACCATGACACCCACCACCGCCACCACCATCGACGAATACATCGCCACCTTCCCGGAAGACATTCAGGCGATCCTGCAACAAATCCGCGCGACGATCAAAGCCGCTGCGCCCCACGCGGAGGAGACCATCAGCTATGCCATGCCCACTTTCAAGCAAAATGGCGTGCTGGCGCATTTCGCCGCGTTTAAAAATCACATCGGCTTCTACGCGACGCCCACCGCGCATGACTCCTTTGCAAAAGAACTGTCCCAATACAAAACCGGCAAAGGCTCGGTGCAATTTCCCCTCGACCAACCCATGCCCTTGGACTTGATTCGCCAGATGGTGGAATTTAAATTGCTGGAGAATGCAGAGAAAGCGCAGGCGAAGAAGAAATGACCTAGCGGAACGAAAGATGAAAATCAGGCGTTTTATTACAAATCACGATTGCGTATGCTTACCATAGAAAGAACTGATCACGAAATCATTATCCGCTTACCGGCGGATATGGAGGTGCAGGATATTCAGCGCATGCTGGATTATCTTTTTTACAAACAAGCCATCAAGGATAGCCAGGCTACGCAAAGCCAGATTGATGAACTCGCCCGGGAGGTCAAGCAGGGTTGGTGGGAAAAGAATAAAGAACGCTTTCCTGGATTAGACGAAGCCTAAGCCCGTTCTATGAAAATTATCATTGTTGATACCAACATTGTTTTTAGTGCCATTCTGAATGCGCAGTCTAACATTGGCGAAATCCTCTTTAATAACAATGAAAAATTGGAGTTCTACTCCAGCGAGTACCTGCGCGAAGAAATCGACCGCCATCGCGCCCGCATTTTAGAATTGGCAAAAACCACCGAAACGCAGGTGAACGAAGTTATTTTTCAGGTTTATAAACAAATTTCCTTTATCTCTGATCAACAAATTCCTTTCTCGATTTGGGCGGCATCGGCTCCCTTGGTGAGAGATATCGACATGGATGACTTACCTTTTGTGGCGCTGACTACTTATCTGGACGGCAAACTATGGACGGGTGATGTAAAATTGTTAAATGGTTTGCGTGCAAAAGGTTATCACAACTGCATTACGACTGAAGAATTATTAGAATGGATTAGAACAAGCCTGGAGTAGGCGATGCAATTTCCCCTCGACCAGCCCATGCCCCTGGACTTGATTCGCCAGATGGTGGAGTTTAAATTGCTGGAAAATGCAGAGAAAGCGAAGGAGAAGGGAAAGAAGTAATGAAAATGTTTTCGATGAATCGCAATAACCTCAATAGAATACTTCTGCTGGTTTTTATAGCTTTAAGTACCTTTTTTGCTTTCAAAATAAGGCTGGAAAACGTCGGCTATATCTTTGCCGGATTTTTGATATTGATTGTAATTATGTTTATTGCTCATATTTCTTTAATGATTATTGCTTCTAAAAGCTCCAAATTATATGCACTTATTGTGATTGCCCAAATATTATATATAACTAACCTACTAATATCTGTTGATGTACATGATTACGGCAGAGGAGGCGGCATGTCTATTGTGGAATTTTTGTACGCCAGAGGCATAGAAGTGGAGCCACCAAGATGGCTTTTTGGCAGTGAAACGGCTTTTTATGTATCGATAGCTTTACTCATCGCTTTTATGTTAGCTGATCTTGTCATTTTAGGCATATTAATCAAAAAAAACCGCTCAAAACGGTCTATCCCACCAGAAAACTTGCTTTGATTTTTAATAATTTATTCATCGTTATCCCGAAGGGATAATATGTTTACAGAAAAACAACCTTCCGAAGGGTACGACTCCTAAGGAGTCGAATGTACGTATTCAGATGCTTCTTCTAACCGGTGACCGCTTCGAGGTCAGTCGTGATATGGTATTTTAAAAGCTTGTTGTTCCTGTCTCATTTATTCAACAATGGAAATAATTCTTGCCTATTTTCACACAACATTTTCATTTAGTGAAACACTTTTTTAAAATTTTTGAACAACTATTTTAATTCCCGGCGCATACAATTAAATTCCTGGTACATACAATTGAACTCCTGGTGCATACAATTCAACTCCTGGCGCATACAATTTAACTCCTGGTACATACATTTCAACTCTTGACGCATACAATTCAATTTCTGGTACATACATTTTAATTCTTGACGCATACAATTGAATTCCTGGTACATACAATTTAACTCTTGGCGCATACAATTCAACTCCTGGCGCATACAATTCAACTCCTGGTACATACATTTCAACTTCTGTTACAAATAATTTAAGTATGATGACACATATTGCAATAAAAAATACAGTATATTTCGATTTTATTGACCAAAAAGGACATAGTCATGTTAAGATTGAACTTACCGGCGGTGATGCGCCAAAGAGGGATTACGAATCCTGTCAAGTATTTATTGAAAAAAGGGTTTTCTCGCCATCGGACTGGTCGTTTGTTGCGCAATGAGCAGGGGAGCATTTCGTACAAGGTTTTGGAAAAGCTGTGTGTGGCGTTGCATTGCACACCCAATGACCTGCTGGAGTGGGAAAAGACGGGCGAGGTAGCGATACCGGATACACATCCGCTGCACCAACTGCTGCCCAGGCGCGAAGAGGTGAATTTGTTGCAGAAATTGCAGCAACTGCCCCTGGAAAAGCTGGAACAGTTGAAACAAATTATGAAAGATTTGTAAGCCAAACCGTCCAGTTTTTAAAAACGGGCTAGGGCGGTTATTTATAAGCGGTCTTGCTGATTGATAATATCCTCTTCCTCCAGGGTAGTTGTGCCTGGCACTTCCGTTAGCGATTGAATGAATTGCTCGGCGGCAGCGTTTACTTCCGCGTGGCGTTCGAGCAAGCCCTGGTGTCCACCGGGTGCAACGGTTACGAGCTGGGCATTGGGCATGGTTTGGTGCATGTGGGCACTGGCTTCGGGTTTGGTAAGGCGGTCTTTATCCGCAGCGAGCACCAGCGTTGGTACTTGCAGATTGGGCAAGTCCGGCGTTACATCGTATTCAAACATGCCCAGCACGCCACGAGCCGTCACTGCCGGTGGTGCAATCGTGGACAAATAAGAGATGAAATTCAGCTGCCGATAGGTCTGCGTGCCCGTAAAAGTGAGGAAGCGCGACATCAGATGGGTGTTGCCATTGAGGTAACTCATCCAACGGCTGAGCCACATGATGGGCGATAGAAAGATAATGAGGTAGCAAAGCGGCGTCAGTACCGGTTTTTGAAGGGCAGTGAGTAGTCCGCTGAGCATACTGGTTTTAACTGGATTGGTGTAGGTGGTATGTTCTAAAATAATGCCTCTGATGGGTTGTTTCAGGGCATCGTAATGCTTGGCAACGAGGGTGAGGATAGTCATTCCGCCGATGCTGTGTCCCCACAGGATGGGGTTTTGGGCGTTACTTTGTTCGATGACGGCTTGCAAATCGAGCGCCATCTTCGAGAGGGAAAAATCTTTGTTCCGAGGGCGAGTGGATTTGCCCAGACCGGGCAGGTCCATCATAATAATGCGGTAATCTTTTTCAAAATATTTGCGTTGGTAGTACCATTCGTCAATGGTAGCATTCCAACCGTGTACAAATACAATGGGCGGCGCATCTTCCTTGCCATAATATTCTACATTGATCGTGCTACCGTCGGGTCGCTCGATGTTAATGCGTTGATTGGTATCAAAAGCGTGGGGTTGATCTTCATTCGGACGACTTTTACTGAATAAACGCGGCAGTAAAAACTTACCCAGACTGATAAATGCCAGCAGCGCAATCGCGCCATAGAGGCAACGTCGGGCGTAGTCGGCATCCACGGTATCGCGGTAGGCATACCATT
>JBKBWT010000349.1:0-6573 GCA_046314415.1 Saprospiraceae bacterium
AATATTTGCCCCAATACCTGGATTACGCAGCATACCATTTTTCAAGCTATCGGATTTTCAAAGAACTAGTGGCGATATCTTTTTGTCGCTTAATTTTATCACTTCTTTATGTCGTACATCACATCCCTTCGGGATAGGATGATTATGATATTTTATGATTTTTTGATATTATAATTCTGGAAATCTTTTAATTCTGTGAATTTTGATTCGGACGGTTTTGGAAGAATGGAATTCATTTAATGAATGAAAATAATGATTGACAAATTTGGAAACGTAGAGTGCACGCGGGATAGAAGCGGTACCGACAGCCCCCGACCCTCAAGGGGAGGAGGGATGGAGGTGAGAGCGGATAGCCCGGTACGTGCCCAAATTGTCTGAATCAGAATTCTCAGAATTTTATAATTTTCAGAATTTTATTACATGAACACCAGAACACTTTAACACCAGAACACAATTATTATGAAAGAAATATTACAAAAATTATACGAGCATCATAAGTTGACGCGGGAGGAGGCGAAGGGGGTGCTGATGGGGATTGCGCAGGGGGCGTTTCCGGCGGTGCAGATCGCGAGTTTTATTACGGTGTTTCAGATGCGGGGCATTGGGCTGGCGGAGCTGGAGGGCTTTCGGGATGCGCTGCTGGAGCTGTGTGTGCCGCTGGATGTGCGGGGGCAGGAGACGGTGGACATTGTGGGGACGGGCGGCGACCATAAGGATACGTTCAACATCTCGACGCTGGCGGCGGTGGTGGTGGCGGGCGCGGGCTATAAGGTGACGAAGCATGGGAATTATGGGGCTTCGTCGGCGGTGGGTTCGTCGAATGTGCTGCAAACATTGGGCTACCAGTTTACGAATGATGGGGATGTGCTGCGGCGGCAGTTGGACGAGGCGAATTTGTGTTTTTTGCACGCGCCTTTGTTTCATCCGGCACTAAAGGAAGTGGCGGCGGTGCGACGGGAATTGGGTATTCGGACATTTTTTAATATGTTGGGTCCGCTGGTGAATCCGGTGCAGCCGACGCATCAGTTGTACGGCACGTCGAGTCTGGAATTGTCGCGGATGTATCATTACATCATGCAGCAGTCGGGGCGGCGCTTTGCGATTGTGTATGCGTTGGATGGGTACGATGAGATTTCGCTGACGGGCAGGTTCAAGGTGCAGACGAATGAGGGCGAGTTGGTGCTGGAGCCGGAGGATTTGAAGCAGCCGAGGTTGTCGCCACCCGATTTGTATTGCGGCGGGACGGCGGAGGATGCGGCGAAGATTTTTAGGAATGTGCTACAAAATGAGGCGACGCCGGCGCAAAAGGCGGTGGTGACGGTGAATGCGGGGCTGGCGATTAAGACGATGCAGCCGGGAAGGACGTTTTTTGATTGTGTGGAGGAGGCAAGAGAGAGTATTGAAAGCAAACGTGCTTTGAGTAACTTTAATAAACTTTTGAATGCTTAACTGCTTCGTTTGTAGTGTTTTTTAGTGGAGGTTTTGTTTGTTGATGCTTTGCGCTTGGAGTTTGTAACTTTTTGGCATCGCCCCAAAAAGTCACCAAAAAACGCTAGGCAAATCAAACTCCTCCGTCGAACAGTGATTTGCCGAGCCTCCCGCGCGGGGGTACTTCGGAAGGTAGGAATTACTATTTGATTAGATTGATACTTTCATTTTATGAAAGCGTATTATTTATTAAATGTTTTTGCTTTTTTATTATTTGGTTGTGCGCAACTAAATGATGAAGGATTATCTGATATTAAAAGAGTTAAAGTAAAATCTATTTTGTGGACTAAAATGAAGGGTGAAGGTCGTTGGTATTGTCCTGATAATGAATTTAATACGATTGAGAGTTGTTATTATAAAATTAATGATATTTATTATGTTAAGAAACATTCTTACCTGTTTTCTAATGATGGTTCATTAAGAGAATTTTATAGATATTTACCAGAAGGAGCTTTGAGTTATACTTTACAAGATTTACAAGATGATAAATTATTTGCTCAAAGCTATGATTGCTTTATTCAAAATATACAAATTTATCCGAATTTCATTATTGATAATAAAGATACGATAACTGTTTTTAAAATTTTTAAAAATCCAAAGGTAATACTTGCGGATAAATCTAATTTTAAACAGGATACTTTATCAAGAAATACGATGGTTATTTATGAATATTAATATATTTTCGAAAATAAGATTAATATGAATATACTGGATAAAATCATTGCACATAAAATCGAGGAAGTGGCGCAGCGGAAAGCGACGCAACCGATTACGGAATTGGAAAAAAGTCCGTTTTTTGGGCGGGAGACCGTGTCGTTGAAGAAGGCGTTGCTGGAGAAAGGCGCATCGGGGATTATTGCAGAATTTAAGCGGAAATCGCCGTCGGCGGGGGTGATCAATGACCAGGTGTCGGTGGAGGCGGTGACGACGGGGTATGTGCAGGCGGGCGTGAGCGGCTTGTCCATATTGACCGATGCGGATTTTTTTGGTGGGCGAAGCGAGGACGTGCAGGTGGCGCGGGTGTTGCATAAAATTCCGATTTTGCGGAAGGATTTTATCGTGGACGAATATCAGATTCTGGAGGCGAAAGCGATGGGTGCGGATGTGATTTTGTTGATTGCAGAATGTCTTGAAAAAGAACAGGTTGCGCAATTGGCAGCATTTGCTAAATCGCTGGGGTTGGAGGTGTTGATGGAGATTCATTCGGCGGAGCAGTTGGAAAAATTGAATCCAAATCTGGATTTGGTCGGCGTGAATAATCGGAATTTGAAGACGATGGTGACGAGTCTGGAGGCGTCGTATGAGCTGGCGGAGCAGATTCCGGCGGAATTTGTGAAGATTTCGGAGAGTGGCATTAGTAATCCGCAGGCGGTAGTGTCATTGCGGAGCCAGGGGTATCGGGGTTTTTTGATGGGCGAGCATTTTATGAAGACGGCGAATCCGGGGGAATCTTGTCGAGCATTTATTGAAAAAGTAAGTTATATGGAGGATTTGTTGCATAATGCAATTGTTTAGGTGATGGGGGAATAGGGGAATGGGGTGATTGCCCTCTTTACTTGATAGGAACGCAGCCGACACAGATAACGCGGATTTTCGCGGACTTTTTTGTCTGGACGGCGATTTTAATGTAATAAGTATATAATATTTTGAACATTCTAAAATTCTGTAAATCCTGATTCAGACAATGTACACGCTTTGAGTGGTCTGGCATCTGGCATCTCTAAATCTGGCATCTAAAAAATATGAAAGTAAAAGTATGTGGTTTAAACGACCCGGCGAATATCGAGGAATTGGCACAGTTGCCAATTGATTTTATGGGATTTATATTTTATAAAAAATCACCACGTTATATGCAGCCCCCTAAATCCCCCCAAGGGGGACTTGCCAGCGCAATGGCGGCGGTACGGGGGAAAGGCATCAAGAAAGTCGGCGTGTTTGTGAATGCGGAGATTGAGGAGATTCTCAACAAAGTGCATGATTTTGAGTTAGACTACGTGCAATTGCACGGCAATGAAAGCCCGGAATATTGTCGGGAAATACAGTCGTTCTGGGCGGCGAGTACCTTGCGGAGTGCGCGGTTTATCAAGGCTTTTGCGGTGGATGCGGATTTTGATTTTGCGCAGACGCGGGCGTATGAGGGCATTTGTTCGTTGTTTTTATTTGATACGAAGACGCCGCAGCATGGCGGGAGCGGGGTGCGGTTTGATTGGCAGTTGCTGGAAAAATATAAGGGCAATACGCCGTTTTTGCTGAGTGGGGGGATTGAGGAAGGGGATGCGGCGGTGATTCGGGGGCTGGATTTTCCGCAGTTGTATGGGGTGGATGTGAATAGTCGGTTTGAGATTAAACCTGGGGTTAAAGATGTTGAGAAAGTTAGAAGGTTTTTGGAGGCGTTGGATAAATGAGTTTAATGTGCTGATGTGCCGGTTTGCTAATGTGCTGATATTTTAAGCGACATTTTTTTGGTAAGAAAGTTTATTTTTAGGCTTGAATTCAAAAATACACAAGCCATGAAATCCGAAAATCTGAAACCTCACATTATCGAAATATTAGAAAAGCAAGATATTGAATATGCAATTCAGGAGTTAAAAAATTTAATTAATAAAAATTCATCTTTATTTAACGAAATTATTCTATTGCAGGAAAGATATAAAAAAAACGAGAGTGAGAATAGGCAGAATTTACTTTCTAGCGAACAATATAATAACGAATATAGTAGGATAACTTCAAGTTTTATTAAAATCCTTGATAAGATTCAAGATTCAAATTCAGATTGGGCTCATAGTTCTATTAATAGTAATAAAAGAGCATTTATTATTGAAGATGCCTTAGAATGGTTAAAGGGTAAGTTAGAATCTTTAATTTATTTACAAAGTAGGCAAAATAAATTTTTTCATACTAACGAAAAAGTTATCTTTTCTAAAGTAGAATTTTCTTCTACAGGAGAGTTCCTGCTTCAGAAGAAAAGAAAGGTGTTAACTGAACACGGGGAAGCTATACAGTCTTTGTTATCACAACCATCTTTGCCTTCATCAAATGAAAAACTATTTGTAATAAAAGGAGAATTCAAAAATATATCAGAGGTGAAATTAAATATAAATTATAAAAGCATAGAAAATAGTAGTGATGAACATATAATCGTTTGTAAGGCATTCAATATGAAACAATTATTTACAATAGAGTGCTTTAATTTTGAATTTAATGCAAGTCAAACTATAGAAAATGAAATTTTTAGTGTGAAAAACGTACCAGAATTTTCAATATATTTAAATGAAGAAGCGATGGCAAATAGAATGAAACGAGCAATAGATGATATTGCTTTGTATTTTGGTAGAAAAGAAGAATTATATTAAGGGAAACTGCAAAATGTAAAATATAAAATGCAAAATGTAAAAGTGGCAGAATCAGCAATGATCAATCATCAATTATCAATTGCCGTGGACGAGCGGGGCTACTACGGCGAATTTGGGGGCGCGTTTATCCCGGAGTTGTTGTATGCGAATGTGGAGGAGCTACGGGAGCAATATTTAAGTATTATATATACACCTGATTTTCAGCGGGAATTTCAGCAATTGCTGAAGGATTATGTGGGGCGACCGACGCCGTTGTACCTGGCAGAGCGTTTGTCGGAGCGGTATGGGGCGAGCATTTACCTGAAGCGGGAGGACCTGTGCCATACGGGGGCGCATAAGATTAACAACACGATTGGGCAGATTTTGCTGGCGAAGCGGCTGGGCAAGACGCGCATCATTGCGGAGACGGGCGCGGGGCAGCACGGGGTGGCGACGGCGACGGTGTGCGCGCTGATGGGCTTGGAGTGCATCGTGTATATGGGCGCGGTTGACATTGAGCGGCAGGCGCCGAATGTGGCGAGGATGAAGATGTTGGGCGCAGAGGTGCGACCGGCGACGAGTGGTAGTCAGACGCTGAAGGATGCGACGAATGAAGCGATTCGCGATTGGATTAATAATCCGGAACATACGCATTACATAATCGGATCAGTTGTTGGTCCGCATCCGTACCCGGATATGGTGGCGCGGTTTCAGTCGGTGATTAGCGAGGAAACGATGGGACAGCTGGAGGAGCAGGTGGGACGGAATTATCCTGATCTGGTGATCGCGTGTGTGGGCGGCGGCAGCAATGCGGCGGGTGCGTATTTTCATTATCTGAATGACCGGCGGGTGCGCCTGATCGCGGTGGAAGCGGCGGGCAAAGGCGTGGATAGCGGGCATTCGGCGGCGACGAGTGTGCTGGGTACGAAGGGCATCATTCACGGGAGCCGGACGCTACTGATGCAGACGGAGGACGGGCAGATTGTGGAGCCGTATTCGATTTCGGCGGGCTTGGATTATCCGGGGATTGGTCCGCTGCACGCGCATTTGATTGCGACGGGTCGGGCAGAGGCGGTGCCCATCACGGATGACGAGGCTTTGGCGGCGGCGTTTGATTTGGCGCGGACGGAGGGGATTATTCCGGCGTTGGAGACGGCGCATGCGTTTTATGCGTTGAATAAAATAAAATTTAATAAAGGAGATGTAATAGTGGTGAATTTGTCGGGAAGGGGAGATAAGGATTTGGCGGCGTATATGAAGATGCTGTAGGGGCTGTTGAGACTATGGATGCTATTGACACTTTTGATACTGTGGATATTGGCAATGCCTGTTTTATTGATGCAAATGCTTGTTTTTCGGTACTTTGCGTTTGAATTTCTTCTTACTTTTTGGCATTGCCCCAAAAAGTAAGCAAAAAGGTCTAGTCCGTTAAACTCGTGCCAACGCTTTTTAATCTATTTGATTAAGCACTCTCATGCTCAAACAGTAACGGACGGCTTTCCCGCGCAGAGTATTTCAAAAAATGCTATTTGCTTCATGAGAGAGGATTACTCTGATTGCCCTCGATACTTAGACTTTTGAAAGATTAAACGTCAAATTTTAAATTTTAAATAATTTTTTATGAACAGAATTATACAATTATTTCAATATAAGAAAGAAAATATCTTCAACATTTACTTCACGGCGGGTTTTCCGAAATTACATGATGCAGAAAATATCATATTGGCGCTGGAGAAGGGTGGGGCGGATTTGA
>JBKBWT010000350.1:0-6522 GCA_046314415.1 Saprospiraceae bacterium
ATTTGGGCTTGGCTCGTCAGCATTTTTTCTTTTCCACCAGAAGAAGCGCAGCCAGTGGCTCCTGAACCTAAATCCGAACCAACCATTGAGCCTCAACCACAGCCTGAAACGACTGCTGAAACCACCGCAGCACCCGAATCTGCCTCAGAACCTACGCCTGATCCGCCCAAACCTATTGAGGTTAATCCGGTGCCCGATGGCCGCACGGGATTCAATCCAAATTTTTTATCCGTGTGTATTCCCTTACCGCCGCTGCCGGAAGATACTGACCCGCTGCTGCATTATAGGCATTTTAGCGTAGCCATGAACACGGCACGCCGGATGCCTTATTATACGGCAGTTAATGTGGATGCGCATAAATATAATGAATTGAAAGATCAGATTCCGAGTCGCAAAGAAATGGGCGGTGACGACTGGGATTTAGATCCGCGTATTCCCAAGACTGCGCAAATACCGGAGTCTTTTTACGAACACAATGATTTTGACTTGGGGCACATGGTTCGCCGGGAATATGCCCTTTGGGGAAACACGCTGACCGAGGCACTCGCCGCCAATGACGATACCTTTTATCTGACGAATGCCGTTCCGCAACATAAAGATTTTAATCGCAACGCCCAGCGCTGGAAAGGCTTGGAAGATTATGCACTTAAAAACGCCCGGAAAAATGACTTGCGAATCTCGGTATTTTCAGGTCCGGTTTTCAACGAAAATGACCGCAAAGCGAAAGGCATACAAATACCTGGGCAGTTTTGGAAGATCATTGTTATGGTAAAACCCGATGGCGAACTCTCGGCAACGGGCTATCTCGTGCAACAGGATGATCTGATTGAATCGATTACCGAACGTGACCTGGGTTTTCGGTATGAACAATTTAAAACCTATCAGGTGCCGCTTACCAAAATAGAAGAATTAACCGGCTTACAATTTGGACTAAATGATCATGATCCGATACAAAAAACCCGCAGCATCTTTGCCCTCCCGGAACCGATTGAGGATTATGAGGATATTATATTTTAGCTTATTTAGCAACCATCATGGAATTTGCAATAATTACATTGCAAATTCCATGATACAACAGCATCAAACAATTAACACTTTAAACAACTGACTATAAGCTTTTTATACAAAATAATTAACAATACGCCTCTACTTATTTAACTACACATTGCATTTTACATTTCTATTACTTCATTATTAACTATCCATTATTCATTATTTCATTATTTCCCCTCACCCATTCATGCGAGGCAGCATGTCGCATTTTTTCAATACTCCGGGATAAAGTGGATTTAATTTTGTAGAAAAAACAAACAACAAACATTAAAATCACTCGAATCATGAAAAATGTTGTAATTATCAGCCTTGTCATCCTGGCAAATGCGGCTATGTTTCTGGCGGCTTGCAATGAAGAAGAACAAAAAGAAAGTACCAGCTATGTGCCCACCAAGGAAGAACTGCGCAAAAGAGGCGAGTATTTGGTCGGCGTGATTGGCTGTGATGATTGTCATACGCCGAAGGTGATGGGTCCGAATGGTCCGGAGCTGGTCCTGGAGCGTCGCCTCTCCGGGCACCCGATGGATGTACCGGTTTCAAAGGTAGATACCAGTGTGTTGTCCGATTGGATGTATTTCCGGCATGATCTGACTGCGGCGGTAGGTCCCTGGGGTGTATCTTTCGCTGCCAATCTTACCTCCGATGAAACAGGTATTGGTAATTGGTCGGAAGCTCAGTTTTTCAAGGCAATCCGCGAAGGTAAGTCGAAAGGAATGGATGATACCCGCCCGCTACTGCCACCGATGCCCTGGTTTGTGTACAAAAACATGAGCAACGAAGACTTGCGCGCGATTTTTACCTTCCTGAAGTCCACTAAACCGGTGCACAACATCGTACCAAAACCATTATCGGTCGCCGAAGTAGCCGAGTAAGTCTAAATGTTGAACAAAAATCGTGTAAATACATTAAATTTGGCAAGCGCATGTCTGAAATCCGGCAAAACGAATCAGGTAGCACCAAGTTACCTGATTCGTCGCAGCCAGCCGAGGCGCGTTCAACTATAACCAACAACACCTGATCATGAGCTTCATCACCGAAACCTTTCAGCCTTCTCCCGCGCTCCAGCCTTTTGTGGCGGAATACCGGTACGAGACTTTCCTGGGATTCAACAATGAATCTTCGCCAGATCAGTATTGCTTGCCACATGGCACTACCGAGCTCATTTTTCAAATCAAAAATCCTTCGTGCAAAGGTTGGCAAGGCAGCAATTTCCAGCAGTATCCCACGGCATTTCTCATCGGCGTGACGAAAGAAACAACGGTGTGGACGATTAGCGGAAACACGGAAATTTTTCACGTGCGTTTAAAACCGGAAGGCTTTATTCAATTGTTTAACCGTCCGTTGGCAGATTTTTTCAATTCCTTTGTAGATTTAGAGGAAATATTGGGCTGGAAAGGAACGCACCTGCTGGAACGCTTGCGCGAAGCCAAGACCAACATCGCCAGAATTGCGCTGATCGAAGCTTTTTTCAAACAACAATTGCATTTTGCAGCGGCTGAAAACAATTATTTTCTGGAAGCACTGCGGCGCATTCGCCAGGCGGGCGGCAATCTGTCCATTGAATACCTGAGCAAGAGTTTGCAAGTGGGTGAGCGGCAATTGCAACGCACCTTTAAAGAAAAATTAGGTTTGAGTCCAAAATTATATCATCGCATCGTGCGCTTTAGTCAAACCTATACTGACATTCAGCAACAAGACCATTTCAACTGGGCGGATGTGGCACTGAGTCATGATTACGCCGATCAGGCACATTTCATCCGCGATTTTAAAGAATTTGCCGGTGTGACGCCGGGCACGATGTTTACACAAATGAATTATTCTTGATAATATTTTAATTAAAAATTATATAATTATAATAATGCTGTAAATAAATCAGCTGCAATTATTCTCCCTCGCTCATCTTGGGTTACAGTAGCACTGGCTGTAAATGGGTCATGCTCAAAAATAAGGCGGTGCTTGCCGGCAACAGCTTCCATGAGAATGCGCTCCTTTTCTTCCAAAGTTAATAAAGGGCGCACATCATAACTCATGATATACGGCATGCCGATATGATAAGAGGAGGGAATTACATCGGCGCAGTAAATAAAAGTGTGATTATTATATTGTATAATCGGCAACATCATGGCTTCGGTATGCCCATACACGAAACGCAGGTGAATACCGGGGAGCCATTCTACATCATCTTTCTGAATATCAATGAATTGTACAACACCCGCTTCTTGCAGCGGCACAAAATTTTCTTTTAAAAACGAGGCTTTTTCACGCTCATTGGGTTGCATTGCCCAGTTCCAGTGTACTTCATTACTCCAGTAAGTGGCATTCGGAAAAGTGGGAACAAAATTATTATTACTATCCTTTTTCACTGCCCCGCCGACATGATCAAAATGTAAATGCGTTAGCAATACATCGGTAATTGCTTCGGGTTGAATGCCTTTTTCTGCCAGCGAAGTGAATAATGTTTTCTCCCCAAAAGGTTCAAAATGCGCCCGAAATCTGGCATCCTGTTTATCACCAATACCGGTGTCAATCAGTATTTTACGCGTATCGGTTTCGATTAATAAGCAACGCATTGCCCAGGTACAAAGGTTATTTTCATCCGGAGGGTTGAGCTTTTGCCACAAGCGCTTGGGCACAATGCCAAACATCGCACCGCCATCCAATTTAAAAAAGCCGGTTTCTATGATAGAGATATTCATATTTTAATTATACCCATATAATTAGCAGAAAAAAGCTCAATTTTTATGGGATTTGTAGCCATACATTACTATAAAACTACATATTATATAAAATTTATAATTTTATAATAATTTTAGAACTAAAACCCGATTTTAGGCTTGCTGGTTGCTTGCTTGCGCAATGCCGCCATCCGAATAGCGCTTACAGCTGCTTCTATCCCCTTATTACCGTGTTTACCACCAGCCCGGTCCAGCGCTTGCTCCATATTGTTAGGCGTGAGCACCCCAAAAATAAAGGGCTGCCCGGAAGCGATACTGAGATTGACTAAGCCCGTCGCCACCGCATTGCTGATGTATTCATCGTGCTTGGTTTCTCCTTTAATCACGCAACCCAGACATATAACGGCGTCTAGCTTATGCCGACTCGCCAACATTCGCGCACCGGCGGGCAACTCAAAAGACCCCGGCACCTGAATGGTGTGAATGTGTTCTTCCTTTGCGCCATGCTTTACCAAAGTATCAAAGCATCCTTCGTATAAAGCGTGGGTAATCTCCGCGTTCCACTCGGCTACCACAATCCCAAAACTCATATTTTCTGCGGATGGAATGGTATTTTCGTCGTAACTGGATAAATTTTTCAATGCCGAAGCCATAAGATCAGACTTTAGATTTTAGACAATAATTTATTAATAACAGTTTAAAATATGATACAATTTATATAAAATTAAAATAAAAAAGGTAAGATACGATTAATAACGCATCTTACCTTTAGGTAGAAGTTTGAAAATGTTCTGTGATTAACCTTTAGGGGTCACCCGTGCGATGTATTTTTCAATATCGCGTGCTTCGGGCGAATTGGGATATTCATTTTTAATTTGTTCGTAGGCATTTAATGCGGCTTGCGCGTCGCCATTTTTTTCATTCAACATGCCTACTTTCTTCAGGTAATAAGGCGTAAGTAATTGATTATCACCTGAACTAACGGCTTTTTTATAATAGCTCATCGCCTGGCTGAAATCTTTCAATTCGGCATAGGCATCACCCAACGCACCATTTTTCACAATCGGCATTACATCCCCTTTCGCGTCAAAATCTTTCAGATAAGAAATAGCCGCTTCAAATTCTTTATTGGCGTTGTTTTTCTCCTGACCGATGTGCAGGTAGCTCACGCCGGCATAATATTTAGCCGTATTAGCCGCAGGCGTACCGCCATAATTATCAATAATGTCGAGGAAACCCAGATAGCCGCCGCCCGGATTGATCAATGCCAACTGGAAGGAATCCCGCTCAAACTGAATCTGCGCCTGAAACATTTGTTCAACTGCTTCCTGCTGTTTGGGCACTTTGTAAAACTGATTATAAGCAAACCAACCGCCGAGTACGAGTACCAGCAAACCGATGCCGCCCAATACATATAAGCGATTCCGTTCAAAGAAGTCGCCAGCCTGTTCGCGCACTTCAACCACGTCAATCAGGACTTCATCCGCTTTTTTCAGTTCCTGTTTTTTCTTTGCCATCTTACGCACTAAAAGTTTTGGAAATCAGAAGTCAGAGGCGAGCTATCAAAATTGAAATTATAAAATTTGAAATAAGAAACGTTCAGCTACCAATGCTGTGATTTTCGAATCTCACCTTTCAAATTTCTAATCTGACATCTCTTTTCTGTCTTCGTAAATAGGTTTTTAAAAAGCCACGCAAAGATAGAGAAAGTTTTGTTACTGCAACAAATTTGTACAAAAAAAAGCGGCGAAAGAGCTTTACTGCACTCCTGCCGCTTTATTTTTTCTTCAGAATTTAGCACTAAAACCCAGTAAATTAATCCTTAATAAAAGGATAATCTGGCTGTGTATAGTTATCGGTATATAATTCGGAAGGATCCGGGAATGGCGATTCCTCGGCAAATTTTACCGCATCTTCTACTTCTGCTTTGATCTGATCCTTAATTGCCTGAATCTCTGCTTCCGTAGCAATTCCATTGGATAGGATGTGATCTTCCGTCACCTTGATTGGGTCTTTTTCTTTGTATTCCTCTACTTCTTCTTTAGAACGATACTTCGCCGGGTCGGAAACAGAGTGTCCTTTATAACGGTAGGTCTTGATTTCCAGGAAATAAGGTCCCTTACCCGAACGAATGTGTGCAGCCGCTCTTTGGATTGCTTCATGCACCGACTCCGGACGCATGCCATCTACGGCTTCACTCGGCATATCAAAAGCCAAACCGATTTTGTAAAGATCGTGTACGTTGCTCGTACGCGCTACCGAAGTGCCCATTGCATACCCATTGTTTTCCACAATGTACAATACCGGCAGTTTCCAGGTCATCGCCATGTTGAATGATTCGTACAGCGCGCCTTGCCGTGCCGCACCGTCGCCGAACATAGTCACGCACAAATTATTCGTGCCTTTGTATTGCTCAGCAAAGGCAATGCCCGTACCGATTGGGATCTGCGCCCCAACGATACCATTGCCTCCGAAATATTTATTTTCTGCATAGAAAAAGTGCATCGAACCACCCTTTCCTTTTACAATACCAGTTGCTTTGCCAAATAACTCTGCCATTGCTGCCCGCATCGAAACACCCCGTCCAATGGCGGTACCATGCTGACGGTAGGCGGTTACGATCGAATCACCAGGAATCAAAGCAGACTCTATACCTGCGGCAATCGCTTCCTGCCCAATGTAAACGTGGCAAAAACCGCGAATTTTCTGCTGACCATACGCCACCAATGCGCGCTCCTCAAATCGGCGGATGCGCAACATCAATTGATACCACTGTAGATATTGTTCTTTACTG
>JBKBWT010000351.1:0-6484 GCA_046314415.1 Saprospiraceae bacterium
ATTGTGTACATTGGAGATGTAAATTGCCTTAATCTGATCAAACTATGCCAAATATTTACGTCTTTTTCCGATCTGCGATTCTTTTTACTTTTTTCCTGCTGTTGAGTCAAGCTTTGTGGGCAACGCATAACCGCGCCGGCGAAATTACGGTGGAGCAGGTGGGCGACTGCACCCAGAGTCTGCGTGTGAAAATTACGGTGGTAACTTATTCCAAAACCAGTAGTGTGCAGGCTGACCGGGATTCGGTAGATGTCTGCTTCGGAGATGGTACCTGCCAGATGGTTGTTCGGGTAAACGGTGCCGGCACCCCTCCTCAGGGCGAACCACTGGAGAATGATATCAAAAAAAATATTTACATTGTTTTTCATACTTATCCTTCGCGGGGTACTTATGTTATTTCAATGAATGACCCTAACCGCAACGGCGGTATTTTAAATGTAAATTTCCCGAATTCAGAACAGATTCGCTTTCATATTCAAACAGTTTATACTTTTCCCAATCCGCAGTTTCAAGGGTGTAATAATACGCCGGTATTGCTACAGCCCCCGGTAGATGTAGCTTGTGTAGGCAAGGTATTTACGCACAATCCCAATGCATTCGACCGGGATGGCGATAGCTTGTCGTTCCATTTTACTACGCCGTATCAGGATGCAAATGTGGTAGTGCCGAATTATTTATTTCCAACCTTGATTAATCCGGGTCCGATGAATCGCCTCACGATCAACGAGCGAACGGGTGATATTGTGTGGGATGCACCCCAACGCCGGGGGGAATACAATCTGGCTATCATTATTGTCGAATACCGCAATGGCGTCGCGATCGATACCATTGTGCGCGATATGCAAATCCGGGTTGACGAATGCGACAATAAACCACCCGTGATCGAAACTTCCATAGAGGAAATCTGTGTAATTGCTGGTGAAGTGGTAGATATACGCGTGTCCGCTACGGCACCTATTGATGAGACCAGGCAGCGGGTACGCCTCACCGCATTGGGTGGACCTTTTGAGGTGACAACCAATCCGGCAACGTTTGAATTGAACGACGGGGTTTTCCGCGATGACCCTACAGTAAAACGGTTCCGCTGGCAAACGGATTGCAATCATATTTCCGAACAGTATTATTCGGTTGTATTCAAAGCAACCGATAATTTCTTTGGTGATACCAGTGGCTTGGCTACGTTGAAAACCATTCGCATCAAAGTAGTGGGTCCGCCGCCGCAGGAGGTGCGGGCTATCCCTGGCAATGGACGAACGGAGGTCACCTGGAAGCTCCCTTATGTGTGTGAAGATATTAAAGAAAGTATCTTTCTGGGCTTTACCGTCTGGCGACGTGAAGGCAGCAATGTATTTCCGCTCGATACCTGTACCACGGGGCTGGCGGGGCGCGGTTATACCAAACTGACCCTCACTCCGATCAAAACTACCAAGGACGGGCGATATTATTTCCTCGACGAAACCGTAGAACGAGGACGCACGTATTGTTACCGCATCTTGGCAGAATTTGCCAAACAAACGCCCGGGCGCAGATTCATTTACAATATTGTAGAAAGTTTGCCATCGCCGGAGGCTTGCGTGCAACTCAGCCGGGATGTACCTTTGATTACCAATGTGGATGTACTCACTACCAGTAGTACCAATGGGCAAATGCGCGTCTGCTGGTCGAAACCCGATGCCACAGATCTGGATACCATCGTTAATCGCGGTCCTTACCGGTATGAAGTGCTTCGGGCTACCGGTATGACTACCATGGAAAGCGCTTTCCAGCCGATTGGGGTAAACTTTGTGAGCCAGACGTTTGCGGGTGCAAATGATACTTGCTTTGTAGATACGGGTTTAAATACTGCCGGTACAGCTTACAGTTATAAAATCAGATTTTATACCAACAACAGCGCTACCCCGCTCGGTTCTACCAATGGCGCTTCTTCGGTCTTCCTGAGTGTTGCACCTACCGACCGAGCGAATGTACTGTCCTGGCAAGAGCAAGTACCCTGGGAGAATTACGAATATCATGTATTGTTAAAAGATGCCCAGGGCAATTTCGACACCATTGCAACGGTAGCTGATGCGTCTTACCGTCATACCGGCTTGGTAAATGGACAGGAATATTGCTATAAAATTGTGAGCGTCGGCTCTTATGGCATTCCAGGCATTATCAGTCCACTGTACAATAATTCGCAGGAAGACTGCTCCATCCCGGTAGATGATGTCCCCCCCTGCCCTACTGAGCTGGAGGTAAGAAATATCTGCGATGAAGGCGTTACCTGCGCAGAAGGGGAATTGTTTAATACCTTGATTTGGACCAACCCCGTCGCATTCTGCCCGGAAGCTACCGATGTCGTAGGATATAATATCTATTTCGCACCAACGCAGGATGCGCCGTTCCAGTTGATCGCCAGCATCGAAGGCGCTTCCAAAACCGAATACGAGCATATGCCCGAAGAGGGACTGGCGGGTTGTTACTACGTGACTTCTTTTGACCTGAAAAACAACGAAAGCTTGCCCAGTGATACCATTTGCGTGGATAATTGTCCGTTCTACAGTTTGCCTAATACCTTTACTCCAAACGGCGATGGTCAGAATGATTTGTTCAAACCTTATCCGTTCTGCTTCATCGAAAGTGTGGAATTCAAAGTATTCAACCGCTGGGGACAACTTGTGTTTGAAACCACTGATCCGAATATCAATTGGAATGGGCAGAATAAAAACGGGCAGGACCTCAACGAGGGGACGTATTATTACACTTGCCGTGTCTTTGAGCGAAGGGTTGAGGGCATCCGCCTACAAACGGAAATACTCAGCGGCTATATTGAACTCATTCGCGGGAATTAAAGTTATTCAGTTTGGGAGTTCGGCGTTCGGATCTGTTATAATCCAATCGCTCAACTCCCAAACCTCCAAACTTACGAACTTCAAACTATGTTCACTGGCATTATCGAATCCCTGGGTACCGTCAAAACCATTCGTCGCGAAGGTAGCAATGTTCATTTCACCATTGCGTCACCCATTTCTCACGAATTAAAAATTGATCAAAGTCTGGCGCATAATGGCGTCTGTCTTACTGTCGTTGCCCTGGAAGATGGCGCACATACGGTCACTGCCATTCTCGAAACTTTGCAGCGTTCTAATCTGAGTGCTTTGCAGGAAGGTAGCCTGGTCAACCTCGAACGCGCCATGCTTGCTAATGCCCGGCTCGATGGACACATGGTGCAGGGACATGTGGACACCACCGCCGAATGCATCGCCGTGGAAGTTCTGGACGGCAGTTGGTATTACCGCTTCCGTTACACCCCTACCGAAGAGCATCTGCTGGTGGACAAAGGCTCCATTTGTATCAATGGGGTGAGCCTTACAGTGGTTGAGCCTTACGACGATGTTTTCTCCGTTGCCATCATTCCTTATACCTATGAGCATACCACCTTCAAAACTTTACAAGAGGGTGATAAAGTCAATCTGGAATTTGATATTATCGGAAAATATATTGCCCGGTATGCAAAATTGTATCAAGCGGTCTGAACAGGGTGGATTTTTTGATTGCGCCTAACGCTTCCGCAGTATCCACACATCCTGTTCCACTTTGCCAGCCTCCATCTTACCTGGCAGATAATCAACAATTTCCGCATGGCGCTTGAAAAAATGCCGTGCCCAGGTCGGTGGATGAAAGGCGCCATAGACCTTATGTCCTTCCTTCACCTTATCGCGTATCACCAACTCGCCGCGCTGATATTTTGACAACTCCTCCTGCGACAGATGATTCTGAAAGGCATCCCCATGCGTTGTTAGCAGCAACGTAGCGCCAGGTTTGCAGACCCGCAGTAGTTCCAGCATCCAATCGTAGTGCGATTGTTCGGATAAGTGGGTAAAAATAGAAATGCCATACACCACGTCGAAAAAATCAGCAGCAAATGCCAGTGGGGGCTGCAACTGATTGAGCCGAAATTCCACTTCGGGGATATGCGTGCTGCACCATAGAATAGATTGCGCATTGTAATCCGTGCCGTACAGCTCGCACGATTCATCCAGCAGTTCCGGCAAATGCCGGATAATCCTGCCCGGACCACAGCCCCAATCCAACACCCGCACCTCTTGCAAGGCGACGTAGCGCCCCAGGGTGGCCACCAGCCACTGCGCGGTATCCTTACCTTCTTTATAATAATGCGCGTAACTCAGGTGATAAGACTCATAGATCAAATAATCCGGCGGCAGCGCCACCTGCGGATGCTCCTGCCTAAAGCGCCGGTTTTGCCGCCAGCGGCTCAGCTTTTGCCAGAAAAACCGCCCAAAATCCAGGTAATACAAAATGCCCGCCTTGCGCAGGATGCCGTAGAAATCGCCTCGGTTCATGCCGTACATTTGCGCGAAGATAGGAAAATTAACAGTTGGAATATTATACCTGTCGCCGGTGCAGTTATTGTTGCTATGAACAGCCGTTCGCAAAAACCCAGGGTCTTTACTGAGTCATCCATAGCGTTTAAGGATTTAGGCGATGTTGATTTTAGTTTTAATAAGGTTACCATTCATTCAATATTTAAAAAAATCATTTTCACTTGCAAAATTTTTAAAAATTATTATTTTTGTAATCGTGTTGCCGTTAGAACGGCTTTTTCTTACCCAACAAATAGACTCATCAATGACCTGGCACTGCTTTCATTAGCAGACTGGCAGGATACACTACTCATTTGGAGGTTTTGATTTTATACCATCGGGTTTTACCGCCTCGTGGACAACGTTATCGGTTTCACTGTCAACGTTGACAGCCTAACCGACAATGTTGACGACGTGACCGATAACGTTGACGACGTGACGGACAATGTTGACAGCGTGACCGACAACGTTAACAGCGTGACGGATAACGTTGACGGCATGACGGACAACGTTGACGACATGACCGATAGCATTGACAATGAGACCGACCGTGTTGACAGCGTGACCGATAATGTTGACGACGACGTGGGCAACGGCATTTGTCAGCAAAAGGATAGATGAATTACTATTATATATTTTTTAACCACAAAAAAATTTTATACAACCATGAAAAAAACCGCTTATATGCCTCGTGCAGAAAATGAAAAAGTAACCTGGTTTAACAATTTTTCTGCGAAGCTGGGTTTTTATGCTGCCAAGTATAACATCTCGCAGGAAGAGCTTATGGATGTTCAACAAAGCGCAGTGTTTTATACCACAATGCATCATTTTCTCAATCAGTGTGACAGTTTTTTGTCAGCGGCTTATAAATACCGAGATATGGTACGGGATGGCAGCAACAATGATGCGGCTTTTCAACCGCTGACCATGCCGATGTTTAGTCTGCCAACGCCGGTGGCTCCTGGTATTTTGAAGCGAGTAAGAGCCATTATTAATCGCATTAAAAAGAGCATCCATTACAGCGAGGCAGATGGCATTGACCTGGGTATTGAAGGCACTGAAACTGTAGTGGATACGGCTGCCGCCAAGCCGGTGCTTAAAATCCGAATAAGCGACGGCGGTCACCCGGAAATTGTCTGGACGAAGCAGGACTTTGATGCCATTGAAATCTATAAGCAGGAGGCGGATGGTACCTGGAGGCTTGTGGCTATTGATATGCAACCCAATTTTGTGGATATGGAGGCGCTGCCACCGGCGGGCACGAGTGCGGTGTGGACTTATCGCGCTATTTACCGCAAGAAGGATAAACAGGTGGGTCAGTGGAGTGATGCAGTGAGTATAACGGTAATGGGGATGTAGTTTTGTGAAGAAGCTGAGCGTTTTCAGCCCAGCGGGGATGACTCGCGGCTCAGCACTGCCTTTATAATGCTACTGCTTTACATTTATAAAAAACACGTTGTGACTTATCCGATTATTTGAGCTGGGCAAGTGGATTTGTCCGGCTTTTTTATTTATAAGCGAGCTACTGTAAAATGTACAGGTATTTGCGCAAGCATAAAAATTAAATACTTGATAATCAAATTTTAAATAACAGGCAGCTTATCAATGGAAAATTATATGATACAAAACACAAAGCCCCTTCCGCAGTTGAGTACGGAAAGGGCTCTTGTCTTGCAAATTTCTTATTGTGTATCTATTAATCTTCTTCGATCTCTTCGTACTGTGCGCGACGGGCTTCGTATTCTGCCTGTGCGTCTTTGTGCGTCACGAAAACGGAATCGTACTGGCGCAGCCCCGTACCAGCCGGGATACGCTTACCTACAATTACATTCTCTTTCAAGCCGTTGAGGTGATCCTTCTTCGCGCTGATCGCCGCAGTGCTCAACACCTTGGTCGTTTCCTGGAAGGATGCAGCCGAAATCCAGCTGTCCGTACCCAGTGACGAACGGGTGATACCCTGCAACATCGGACTGGAAGTAGCGGCTACTGCATCGCGGTATTCCACGAGCTTCTTGTCGTTGCGTTTCAGGAAGGAGTTTTCTTCGCGCAATTGACGCAGCGTTACCAACTGACCTGGTTTGAGACGGTTAGAATCACCGGCTTCGGTTACGACTCTTTAT
>JBKBWT010000352.1:0-6481 GCA_046314415.1 Saprospiraceae bacterium
TCCTGCCGCTTAATACACCCGTTGAATTATTGGGGTCTTGCTTGCATTCGTGCATAAAAATAGCGCCGCCCGCACCCATACCGCCGCCGCCGCCATCACCACCTTTGGCGTAGCCGTCGGCAAGAGTAAGGTCTTGCAGGGTGATGGTACCGTTTTGGATCCAAAAGATGCGGTTGGTGCCGTTACCGCTGATGGTGAGGTTGGCTTGCCCCGAGCCTTTGATAGTGATATGGTTGGTAATCACCAGGAAGAACTGGAGGTTTGCGGGGTCTATGGTCACATTGATGGTACCCATCACGCCCGTCGCATCTATGAGGTGCGGGTTGGCAGCAGTAGCCGTGTTGTCCGCGTTGGCATCTGTTATGGCTTGGCGTAGCGAGCCAGCGCCGCTGTTGGCGGTGTTGGTTACGGTAAAGGTCGTTGCTTGAGCGATGCTCAAAGCAATGCACCAGGCTAATAGCGCAAGTAAAAGTCGCTTCATGAGAATATGTTGTTGGTACTTAAAAGGGTCGTCTTTTCTGTTTTGCTTAGGTCGGCAGTAAAGGTAAACAGCAAAATGAAATTAAAAAGTAAGCAATTTGTTATGAATTGTCATTTTTTCTTATCTTTTGCTGTAATAATGTAGTATCATATTCCGGGTTTGGGTATAAATATGGATCAAGTTAGCATTCAAGGTGCGGGAGTGACGTTTTTATTGGCTCCTGAGCCAATAAAAGCTGAATTTTCGGCAATAAAAACTCAAGTATCGGCAATGAAAGTTCATTTTCTGGCAATAAAAACTCAATTTTCGTCAATGAGATATGATATGTTGGCAATTACAAATAATTTTCCGGCAATTAAACATGATATGTTGTCAATTAGATATCATAAGCTGGCAATAAAATATCATAATCTGGCAATGACACCGCCTGGAGGATCGCCGGGACCGGCATTATAATGGACAAATTGGGGTAAAAAATAGCGGGAATTGCAGCTACGATTGCCGGGATATGATATTTGATTGCTGTGGAATGATATTTCATTGCCGTAAAATGATATTTTGTTGCCAGCATATCATAAGTGATTGACGGAATATCATAAGTAATTGCCGGGAATGGCGTTTTTTTTAACAGATTTTGCGGTTTGGTAAACGCGCTGGCGGTATATGAAAAAAAAGTGATACAAAAGCTTGACACGATTATAAAAAAGTAGCTATATTTAAGTGTTCATATTCATTTTTAAACCTCAAAACAGAATTTGCACATGGGACGCAGAAACTACAGTGTCGTCGTACCCAAAAATGCTGAAAAGCTAATGGATTTAGCGCAAAGCATTTTACAGAAGCATTATCAGGATGGCATTGCCAGCAAATTACCGCCAAAACTGATGGAACCCTTACAACAGCAATTGGAGCTCGCCCGTACCCACCACCAACGCGCCGCTGAACTGAATCGTCAAAAAGAAAAACTCAACAAAGAACGCGACCTGCTCCTGGGCTTACGCGAAAAGCAAGGCGCTTATACCGAATCGACGGTGTTATACATCATTGCTTCGGTGCGCGATATTTTGCTGGGGCAGTATCGGGGCAATGAACGGGAATTGGGCGATTGGGGCTTTGAGGTGAACTCGCCGAAGGGGCTGGCACAGGTGATCGTGCCGCGCAACGCCGATAAGCTGATTACTTTAGCCAAAAACGTGATGCGAAAACATTACAATGACGGGGAAGCAAGTCCGCTCAAGGCTATTGACTGGAACATGCTGAGTACCAAGCTGTATGAAGCCGAAATGAAACTCCAGGAAGCCCGCCGCGTCAATCGGGAAAAGGAAAAAGAAATCCAGGCGCGCAATCGGGCTTTGGGGATTGACAGAGGACAAGATTCAAAAACCATTAATACGGTGTTATACATCGTGAAATCCGTTCGCGATTTGTTACTGGGACATTTTCGCAGCCGGGAGCAGGAGTTGGGCGACTGGGGTTTTGAGGTGAATTTTAACTCCGTCGGCGAAGACAATCCAGACCAACCTACCGAGTAGGTGAGCTAAGAACCAATATGACATGAAATTTGATTTTTAGATGCCCTGGGGTCTTTTGTTCCCCGGGGCGTTTTTTTTAAAGGCGCTGGAGGTATTATAAAAATAAAACCCTCGCGGTACAAAGTCCGCAAGGGTTCTGAATTGATTTACTGTTGCTTACTTAATTCTTTTGCCAGCGGCAATTTTATTCATATTCCGAAGGTATAGCCGTCAGTTGAAAGTGTACGGGCAGCTGTACCTGTACCGGAACGATTTTTCCCAGATTGCGTGCCGGTTCCCATTTGGGCATGGCGCGGATGAGGCGCAGCGCTTCCTGGTCACAGTCAAAATCGAGCGGATGTAGCACCTCTGGCGCTTCAATGCTGCCGGTTTCGCTTACGGTAAAGCCGATCATGACCACCCCTTCGGTGCCTTCTTCCATTGCCAGCAAGGGATATTCCTGGCGCTCGCGGATAAAACGATACATGGCGTACACCCCGCCGGGAAACTGCGCCGGTACTTCCGGCATGCCGTTGGTTTGGGGGTTGATTTGCAGAAATAATTTGGGCGTTCTCATTTATTTTTGGTTTGGTGACTTGCTTTTGGGAAGTCCCTCGCCTGCCGCAGCCGACGAGGGATTCGATTTTCACTGATAAGATCCTAAAAAGTTTACTTCTTTACTACGTAAGTGCTGGTAAGCGTGTAGGTAATGCCTTCGTCTTCTACCGAGAATTCCACTTTGATGCGATCGTTGTTGAATTCGAGGATGTTCCAGCTATTGGTTTCGCCGTCTTCGGTTACCGAAATCACCGTTTGATCCGGGTTGAAGGTCCACAAGCCGCTGCGGGTCTGGGGATCGTTGGCGCTACACTTGCTGCCGCCTTCGTCGAAAACCACGGTACCATTTTTGCGGAAGATGGTCAGATCATCCTTAGCACAAGCGGGTAATTGAGCGAAAATGTTGGTCACCAGAGTACCATTACCAAACCAATCAATTGCCGGGTCGATCGTAATCGCGGTAGCAACCCATTGCTTTTCTGTCAACATGCCGGTTTTGTCGGCTTTGGTGTCATCTTTGTCTTCTTTGCAACCAGTAAATGCTACAGCAACAACTGCAAGTGCGAACAAAATGCTTTTGAAATTAACTACGTTTTTCATTTGTTTTAAAAAATTTTTGTGTTAAACAATCGGATGAAAAAAATTGAGTAAAGTGTATTGAATAATGGTAAATAAATGGTGACTAATTGATTTTGATTAACTGGCGGGTCTCCAGTGATTGCGGCGTTTGCACCAACAATTGGTACGTTCCTGCCGGTAGATTCGTATTATTCCAGGTCAAGGTATGCTGCCCGGCTGCCAGTTGGTCGGCGTGCAGCACCGCTACTTCCGCGCCTAATGCATTGAAAATCCGGGCGGTTACAAAACTGCCTTTCTGCAAGGTCAGGCTGATATTAAATTGCTCGCGTGCCGGGTTCGGGAATACCGTATTAATTAGCATATCATGTTGATGCGGATTATTTACTTCATTATCATCCGACACGACATCTGCTTCCGTGCGCAACATCCCAAATTCACTCGCCAGATAAATGTATTTGCCACTTCTGCCGGCGGCATAGCCAAATCCGGCTACGAATGATTCCAGGTAATACCAGTTTTCACCGCCATCTTTCGATTGAAAAAAGTGAAAGCCGTAATCAATCACGTTGATCGAGAGATAGAGCGTTTGTCCGGTTTTGCTCAGGCGATAATCACCGGCGCCGTAATCATTGGGGTTGAAGCCGAAGCCAAAGCGTTGCCAGGATTTGCCCTGATTGGTGCTGCGGTAGATGCCAAGTGCAGTAGCCGCTAGGATCGAACCATTGATTTCGACAAAAGACTGCGCCGTCAAGCCACTGATAAAGGGATTGGCGATGGGTACGCCCGTCCAGTTGGCATCGCCGCCCGCCCGATGGTACAGATAGCCGTGCGCGCCGGTACCCAGGTAAAGTTTATCTTTGGTAGCCAATAAAGTATTGACGCTATAAGCAATCCGGTCGCCGAGGTTTTCATTGTAAGGTTGCCAACGCAAGCCATTTTTTACCCGAAAATAGACGCCCGCGCCCGAGGTACCGATAAAAAGGGTGTCGCCCTTCTCGGCAATATCCACTATGTGTAAGGCGTTGCCAGCTAAGCCTTCGTTGTAAGCCTGCCAGTGAAAGCCATCGTTTTGGCTCACGAAAATGCCTTGTCCTAAAGTGCCGGCATACACCGTGTTAGACTTGGCATGGAGGGTATAGACTTCTTGTACATTTGGAGCGACCGGACCGGTGTAAGCCCAACTCGTACCGCCATCGTAACTCACATACACAATGTTTTCAGAAGCCGTCCAAAGGGTATCGTTTTTCACGATCAGATCCGTCATTGCGGTTGCGGGTAGGGATTCTACGCGCTCCCAATTGCTTTGCCCATTTGATAATAAGGGTATCGTAAGTAATAATGCCAGTTGTAATAATAGCTTTTTCATGTTTCAACGGGTGATTATATAATATTTAATCTTTATTGCTTTATAATTTTTTGGGTAGCAAATTCGCCTTCCTGCATTACCTCCACCACGTACATCCCCGCCGGTAAAGCGCTGGTATTCAATCGAATTATTTGATTTTGTGCATTCATTTGCTGCGTTTGTACCACTTGTCCAATGTTATTATAAATGGTAATAATTGCCTCGTTCTTTACAGTTGGTAATATTACATTTACAAAATCCTGCGCCGGATTGGGAAATATTTTCAATGCCAGGCTTTGCGGCGCTTTTGCCGGTTCGTCTTCGATAGCAGTCGTACCACCAAATAACTTTGCCAGATTAATACGTCC
Organism: Saprospiraceae bacterium; assembly: GCA_046314415.1. GTDB lineage: Bacteria > Bacteroidota > Bacteroidia > Chitinophagales > Saprospiraceae > JADJNW01. Next base: position 4,843 of record JBKBWT010000352.1, read on the forward strand.
AGTACCCAGTTTTCCGACGTACGCCGGGTTTTTGTGATCAATGTTGTCCACTGCTGCCAGCAGCCGCGCTTTAACTTCATCGGGCGAAAGCCAGGGATATTCGGATAGCAATAAACCTGCCGCGCCTGCCACATAAGGGGTTGCCATAGAAGTTCCGTCCATTGCCGCATACCCGAGGTATTCATCAGCGTATAAGGCGACCGGAAGTGATTTGCGTAGCTTTATCTGCTCGATCAAGCGCTGCCCTTGCGACTTTGCCATGCTGAGTACATACATTTGTTGAAACTGCGGGACGGCTTGAAAAAACATCGGTACATCCTCGGTATTGACAAAAATGATTCCGATAGCGCCGTAGTCTTTTACCCGTTGTGTTTTTTCGATTAGTCCGATTTCTCCGCGATCTACCACAGCGATTTTGCCGTTCAGATTCCAGTTATAATTTGGATTGAGCAAATCCTGTTGCCGCGCCATACCTACATAATTGAGCGAAACCTCTATACCATCTTCCGGGATGTCACGCGACAAGAGAAACTGCGTTAGCGGTAATTCTTCCCCGTCGGTTACCAGCACATTGGAAATATAAGGCGGCTGTAAACCTTCATAGGGTGTGGTGCTGATGATGTCAAAACCGGGTGCGGAGAGGTCTATCCATTTACCGTAATTGGAAAAATCAGCTTTCACATCGTCTTCATACGTTGCCGCTACACTGATTACCTGATCCAGGGTAGCCGGCTGCCGGGGCGTTTCCGATGCCTGATTACCCGCACCTGCGACCATTACAACGCCCATTTCATAGGCATATTTGAAGGCTTTTAGCTCCATTTCATTGTAATACAGATCAGTCGAAAAGCTCATGTTCAGTACATCCACGCCTTGTTCAGCGGCATAATAAAGTGCCTGAGGCGTTTTGCTTCTTTGTGCAAAAGTTCGGGGAATCGTATCGCCGTCTATAACCACATTCCGCGTACTCATCAATCGCAAGGGAAGAATGGCACAACCCGGACAAACGCCGATGACCCCCAAATCATTATTACCAACTGCTGCGGCAATGCCCGCAATGTGCGTACCGTGTCCATCCCGGTCGGAAGGGTCTTCATCTTCATTCTCATAGTCCTCGCCAGGTACAAGCATCCACGAAGGCGTGGTAGTAATATCATAATCGACAAAATCATAGCCAGGGAGTAATTTATCCCACAAATCTTCATGCCATAGTTCTACGCCTGAGTCCAGAATGCCAATTATTACATCCGCTTCCCCACTTTGTTGTGCCCAGGCGATGGGTGCCTGGGTCAGGCGATGCTGCCAAAGGCGCGGGTATAAAGGATCATTCGGATCGAGCGAAGTAGCCGGGTCGAAGTAATCCAATCCCAGAGAGCGCACCCGAAACCCTGCTGCCGCCATTTCTTTTTTGAGCATCTCCGGTTGATCCACTATGCTTTTAGCAATCGGCTCCGTGAGGGTCAGGTACATAGCGCGGGCGAAGTGGTATTCCGCAAACGTCTTGGTTTCCACATTTTTCCGACCTTTCTTCGCCATGCGCTTTTCGTAGATGGCTTGATGTATGGCTGTTTCAGTACGATTTTCTTTCACCATTCTGTCAATGAGCTGTGGAATCAGGGGCTTGGCTTTTTTTATCCGA
>JBKBWT010000353.1:0-6477 GCA_046314415.1 Saprospiraceae bacterium
AGCTGCAGACACCTGCGGCTGTTTTTGACTCGAATTTCAAGGAACTTTTTGTTTGAGCAAAACTCAAACTTTTTGAGCTCTATTTTTTATTAGCTGTCAACTTATTTCAGGACGGGACACAACCCATCAACTTTTCATCCTCAAATCCTCTCCTTCTCCTGCTAACGCTGTATTTTAGCCTTTAGAATTTCCATCAATTTCTAAAGCACATGCCGGAAGCCTCCGCCTTGGCGCAATTGTTTTATTTTTACGGAAGTTGGCAGCTGGCGATTTGCCTGTTTTCGGGCATCGCGTTACTGTCCATCTGGTCGCATGTGACCAAAAAAGACGAGCCGGGCGACCGCGACCGAGGGCTGCGCTGGGTGGCGATTTCGGTTTTTATGTGGGCGTTGTCGGGAGCAGTGGATTTGTTGTACGCTCAAAGCGTTGTCCAATTTGGCGTACCGCAGGAAGATATGCAGATTATTTTTGATGGCTCCCGCAGTGTGTTATCTATTCTCAATAGTGCTTTCTTGTTGCTGGCGCTGCCTTGGTTTCATTACAAACCGCAGTGGCTGCGCTTTTTGTTACAATCCCAAATCTGGTTTTTCGTGGTGCTCGTGCCCTGGCTGTTCTGCATTTTTGCCACGATTTTGATGTTTGCGCGCATCATTATTCCCAGCAGCGTTTCTTTTATTTACTTGTTTGATTTTTTATATGCGATTTTTACGCTTGGGTTTTTGGGCGTTATTCTATGGGAGTCTTTTGCCAAAAGAGGTTTACATCTATTAGCTTATTTATCAGCACTTTGTATCATTTGTACCCTGACCGCCCAGGTATTAAAATTATTCACCGGATTTGACTTGGAATTCTGGCGATTGCTGACCGACGGCATTTTCAAAACGGTATTAATTCTACTCTTTTTCGCGCTCTCGCTCAGTTGGGTCGAGGAATTGTCCAAAAATGAAGGAGTTTCAATCGGGGATTTGTGGCTGGAATTATGGCAAAAAGCGGGCAACGGCAGGAAAAATGCGTATTTGGCAACGTTCACCGTTCCGGAATGGATGCAAAATCGTACGATTGCTTTCACAGAAAAGAATTTCCTATTGCTCCGGAAATTTGTGGAAAAGCGCCTGCAAGAACCAGCACCCGACGGCGGCTGGCTCGAAATTCAACCGAAATCACTCAAGCACAATCGTTTCGATATTAAAGATTACAATGAAATCAATCGCATTTTAGATGCCATGCTCAACGATTTAAAAGGTGAAAACAATTGGCTCCCCGTCGATCGGCAGGATTTGAAAAAAATGCTGTTTGAATACGATGCTTCCAAAAGTCGCCGTATCCGCCTGCGCGTACTGCCCGCCAATCTTTCGATTCGGGAAGAAGTTTGAGCACTCCCCTACTCTATTGATTTGATAATCAGCCTATTTTGAATTTAATTTTATTAGAAACTCCTTGTGACTTGAATCCAATATCCAGGTGTCTCCCGACGCGCTTCTATCTACGCTTTTTAAGTTGTTTTTGGATTGGTTTTTGTTATTAAATTTTTATTTGAAAAGAAAATTTTAAATGAGTAAAATTTATTGCTAAAGTATATTAAAAATTCTTTTGTCAGTCACTGACAATACCTCATTTCTACTGACAATCCACGCATTCCCTGCTGTCATTCCTTTCTTTTCCGCCCTTACCGCCCGCATTTTGCAGCCGATACAAATCACCCGATTTCATTTTTAAATTTTATATCATATGGATTTACTCTTCATCCCCGATTTGAAAGCTGCGATTGACTTCGTGTTGCAACCCATTTTAATTGTGATGCTGCTCGGTACGGGCATTTTTTTAACGATTCGGCTGGGTTTTATTCAATTCAAAGGCTTTGCACATGGCGTCGCCGTCACGATGGGCAAATACGATGATGTCAATGATCCTGGTGATGTCTCTCATTTTCAGGCACTTACCACAGCGCTTTCGGCAACGGTGGGTATTGGCAATATTGCGGGAGTTGCAACTGCCATTCACTTTGGTGGTCCCGGTGCAGTGTTTTGGATGTGGATCATTGCATTTCTCGGTATGGCAACCAAATACACGGAAGTCATACTGGCTCAGCGTTTTAGAAAAGTTGAAACCGGCGGCAAAGGCGGCAGCGTCTCCGGCGGACCGATGTACTACATTGAGTATGGTTTGGGTAAAAAATGGAAACCGCTGGCAATTTTCGTCGCTTTCTCCTTGATGCTTACCGCGTTTCTAAATGGTAACGCCATTCAAGCCAATACTATGGCAGATTTAATGCAATCCGAATTTGGCATTGCACCCTGGATTACCGGCATCATCAGTGCTTTGCTGGTAGGCGCAGTGATCATGGGCGGCATCAATCGCATCGGGAAAGTAACTGGCATTCTCGCGCCATTCATGGCAGGGCTGTACGTGCTGGGCGGCTTGGCAGTTTTGGCAATCAATTACAACGCCATTTTACCAGCTTTCCAACTCATTCTAACAGAGGCATTTACACCGACAGCAGGCATCGCGGGCACGGGGGCCGGTATTTTTTTACAAACTTTACTCTGGGGCGTTCGCCGGGGCATGTTTTCCAATGAAGCGGGTCAAGGTTCGGCACCAATCGCGCATTCTGCTGCTAAAACGAACGAACCGGTTTCCGAGGGCGTTGTCGCTTTGTTAGAACCCTTCATTGATACAATTGTGATTTGCTCGATTACGGCTTTAGTAATTGTTGTGACTGGTGTCTGGAACGACAAAACCGCTACCCCAATTCAACTCAACGGCGGCGATTTGAGCTTTGTGAAACGTGCCGAAAAAGGATTTGAACCCACACAAGATATTAGCAATCAGGATATTATCATCCAAAACGGCAGCATTCAGGAAGGCGGCGCTACCACTCTCCACCTCGCTTGGCACGAAGTTCCGGTCGAAATATTATACCTTGATCCTACGCATCAAACGCCTTTCAGCGGCACGATCGATATGGCTAAACGCCTGGCAATCGGCGCAGATGGTCAACAATTCACTACGCTGTACGGCATGGCAGTTGAAAACGGCGCCCCGCTCACGACTTTAGGATTCAATCAAGCTTTAGGGAAGATAGGAAATTGGATTGTCGTGCTTTGCGTCTTGCTATTTGGTATTTCCACGGCAATTTCGTGGAGCTATTACGGCGATCGCTGCGCGAATTATCTCTTTGGTAGTAAAGGCGTTTTGCCGTATAAAATGGTATATCTGGGCATGCACTTCATTGGAGCAGTTACCGCGTTGAATACCGTATGGAGTTGGGGCGATACGGCACTATCTTTTGTCACCATTCCGAATGTCACGGCACTACTACTGCTCTCAGGCGTAGCGAAAAAAATGACGGATGCGTATTTTGAGAAGTTGAAAGGTTGATAAGAGGTTGAAGGGTTGAGTACCCGTCTGGCGTGTTCAACCTTTCAACCCTTCCACTTTTCAACCAAAATTTACAATCGTCACTCCGTCTCCCCCAAATTCCGGGTGCGGGTGACTGATTTGCATCGGCACATTGTATTCTTTCAATTTCGTACGAACGACATTCTTCAAAGCGCCGGTTCCCTTACCGTGTAAGATGCGCACGGTCGTGGTATTCGCCATCAAGGCATTGTCAAAAAATTCTTCCAGCACGCGCAAGGCTTCTTCCGGTCGCAGACCACGAATATCTATTTTCGATTGAAAACCAGCGGCTTGCGCCACATCGGTCTGCACGCTTTTATTCGCATTCACATCCAGGGGGGCATTGGCTTTTTGCAAATCGCGGAGATTCACCGTCATACGCATATCACCAATCATAACCTGGGCTTTCTTTTTGTCAATCGCCTCGACCTTGCCTGTGGCGCTGCCCGTGATGAGTTTTACAAAATCGCCCACCGCAATTGCTTCTTGTTTGGCAACTTTAGTCGTCAAATGTTCATACACTTCTTCAGAAACAGTAGCGACCTGCTCTTCGACTTGCTTGAGCTCTTCTTTGACCTTCGCTGCTAATTCCTTGGCTTTTTCCACATTCTTTTCCTCGCGGATTTCCCGCATCAGGCGTTCCAGTTGGCGATTATCATTTGCAATTTGCTGCAACTCCTTCTCTTTCAATTCCAACTTCAATTTCTTGCGCCGGAATTCCAAATCTTTATGCAACTGATCATAATTCTTAATCAGTTTCTCCACCATCTGCTCGCGCTCGGTCAGCGACGCAATTTTCTCCTGCAATTCCTGCCGCTCCCGCTGCAAATCAATCAACAACTCGTCCACCGCTTTTTCGTTCTTGCCCGTGCGATGCCGCGCATAGTCGAGCACTTTTTTGGGCAATTCGCTTTTCTGCGCAATTTCAAACGCATACGAACTTCCCGGTCGCCCCACTTTAAATTCATACGTCGGCGACAAGCTATCCTTATCAAAAGTCATCGAAGCATTGACCAAGCCTTTCGTTTTAAAAGCATAGATTTTCAGATTGGAATAATGCGTTGTAATAACTCCAAACACCCGCTTCCGATTCATTTCATTCAAAATCGCTTCGGCAATCGCGCCACCGATTTTCGGATCCGTTCCTGCACCAAATTCATCGATCAACACCAGCGTGCGCTCGTCTGCCATTTGCACAAAATTGCGCATATTTGCTAAATGCGAACTATACGTACTCAAATCATCCTCAATGGATTGCTGATCACCAATGTCAGCAAAGATGTGATTAAAGATTCCAAATTCTGAAATAGCATTTACCGGCACGAGCATCCCCGACTGCACCATCAATTGCATCAAACCCACCGATTTCATCGTAATGGACTTCCCGCCTGCGTTCGGACCACTCAGCATCACAATCCGATTGTCATCAATCAGAATGAGATCAAACGGCACCGTTTTCTTCCCCGAAACTTTATTACGCAGCAACAGCAAGGGGTGATACGCTTCCTTAAATCCAAATCGCGGCTTATCCAATAATCGCGGCATTTTCGCATCCATGCGCACCGCAATGCGCGCCTTGGCGCGAATCATATCAAAACGCACCAGCAAATCCATATACGTGTGCATTTGCTCCGCATACGGACGCAGCGTCGCGCTCAACTCCTTGAGAATACGATAAATCTCGCGGCGTTCCTCGGTTTCGAGGTCAAAAATATCGTTGTTAACTTCAATAATCGCCTCCGGCTCGATGTACGCGGTTTTCCCCGTCGTACTTTCGTCGTGAATGATGCCCCGAATCTTGCGCTTGTGCTCCGACGGCACCGTCAGCACCCGCCGCCCGTTGCGCACACTCTCCACGCTATCCGTCAGCCAGCCTTTCGTGCGGAATTCATTCACCAGATTGCGGAAACGCTTGTCCAATTCACGCTGCTTCTCCAAGATCGCCTTGCGGATGCGCAGCAACTCCGGCGAGGCATCGGGCTTGATATTCCCCTGATCGTCAATGACTTTCTCAATCGCCTTGATCAGAAAATCCTCAAATACAATGGGTTGGATAATCTTGTACAGCGTCGGATAAATCTCGCGGCGCGTGGCATTGAAATACCAGAAAATATCGCGCACAAAGCGCAGCACAATGGCAATACGCTTGAAGCTCTCCTCCGACAGCACATAATCCGGCACCGCCAGGTAGCGCAGGTCTTCCGCAATATCAAAATACTCGGTGATGGGAAACACATCGCTTTTCTCCAGCGTCAGCTTGAATTCCTTCACCTCCAGCAAGCGCTGCTCAATGGAGCCCCGCCGCGTATCCGGCACGATCGCCCGCACCGCCTCGCGCCCCAGCTCGCCCAGGCACTCCTGCTCCACCAGTTCCAGCACCTTGTCAAATTCCAGTCGCTCGTATAAATCTTTGGGTTCTAATAACATACGTTCTTTTTAGAAGCGAGCGCAGAGAGGCGGGAACCGAGACGAGACTATCCTAGCTCGCTGCTCTATTCCCGCTTCCCGGCTCCGAACAAACACAAAGTTACAAAAGCCTTTTCATTTTCGGCTTTCGACATTGTTTAGAAACAAATTTGGCGGGGGAGAGTTCCGTTTCAAATTATATTTGCAAAAAATATCTTGCAATATGAAAATCATGGATACAATACGAAAATTGGAAGAATACTGCTCTTTAATTGAAATTGCAATACTTGAAATTCAGAATCAAGAACCCAGTAGTTATAAATCAGCCTTCAAGGAATTACTGGGAAGAATTAAAGCAAATTACAAAAGTGTAAAAATTTTGCTTGAAAATTTTGAAAACAATCAAGAACTACATTTTTCAATTTATTTGCTATTTAGAAGCCTACTCGCTGATTTATTCATACTAATTTATTTAACTGATTCCCTCTGCACTGACGAAAAAGGATATATAAATGAAACATTATTTATAGAAAGGTGTAAGAAAATTTCACTAGACTTGCGTCAAATTGATTATCAGCATATTAAAAAATTCCAAAGACCGGCACAAATACCCAATATCATATCCATATCATATTGGTGCTTCATTCTGATTTGGTTGTAAATAATCCTAAA
>JBKBWT010000354.1:0-6461 GCA_046314415.1 Saprospiraceae bacterium
TACCGTTGTCGTCATCGCTGTCATCATCATCATCGTTGCCGTTACCACTGGTGTCGCGGCAAACCACGCTGCCATTGGCGTTAAAAATGACTTCTAATTTAGAACCGACCCCACTACGCGGCAATAATTTCACTTTGAATTGCAAGCTGCTGTCGGCAAATTCCCAGCGCTCAATGTCATCGCCGGTGCTGTCAATAACGTAGGTGGCAAACTGCGTGTTAATTGTGGCGCGCACGGCGGCAGGCAAGGCACTGGCAGCAATGTCTTTCGCGGTGAAGAGCAAATCGCCCGCCAGCGAAAAGTACAATTCCACATCATCGCTGGAGCCATCTTCGAGTTCGACTTTTATCACCTTGGTACTGTCGCAGATATCCTCTATCCGCACCCGATCCAGGCGGGAACCCGTATAATTTTCGTTGATAAAATCGATGACACCTGCCGGAAGATCACCGGGGAAAAAATCACTTGAATCGTCGCGGCAACTAGATAGCGCTACCAGGATGCCGACGAACGGCACCAAAAACATTAATTGCTTCATGATATGATTATTAAATTTTTAAGGTTGTATGATAATTATTTTTTGACCAATTAATCCCTGCTCGGTTTTGGCAGAGAGCCAATAAAGACCAGGCGGTAAAGCAGGTATTGAAATATGATAATGCTCATTTTGCAAACGTTTGGATGGTACGGCAGTCGCCCTGCCTAAATGATCCACCAATTGTATATCCTGTAACAATACATTAGATCGCACGTAAATATGATCGCTCGTTGGGTTTGGAAACACCTGCATGTTCGGTAAAACGGGATTTGTTACAGCGGTCACTAACTTTGGGTCTTTCGCCACAATGATTCTTGCGGTGTCCGGTATAGCGGCGGTCACGTTTAACGCTTTGTCAATCAGGAAAATACTATCAATTTGTAATTGAAAAGTATCAATATCCCTGCCGACGATGATGTCTTCGATGACGATGGAAAGCTGACCAATATCGCCCGGCGCCACCGGCACCGTGACTTGATTGGTGCGCGTAATGCTCAAGTCTGCTTGCCCCTGCCCATTGTTATCTACGAATAAATCCTGTACCAATCCGTTACCGGCAGCAATCCAACTGTTTTCAGCGAGTTCAAAATCGGGTCCGTCATCGCCTTCGAGAATGCCCGTTGAATAACTCATTTTCAAGGCAATACCATAAAAATCACTGATTGGCATCGCGGCATCGTCCAAACTCAAACCGATATTCACGGTTGCACCAAAGCCAACTACGGTAGCCGAAGGTTGCAGGCGCAGGCGAGGCGCCGTTGCTGTCTGGGTATTGGCGTAGCCGTCGGGACGCAGGGTTCCCTGGGTCAAGCCAAAATTATCTTCGATGGCATCATCAAAATCATCTTCGTCCACGATGCCATTGCCATTACAATCAGCAAAGGCATAATTAATGCCGTTGGGAAAATTTTGCGTCCACAAGGAACGGAGCGGTACGCCTTCCCAATCGGTAGAGAGCGTAGCGCGGGATGGTCCGGTGCTGCCGAAAGCGACGCCCCAATACAGCAAATCCACGCCATTCACCACGCCATTGTTATTCACATCACCGGGCCAAACCGTTTGTGCCGACGCTACCGGTCCAAGAAGACTAATCACCAAAATACTGATCCAGGAAAACCACCGCATACTAAAGTAAATTTTTTTCTTTCGTGTTGATGATACAAAAGTACGTTGCTTACCGCGTTTAGGAAAATACACTTTTTCAAGATTGCCAATGAAGTTTAAAAAGATACATTCTTATAAAGATATCTTGTTTTGAATTAAAAAACTGATTTACAGTAGTTTTTAAAATTAATATAAAGATAAATAATTATTTGATAATTTAAATTTGTCAGAAAAGATGGATTATTTTTGCTGAAGATTTTAAATAAATTCTGGAAGATGCAAAAAAGTAAAGTTATTCAGTTGTTGCGGGCTTGTGATAGTACTGAATTCGCAGCACTCGCGCAGTTCCTGGCTTCGCCGTATTACAATGAGGATAAAAAAGTGATTGCGCTTTTCGATTATTTACAACAATTCTACCCGACTTTTACTGCCCCTGAACTGAATAAAAAAAATGTATTTCGCGTCCTGTTCCCGCAGCAAGATTATGATGACAAGCTCTTCCGGTATTTGCTGAGTGATTTGAATAAACGCATTGAAAAATTTCTGGCGGTGCGCGCCGTGGAGCAAGAGGCATCGCAATTGACGCTGGCATTACTGGAAACCCTTTCCACCCGTGGTTTGCACAAACATTATCAACAGGTAGCCCGGCAATGGGAAGAGGCGTTTGCGGCTAAAACCGCCAAAAACAGCACTTTTTTCAAAACGCAACTGGCTTGGTCAGAAATAAAAGAGCAGCATTTTCAGCGGCAGCGCGTAAGAAAATTCGATCCTAGCCTGCAGGACTTTGCCAATGACCTCGATAAATATTATTTTCTGCACCGGCTTAAGATTGCCTGTGCTATGCTCGACCGGAAAAGTATTTTTCAGGCGGAGTATGATGTAAATATTTCAGCGCAGTGGATTCAGCATCTCGAAGCACAACAATGTTTTACTGAGCCGCTAATTCAGGTGTATTACACTATTTTTCAGGCGCTTATGCAAGAGTATGAGGAGTCATATTATATACTTTTAAAAAATTATATACAGGAATATGCGTCAGCGATTGCAAAAGATGATTTGAAAGATATTTACTTGTTTGCAATTAATTATTGTGCCCGGAAAATCCGGCAGGGTAAAGCTAATTATGTGTCAGAAGCACTGCAATTGTATCAGGTGGGCATCGAGCAAGCCGTGCTGATTGACGAGCAGGGGCTGTCGCCCTGGGCTTTTACGAATGTGGTGAAATTAGCGTTGCGTTTGCAACATTACACCTGGATTGAAAATTTTATACAGCAATATGCACCCAAAATGCCCGAAACCTTTCGGGAGAATGCCTTACATTATAATTTAGCGGAATTATATTATTATACCCAGCGATTTGATCTGGCGCAGGCGCATTTGAATCAAGTGGCTTTTTCCGATCTGAATTATTACCTGGGCGCGCGGGTTTTACTAGCCAAAATATTTTATGAATTGAAGGAAGAAGAAGCTTTACTGTCTTTAATTTCCTCTTTTACTATTTTTTTAAAGCGTAACAAGCAGCTTTCCAATGATTTAAAACACACGTATTTAAATTTTTGTCAGATTCTCTTCCAAATTATGCGTCGTTCGCCCGCGCAAATGCCCAAACTCAAAGAAAAAATCAGCGCCACTAAATTATTAACTGACCGTGCCTGGCTGGAAGAAATTTATAATAAAAACCGGCGCTCATGATACAATATTTGTAATGATTAATAGCTAGTATTATTTATCCGGCGCTTTTTGCGGCTCGGTACTTTCCCGTAAGGCTTTTTTAGGATCGGGTGCATCATCTTCGATGACTTCTTCTACATATAACTCTCGAATGAGAATAATGACAATGAGTAATACCGGCGAAGCCAGCATCAATCCTAACACATTAGAAAATACCCCCAATAATAACTGTGCAATGAGTACCCCTGCCAACGGGATATTTACCATCCTTTTTTCAATCAAAGGCGTGACAATATTGGACTCCAGCGCCTGAATGCCGACATAAAGCAGCACAACATAAAATGCCATTTGCGGACTCACGGTGAAACCCATCAGAATAGCCGGTATCATTGCGAGCAGCGGACCGAAGTTGGGTATAAAGTTCAGGAATCCAGCAATGATGCCCAACACCAAAGCCAGCGGCACGCCCATAATCCACAGGGAAATGGTGGTCAGGGTGCCGATTACCAACATCCCAATGATTTTGCCCACCAGCCAACGTTCCAGATTGATGCTCATCTGTTGCAAAACATCCAGCGCCCGCTTGCGCTGAGGCAAGGGCACCAGGCTCACAATGGCATTGCGATAGGGACGCGGGTCCACGAGAAAGAAAATACCTAAGAAAAAAATGACATACATATCTGCCACTACGCCAAATACACTCGACAGTGCGCCAAATATATCTTTTGCCCATTGTCCCTGGCGTTGCAGGAGATTATTGCCCACATTTGCCAGATTGTCAAACAAATCGCGCCCCCAGGCGGTGTCGCTATACTTCTGCCGCAGGTCTTCAATGGCTTGGGGAATGCTTCTACTCAGTTCATCCGCTTGTTTGGAAATGGACGGCGCCATCAGGAAACCCATTAAAATAACAATACTCAGCACACCGACTACCGCTATCGCCAAAGATGCTTTATATGAAAAAGGCGTGTGCTGTTTGATCCAGCGCGCAATGCCCCGAAAGAATATGGCAACCAGCGTACCGGCAAGAATGAGCAAAACGACATTGAACGCGAAGCCAATGAGCAATAAAACCAGTATAACAGCCAGAATAATACCTATAGCCGACAGGACTTTGCGGTTAAAAAGGTGTATGTCGTTTGACTGATCGGGGCGATCCTTTGGCATAAAATTAAGTTTGATTATTATTTTTCATTGTTGAACGGCTAAAACCTCGGTATTGTTGAATTATGCTGTAAAGTACAGCTAAATAACTCTGGTTTTTATATCAATAACCACTAATTTGAAGCTAAAAGCGACAAATTTAATGCTAAAAGGCACTATTTTGCTGTTAAAAATACAAAATTGCTCCATATTTACTACATGAATCTACTTCATCAGCGCGTGCAGCAGCAATATTACCAGCAAAATCTCTACCAAAATATTTTAAATGCACTGACAGCAAAGGACCTTGACCTTCAGCAACTCCATTGGCAGGATTTAAAAGCCGTTGACGAGTTTCATGTGGGCGGTTTGGAAGCTACTAAAGCCTTAGCCGCCGCAGCAAAGCTCCAAGCCGATACGCATTTGCTCGACGTAGGCTGTGGCATCGGCGGTGCCGCCCGTTTTTTAGCCGCGCAATACCATTGCAAAGTCGTTGGCGTTGATCTGCTGCCCGAATATATCCTTACCGCACAGTTATTAACCCAACAAGTAGGCTTAGCCGACCAGATTCAGTACTTCGTAGCCGATGCGCTAGCGCTTCCCTTTGCTAATGAAACCTTTCATGTGGTGTGGACGCAGCATGTGCAGATGAATATTGCCGATAAACCGGCTTTTTACCAGGAATTGGCAAGAGTGTTACAGAAAGACGGACGTTTGTTGTACTATGATGTTTTTAAAAACACCGACACCGACCTGCATTTCCCGCTTCCCTGGGCAAATAACCAGCAAACCAGCTTTCTGATCTCTCAAAACGAGCTAAAAAACTACTTACACGCCGCTCATTTAGTGCAAATTGCTACTTTTGACTTCACTGCCCAAGGTATAAGCTCCTTAAATCAAGTGCTGAACCGCATTGCCAAACAAGGCATTCCCGATTTAAGCCTGCAATTACTCATGGGCGATACTTTTACCATTAAACTGGAAAACCTGTTGCACCATTTACAAGAAAATAACCTCGTGTTGGAAGCTGGCATCTACCAAAAAATGGTTTAAAACATTCCGCGCAGCTTTCTTTAACTTCACCGCATGGATTATTGGTACTTTTTACTCCTTATTGGCACCGGCGCTCTCGCTGGATTCTACTCTGGGCTAGTTGGCACGGGCGCTAATATTGTGCTGATTCCCATGCTTGACCTTATTTTGTCCAAAGCCGGACTTACGGGCGACGATTTAGTAAAGGCAATCATTGCCCACTCGCTTTGCATCACCCTTTTTAGTGGTATTTTTATCAGTTTTCGGCAGTACAAAGCCAAGAACTTTTATTTTTTGCCCGTATTATACACAGCTTTGCCCGGTATGCTCACCGCTAGCCTCACCACCCACTTTATTAAGATCGGCAACTGGTTTGATAAGGTTACGTTTGACGTTATTTTCCTCAGCATGCTCCTGCTTTTGCTCCTCCGGCTCTTTACCGACCGCAAATCCGGGGTTTTAGAAGTAAAAACCGAGCTTCCTCCCAGCGCTTATCTACTCACGGGGACCCTCACCGGCATTATTACCTCGCTTTCCGGCTTCGGCGGTGGCATTGTCATGATTCCTTTCTTCACCGATGTCTTTAAAATGCCCATTCGCAAAGCTAGTTCTATCTCCATCGGGGTAATTGCCTTGCTTGCCGTTCCAATTAGCCTCACTTATCTGCTGTCAAGCCCCGACCATCAAGCGCCACCACTCCCCATGCAAGTTGGTTACCTCTCTTTTTACCTTATTTTACCCACTTTAGTTGGTATTTTCCTCTTTGCCCCGCTGGGTGTCAAGACCGCCCAGCAAATGACCCCCACTACCATCCGTCTGATCTTCACCATCGTTGTTACCATCCTCTGTTTCAAGATGATTTTCACCTTTTTATAAGCAAAAACTATTGATAAATATTCGTTTTTAATCAAAAACCGCATATGAATCTTCGTTTAATTTCCTAATTAGCCCTTTTTAATATCTTTTTAATAAA
>JBKBWT010000355.1:0-6450 GCA_046314415.1 Saprospiraceae bacterium
CCATATTCAAATGGAAAATTGGCTTCGTATTTATGATATGTTTGGGCTAATTTTGTAATGGTTTGCTGAATATTTACCGGATTTATTTTAACCAGCATCGTAAAATAAAATTCCTTGGGTCGATAGCGAAAAATAAACGGCTCAATGGGCACGTGTAAGGGACGAAAATGAAAATCATTTACTACGCCTATAATATTCCCGTCCAAACCCCAGAAATTTACTTTTTTTCCGAGGGCACTTTCCGCAGTCCAGCCCATACGCTGCGCTGCCGTCACATTGATGAGGTAAACACCTTGATTATCAGTGGTATCGCTCGTTATTGCATCAGAAAAATTACGTCCGGCTACCAGCTTCATTCCTGTGGTGTTTAAAAAATCGGGATCCACATTCATTTGGGTAATTAAGAAATTTTCTTTAGCCGATTTACCTTCCCATTCAACCGTTGAAGCGTTAATGGCATTCACTAAATTATTCGTCGTAGCCGACACCGCCATTACCCCGGAAATGTTGGTAAAAGCTTCTTTTAGTAAATAACTTTTGCCTTTTAAATCCCCTTTTATTTTTACATATAATAATTGTTCCTGTTCAAAACCTAGTTTTTTATGCTGCATGTATAATAATTGCCGATATATTACTAAAGTGCTGATAACAAGGATTATAGAAAGCATAAATTGCCCGACCACCAGCGATTGACGAAAAAGTTTACCCGAACGAATCGCAAAAAAGCCTCTCAAAACATTGACCGGACGGAAAGAAGATAAAATAAATGCCGGGTAAATCCCTGCAAATAAAGTTAATATAATCGAAAACAATAATATTATTATCCAAAAAACCGCTTGTGTGAAAGGAATGATGTATTGATTGCCTGCCAATTCATTCAGTATCGGTAATAACAACTCAGCAATGACGAGGGCTAACAACGTGGACAAACTCACGGTGAGTAAGGCTTCGCCTAAAAATTGATACACTAAATGGTAGCGTTGTGCGCCAACGACTTTGCGGACGCCGACCTCGCGGGCGCGCTGCGTGGCGCGTGCTGTCGCCAGATTGATAAAATTAAATACAGCAATTAATAATATAATAAATCCGATTGTAGTGAAAAGATAGACGTAAAAAATATCACTTCGCTTGCCCCAATCGGTCTGAAAATCAAATTTGGATTGTAAATAAATCTTGGAAAGCGGCTGTAATTGTAAAGTTACAGCTATGCCAGTATCATATTTTTTTAAATAATTCGCAATTTTTTGCTCAAATGATGTAATATTGGTCTCAGGTTTAAGTTGTAGATAAGTATGATAATTATTACTATTCCATTTATCAGTATTTGGAGTATCATATTTTTCCAGATATTTAAAAGGCAGTAAAACATTGGCTTGCAGGTGTGAATTACCAGGTAAATTTTTAATAACGCCTACTAATTTCAGTGGTATTTTTTGAAAATCATTGAGTATAAGGGTTTGCCCTAAAATATTTTTATGCTGCCAGTCATTCCCGAAAAAGAGCGTTGCCATCGTTTCAGTGATAATAATTTCTTCGGGCGTATCAAATGAAGATTTTACATTTCCTTTAATAAATTGAAAATCAAATATTTGAAAAATAGCTTTATCCACAATGAGCATATCTTTAGACTCGGCACTTTGCTCCTCATATTGTAACAATCCAGCCCAGCGTCCAATACGGGCAGTAGCCGCCACTTCAGGAAAATCAGTCTTTAAGGCGGGTGCCAATGGTCCGGGCGTCACTGCCACCGGATGAAAGCCATCGGCTTGTTGCTGGGTTTCTACCACTCGAAAAATATATGGAAAATTTTTATGGAATCGGTCGTAGCTATACTCATCCAGCACATAAAGTGCAATGAGCAGCACCACCGCCATACCGGCTGCCAGCCCCCCGATGTTAATAAAGGAAGAAATTTTATTTCTTAGTAAATTTCTCCAGGCGATTTTGATATAATTTTTTAACATAACATCATATTTATGATCGTTCTAATTTTATTAGAATTCTTTCACAGTAAATCAATTAAGCGGAGCGGCATTCGTCCGCTATGGTTTTTACAATGCCTGTGCCAGAATAAGTTCAGATTTGTAAACTATTGAAAATCAATATATTTTAAAGCAAATGCTGTCCGCTTCCGAACAAACACTGTCCGAAATCGGACACAGTTTTTTCCATGCTTTCAATTTAAATGCTTAATTTTCAATTTCTTTTATAAAAGGTATAATTTTTGCAATACGCATAAAAAAGTAACATTTAATAAAAACGGAAATTATTGAAAACCGGAAATATTCTAATTGTCGATGACAACGAAGACTTGCTGCAAGCCGCGCGCCTGCTGCTCAAGCAGCATTTTGCCCAAGTTGATCTGGAAAAAAATCCTGAAAATTTGCCGCGTTTATTACATCATTTCAATTATGATGTAATATTACTGGATATGAATTTTACCAAGGATGTCAGCAGCGGCTATGAAGGCTTTCTTTGGCTGGATAAAATTATGGAGCTGGACCCCACGGTGAGCGTTATTCTCATCACGGCTTTCGGCGACGTGGAAATGGCGGTGCGCGCGATTAAAGCCGGGGCAACCGATTTTGTAATAAAACCCTGGAATAATGAAAAATTGATTGCTACTTTATTAGCCGCATTAAATTTACGCCAATCTCGCTTAAAAATTGAAAAATTATTACAGCAAAACCAATTGAATGACAAGGATTTATCTTTACAATTTAGTGAATTACTCGGCATCAGCCCTGCCATGCAACAAGTATTTAAACAAATTGAAAAAGTAGCAAAAACCGATGCTGATGTGCTGATTCTGGGCGAAAATGGCACCGGCAAAGAACTGGTGGCGCGAGCGATTCATCGGCATTCTTTGCGGGCGAAAGAGGTGTTTGTGCGCGTGGATGTGGGCGCGTTGAGCGAGAGTTTGTTCGAAAGTGAATTATTCGGGCACGTCAAAGGGGCATTTACCGATGCTCGCGAGGATCGTCCCGGGCGCTTCGAGGTGGCTTCGGGAGGTACCTTATTTCTTGATGAAATCGGCAATTTGTCTATTGCCCTGCAATCCAAGCTGTTAACGGTTTTGCAAACGCGGCACGTCACGCGGGTTGGCGCCAATCAAAGTCGCCCGGTGGACATCCGCCTGATTTGTGCCACGAATATGCCATTATATGAAATGGTAAATAAAAATGAATTCCGCCAGGATTTATTATATCGGATTAATACCATTGAAATCCATTTACCGCCTTTACGCGAGCGCCCGGAAGATATTACATTATTGGCGAAATATTATACCCAGTATTATGCTAAAAAATACCGCAAACCCGTTCGCCAACTCAGCGCTGAAGCGCTCAGCCGTTTGCAGAAGTATCCTTTCCCTGGCAATGTACGGGAATTGCAACATATGATAGAACGGGCGGTAATTATGAGCGAAAGTGATACGCTGGAAACCTCCGATTTTACTTTCTCTTTGAAAGGAAAAGCCACCGAAACCCGCGCAGATACTGCTCTGGACGAATTTAACCTCGAAGAACTGGAAAAAGCCGTTATTCGCAAAGTTATAAAAAAATATGATGGTAATATTACACAGGCAGCTAAAGAATTGGGCTTGACCCGCGCTTCCTTATATCGACGACTGGAAAAATACGGGTTGTAATCTATTTCATTAGATGTGGCACATTTTTTGAAATCACTACATTATTTATATAATATAATGTTAAAAATAAATGTATAAAGTGTTTTATATTAATATAGTACTTCGAATTAGCTTACTTACCGGCGCTATGCTGCTGCTGGCTTGGCTGTGGCTGGAATCCATGTATCAGATAACGCCGATTGTTTTTGCTGGTCTGGTGATTTTACAAACTTATGAATTGATTCGTTATGTAAATCAAACCAACCGACGCCTCACTTCTTTTTTTGAAGCTTTTCGTTACGGTGATTTTACCCGTTCCTTTCCAACCAAGTTTCATCAGGATTCTTTTCAGGAATTGGCAACGGCGATGAATAATGTAATGCAATCATTTCAAACTATTCGGGAAGAGCAGGAAGCGACCTTGCAATATTTAGCATCTATCGTACAACATTTAGCACACGGCTTATTGGTTTTTAATCAGAATGGCGAAATTATTACCATTAATACCGCTGCAAAGCAATTATTGAATGCCAATCATTTACAAAATATCAAGGATTTTGAAAATATTAATCCGGTTATTCATCAGGCGTTATTACAAACGCCGAATAATGAAAACGCCCTGATCCGGTATCAATCGGACGAAAAATCCCTCTCAATAACGGTTTCCGAATTTAAAAAGCGCGATCAGCGCTACCGCATCGTCTCGCTCAAAAATATTCAAAATGAACTGCAAAGCACCGAAATGGAAGCCTGGCAGAACCTCACCCGCGTGCTCACACACGAAATTGTCAACTCTATTGCGCCCATCTCTTCCACCGTGCATACCATGTTGCCCATTGTGCAGCAAGCCAGTCTGAGTGCAGAAGATTGTGCTGATCTTTCGGATGCCTTGCACATTATTCAACGTCGCAGCGACGCGCTGTTGCGGCTGGTGCAGGCTTACCGCACGTTCACGCGCATTCCCGAACCACATTTTACCACGGTAAACATCACTGAATTATTACAAAATATCATAAAATTGTATCAAACCGAGTTGATTAATAAAAATATTCACTTACAAGTAAATGTAAATCCGCCGGATCTTAGCCTACAGGCAGACCGCGAACTCCTGGAAGCAGCGCTCATCAATTTAATTAAAAATGCGACAGAAGCTTTGGAGCCTATTCAAAATCCTGAAATTCAGATAATTGCAATGGTCGGCGAGCATCAGCGTCCGATTATAAAAATAAGCGATAATGGCAGTGGCATCATCACGCCCGCACTGGACAAAATATTCATTCCATTTTATTCAACGAAGCCGCACGGCTCAGGGATTGGACTTAGCTACACGCGTAAAATTCTGGCATTACATCGCGCCACCATCCGCGTAGAATCGTTTCCTAACCAGTACACTACCTTCACTATCCGCTTTTAATACATTTATTTTATAACAATATCATATTACAGATATTTTGTTTTATATCTCATGAAATATAATAAAAAAAGCGTATATTATATACGTGGAGCGGAGATAATTACAAAGCATAGGGAATTGAGTTTTGTAGTTGAATGAGATACAATCCAAATTACAATTCATTATACAGCTTTTGTATAAAAAATGAAACCGAGTAACTCGCTCGAAGTCCGTCACTCGGTTCAAAATATAATTTTCTAAACTTAATTGCTCAACTACTCACTCCGTAAGGATTTCACCGGGTTGCTTACCGCCGCCCGCACGGCTTGCGCACTTACCGTTCCCAGGGCTACCAACAAAGCTAAGAAGCCTGCCAGCGCAAACATCCACCAGGGCAAGGCGATGCGATAGGCAAAATCTGCCAGCCAGTTGCTCATGGCGTACCAGGCTACCGGCACGGCGATTACCGCTGCAATTAGCACCAGCCACACAAAATCTTTGGAAATCAGGGCTACAATGTTGCCCACACTTGCACCCAGTACTTTACGAATGCCGATTTCCTTTACACGCTGTGAAGTGGCAAACGCCGCCAAACCAAACAATCCGAGGCAGGCAATGAAGATGGCAATGCCGGAAAAGATTGTAAACAGGCGTCCTTGCCGTTGCTCGGCTTCGTACAATTGACCAAAACTTTCGTCCACAAAAGTGTATTGGTAAGGGAAGTCGGGTAGAAACTGCTGCCAGATTTTTTCAATGTGCCCCAGCGCAGTTGGAATATGATTGCCGTCTATTTTGATTGAAATATCAGTGAAATTGTTACCGCCATCGGGCATAAAAAATACAATCGGATTGATATTGGAATGCAGCGATTCAAAATTGAAATCCTTCACAATGCCAATGAGCCTCCCGCGGCGACCGCCGTATTCAAAGGGTTTGCCCACGCCGTCCTCCGGGTTTTGCCAGCCGATCATGCGCATGGCTGTTTCATTGATGATAAAGGCAGTAGAATCGTCGGTTTTAAACTCACGTGAAAAATTGCGACCGCCTGCAAAGTCAATGCCATAAGTTGGGAAGAAATCGTGGTCGGCAAATACCATGTACAGCGTTTCCGACGACGTCATCAGCGAATCGCCCACCTCAGTCTGCGCCGTGCCGGAGGAGTTTAGCAAGCGATTGGAGGGCACGAGTAGCGAGCGCCCTACTTGTTTTACATTCGGGTTGGCTAGCAATTCATTGCGGAACGCCTCCCAGCGTTCGCCCACGGTACCGTAATAGGGGAGGGTTATCACGTGCTCTTTATCAAAACCCAGCGACTTGTTTTGCATATAGCGCAATTGCTGGAATACAATGCCGGTACAGCTTATTAAAATAATCGAAATACAAAACTGCCCGACTACCAGCACCTTGCGCAGCGATACATTGCCGCCGC
>JBKBWT010000356.1:0-6446 GCA_046314415.1 Saprospiraceae bacterium
ATAGTAAGACAATAAAGAAGACAGAATGCCCACAAAAATCAAAGGTCGCATAATGCGCAGCAGCCGCGTGCCCGCTGATTTCATCGTGGATAATTCATAGTGCTCCGCCATGCCGCCCATCACCATTACACAGGAAATGAGGATTGCCAGAGGCAGCGCCATTGGAATTAAGCTCACGCATTTATATGCCAATAATTCTATGATGAAAAAAAAGCCCAAGCCCTTGCCCACAATGTCATCAATGTAAAACCACAGCGTCTGCATCAAAAAGAAGAAGATCGCAATGGAAAACGTGACGGCAAAAGGTCCGACAAAACTTTTGAGCAATAACCGATCAATAATTTTTATCATACGTAAAGGCAGTCGCCTGATTTTACTCATGCAAAAATACGTTTAAAACCCATAGTTAGTTGCAAAATTCTATTGGTTTAGCAATTCTTTAAATAGTATGGTAAGCCATTCACATGCACCAGCAATAACAGATACCAAATAACAAATCACCAATAACTAATGGATAATAACCAATAATCAAAAAAAATTTCAAAATTGCTGTAACAAACTTTCCTTTGCATCGTCTGGCTTTTAGAAACTCAAAACAAATAACAAAGCACTCGATACCAAAAAATGAGCTTGGAGCACTTTCAAAAACACATTCTACCTTACAAGGACAAGCTGTACCGCTTTGCGTATAGCCTCCTGAACAACGCCCCTGAGGCGGAGGATGTGGTGCAGGAAGTGCTGGTGAAAATCTGGCAACGCCGCGATACCTGGCACGAGGTGGATAATATGCAAGCGCTGACGATGAAAATGACCAAAAATCTGGCATTGGATAAAATGCGCTCCAAGTACGCTCGTACCGGTAGCCTCCCGGAACATTTTGACTGGCGCAGCGACGAAGCCACCCCTGAGGAACAAACCACCCAGGAAGACCAGATCGCTCGCATTCGCCAATTAATGCAGTGCTTGCCGGATAAACATCGCCAGGTGATGCAACTGCGTGATATTGAAGGACTAACGTATGATGAAATAGGTGAAGTGCTGGACATGCCAATGAATCAGGTGAAAATCAACCTGTTTCGTGCCCGGCAATATATTAAAGAACATTTGCTAAAAACCGAGTCGTATGGACTATAACATTATAACCTCGCTGTTGGAGAAATACTTTGCGGGCGAAGCCTCTTTGCAGGAAGAAACCCAGTTGCAGCAGTATTTTCAGGGTACAGATGTTCATCCTTCCCTGCAATCCTATCAGCCTTTATTTCAATTTTTTGATCAGGAACGCGAACGTAAACTAAATGTTGAATTCGATGCGCGCTTGCTGGCACAATTGGCACAAACCGAATCGCCTCGCCTGCGTGTCGTATCCATGCGTACCTGGTTGGCGCGGGCAGCCGCAGTGCTATTATTAGCGGCGGGCGTATGGTGGCTACTGCCCAAAATACAGCCGGCGCCGGAAGCACAAGTGGCGGAAGCCATTGACTGGTCAAAATTTGAGCCAGAGACACCCGAAGAAGCCTATCAGGTTTTGAAGACTTCTTTACAAAAAGTTTCGACCGAACTAAATGATGGCGCGGAAAAAGCTGCTCAGGAAGTAATGAAAGTGAGAAAAATGAATGAAGTACTAAATTAATTTATTATTTGGTGTCTTTTTTTGATGCTAAATACCAAATAGGAAATAAAAAATAATTTATTCCCGACTGTTTATTTTATTATAAAATTTTAAAAAATACTAAATACCATGAAATTTTTAAAAATTGCAATGCTATTTATTACACTAAACTGCCTCAGTGCAGCCCTTTTTGCCCAGACAAACGCCATTGACAAGTACTTTTCCCAGTATGTAAATGACAATAACTTTACAGTGGTGTACATTAGTCCCAAGTTGTTTCAAATGATGGACAAGCTTAATATCGAAGGCATGGATGATGCCGAAGACCGCGCCATCATGGAAATTGCCAAGGATTTACGGGGCTTGCGAATTCTTACTACCGATGTAACGCCGCTCAAATATTACAAGGAAGCGAAGTCAAAAATTAATACCAATGAATATGAGATATTAATGACAGTACGCGATAAAGATGGCGAAAATGTAGAATTTTATGTAAAGGAAGCGGCAGGTAGTGAAGGCAGCGTATTTGAAGAATTTTTCCTCTTAGCCGGCGGCAACGACGATGATTTTGTGCTGATTAGTTTTGTGGGCAAAATTGATTTGAATAAAATCACCAAATTAGCCAAAACCATTGAAGAACACTAGTCGGTTCGTGCCTGCATTTAGTCTTATTTAGTAGATCAAATCCCCGGGGTTATTTAATTTTATCATCATAATATCTCCAGTCATGAAATCACTCTTGTTTGTTTTAACACTTATTACATTGACATATCATAATGTTGCAGCACAGCGCCCGGCAGTAGAATTCTATCGCCAGCACAAACGCCTGGAAAACGTGCGCAATTTCAAAATTCCCGGCTGGCTGATTTGGGTAGGAACGGGGATCGCGCATGATATTACCAGAAATGAAGAAACCAAAGCCATGCTGAAAGTTGGGCGTAAAGTAAAGAAATTACGCCTGATGATTGCGGAAGATAACAACCCGATTCCGGCTGCGGATGTCAGTAATTTTGTTAGTGAAAGTCGGCGCAGCGGATTCTCCGATCTCATCTACGTGCACGATGGCGAAACGACGGTCAATATCATTGGTAAGATCAAGAAAAACAATAAGTTCCGCGAATTGGTCTTCATGGTGAGCGAGGCAGATGAGTTCGTTTTTTTTCATATGAAATCCAATATTCGCATGAAAGATGTGCAGGAATTGATTGACGTATTCCTCGATGATCTGCCGATTAATGATGAGACCCGCCAGGCGGAAAAAGAAAAAGCGAAGAAAGCCAAACGCAAAAAGGAAAAATTACCACAAGCGTAAATCGGGATTGGTTAACAGTTGTCAGGACATTTTACTTCGCCCAGTTAACCAATAACAATTAAGAAAAATAAAAATTCCAACACCATGAAAAGAATTCTGCTGATTGCAGCGCTGCTGGGCGTTGCCGGGCTGAGTTTTGCCCAAACCAAGGCGATTAGAACCTTTTATGACAAGTACAAGCACCTGGAAGGGGTGGAGGATATTCAACTGCAAGGCTGGCTCATCAAGTTGGCAGCACGTTTCAGCGACGAAGACCCCGAAGCGAAGCGCTTGCTCAGAAAAATTTCTCAATTGCGCATTTTGACGATGGATAATGGCAATCTGGTATCGCCGCAGGAATATAATAATCTGGTAAAAAGTATCAAGCAGGATGCGTTCGAGGATCTTTTTATGGTGAAAGACAATGGGCAAAATATTCAGTTCCTCATCCGTGAAAAAGGGGATACGATTACCGATTTGATTTTGCTGGTGAGCGGCAACGATGAATTTGTGCTGCTCAGTCTCGAAGGGCTATTGAAATTCAGCGATTTAAATGATTTGAATATTGAAGTGGATGGCTCGGAGCATTTCAAAAAATTGCCGGAGAACAAAAAAGACATTCCTAAAGCATAAGTTATTATAATAATATTACAACATAACGATAATATGACATTTGCTAAATAGCTATTCGCGTAAGTGGATAGCTATTTTTATTTTTAAATCTGGTATTTTTTTAACAAATTGCAAGGCAAGAGTTTTGCCGATGAACACCAGCGAAATCATCCAACAATACCAAAGCCTGCTATTTTCGATTGCTTACCAAATGACCGGCGAAGTAGTGGCGAGCGAAGATATTGTACAAGAAGTACTTACCAATTTGATAATTCAACAATCTGAATCTATTACTTATCCGAAAGCTTACCTCGCCAAAGCCGTTACCAATCGTTCGCTGAATTATTTAGTCGAAGCCAAGCGCCGCCGCGAAAGTTACAAAGGGACCTGGCTGCCCGAGCCGGTGATTGAAAATGCGCACCGCCAGGTGGAAGCGCAATTGGATTTGTCTTATAGCTTTATGCTGCTCTTGGAAAAACTGACCCCGACCGAACGAGCGATCTTCCTGCTGAAGGAGAGCTTCGAGTTTGATTATCAGGAGATTGCAACGGCATTAGACATCAATGAAGCCAATGCTCGTCAACTCTATCATCGGGCGAAAGAAAAAATCGGGCAGCCCAAAAAACGTTTTGTTAGCAGTACCCAGCACCAGCAGGCATTACTGGAGGCTTTTACCCAAGCCAGTATTTCCGGCGATCTCGACACGTTTATTCAGTTGCTGAAAGAAGATATTGTGATTTACTCCGATGGAGGCGGTAAGGTATTGGCGGCGATTAATCCTTTGTTTGGGAAGCTTGTGGCGGAAAAATTCTATCGTGGCTTAGCGAACAAAAACTTATTACAACTGGAGGTAAAACCTGTTATGGTCAATGGCTCGCCTGCGCTAGCGACCTATCGCCGTGCCGATCAGCAACTCGACGCAATTACCATTATCGAAACGGAAAACGAAGGCGTTGCCCGGCTTTTCATTATTCGCAACCCTGAAAAACTGGCGCACCTGGTGGACATACTTTACATGAAGTAAGCGCTGCTAAATGTTTATTTTCAGTCTGGCGAAAAAAAATCAAAAATCTTGTCACAAAAATCCCCCTGCTTTGTCTTCGTGCCAAATCAAAAATGAAGGATTATGAACAAAGCATTAATTACCGGCGGCACGGGTGTACTGGGTACTACGCTCGTCCGCGCATTCCAACAGAATCACCTCGACTTTTTAACAGTCAGCCGTACTGGAAAACGGACCCAATCTTACACCGATGTAACGCCTATCACAAAATTGCCCTGGAAACGTGCGGACCTGTTAACCGGCGAAGGTTTGCACGAAGCCTTAATCGGCGTGGATACCGTGATTCATCTTGCCAGCGTGCCCGGCGGTAGGGGCAAAGAAATGCCGGAAGTAACGATGATGCGTCATCTTATGGAGGCAAGCCGTATGAGGCAGGTGCAACACCTCATTTACATCTCAATTGTAGGCGTGGATAGAGTGCCTTTGCCGTATTATCGGTCAAAATGGGAAGCCGAGCAGCTCTTGCAAGCGAGCGGCATACCTTATACCATTTTACGGGCGACCCAATTTCACGAATTTGTTGATTTTATGATCGGGCAATTGATGCGCCTGCCGATTGGACTGGTGCCCAAAAAATTAAAAATACAACCCATTAGTTTAGAGGCTGTTACCCACGCATTAGTACAAATTGCCGAAGGCAATGCCCAAAATCGGGTGTTAAATCTCGGCGGTCGGGAAGTATTGGATATGGGGACAATGGTGCGATTGTGGCAACAATATCAGGGCGTTTCTAAACCAATTTTGCCTCTGCCAAACATTGGACAACTGATGCATACGATTGCGAAAGGCTACCTGACTTGCCCCGAAAACCGCGCCCTGGCATCCACTACCTGGGAAGCATATTTAGCGCAGCAGTATAGCACAAACCGGCTTGCTGCTTAATTCGGTATTACGATCCGCATTATTCTGTCTGATAGAGCTACCTGCAATGGTGTGGGTAGCTTTTTATTTTAAAAATACATGGTTGATAGCCGGTTCAGCCGCTTTTTCTAAGCCAAATTCGCTGCCAACAGGCGCTTTGTTGCCCCCACCGTTTTGCGCGTTGGTACCAACGATTTGTTCGTGGGTGCCAACGATTCGCCCGTGGGTGCCAACAATCATTTTGTTGCCCCCAGCAAATTGCTCGTGCGTATCAACGATCGCTTGGTTAGCTCCAACAGTATGCTCGTTGCCCCCAACAAATTGCGCGTGAGTGCCAACGGTCGCTTGGTTGGTGCCAACAATTTGCCCGTGAAAGACAATATTTTCATCGGAACCCTTTAAAATCAAGGGTTTTAATTTTCGAAGAGTCTTATCAGGCACTAAAAAAGCAACAGCAGTATTTTGCCAAAGCGAAATACTGCTGCGTGTATGATTTCTAAAAAAAGCATCTATTATATCATTGTTCCTGAGCAGTTGGCAATTTCAAATTTACACTTGCTTATTGCAAATTTGTTATTAACTCTTTCTGCAAAGCAGTGCACCAGTAGCATCAAAAATCACTTTAATATCCGAACCCGAATTGCGCTCCAGTTCTACTTTATATTGGAAGCTGCCATTGGAGAGTTGAAAGCGTTCACTTTTATCGTCGTCTATTCGGTAACCGGGGAAATTTGTGGTAATGGCGTTGCGCACCGCACTAGGCAAATCGCTGGTTTTGATCTCTTTAGCCGCAAAAAGGAATTCACCTGCGGGGTTAAAGTACAAATCCAGATCAGGTCCCGGACCATCTTCCAATTCTACTTTTAACACAAGGCGACTATCACACAGATCTTCATTGTGCCAGTTGTCAATGCGGTAGCCGGCGTAGTTATTTCTAATGTAATTAGCCACATTATTCGGTAAAGCACCATTATTGCCGTTGTCATCATCATCGTCGCCGTTATCATCAT
>JBKBWT010000357.1:0-6408 GCA_046314415.1 Saprospiraceae bacterium
CAGGTGTGGATTTCCGCTTTTTGTCGGCGTATTTCGGTGAAACGATTGATTTGATTATCCAACAAATGTTGCACATTTTGACGAACCAGCGGCAATAAATTATCCTCATCAGGAATTAAACTTGCTAAAAAATATTCCAAATAGCCTGCTGATTGATTGTCAGGCATAATCCAGATGCCAATTTTAGGTTTATTAACACCAAAAATAATTGTACCCTCAAGCATCGGTTGAGTTGGCAAATTCTGATATCCTTCTTTTTCCAGAATTCTTTTGATAGAGTGCCAGGTTGCCACCGCACCCGTTTCATCCGCATCAATGATTATCCCAATGTTTTGAATATCCGCCTCTTCAAAAGTTAATTCAAACTTGCTTTTCAATTCTTCCTTGCTACCCGCAACCACAAAAAATGATTTTAACCTCCGCTCATTTTCAAAACCAAAATCAATTACCGGCAGCCTTTTATTTGCAAGGTTTTTTATGACATGAAAATCATTTACACCTTCTACGATCAATCTTTGTTTCATGGGTTTAGCGCGTTTCAATATTACTCATCAAAGCGTCTTCCAATTCCTCATTTGAATAATAAACCGGTTCAATGATAGCTGCATCTTCCCGACTCCTCCGCAACCGGAAATAATTACCCATTGCTCTATTTTTTTCATTTTTATTATACACATAAGAAAAAGCAGAAATACAATCCCAACTGTGGGTAGTCACAAATACTTGAGTTTTTAATTCATCTGCATATTTAAATATAACTTCCCAGAGTTTTTCCAATACCGAATGATGCAACCCCGTATCAATTTCATCAATCAACAACAAATTATCCTCCGCCGATACGAGCGCCATGGCAATGGTAAGCAGGCGATTCAAGCCTTCGCCGAAGTTTTTGAGGGGAACAGGTATTTTAGAATTTTTAGTGCGAACGCGCGCGACATTATCAATAATGCCCAAATCTATGATACTCGGCTCAATAATTTGTAATATTTGTATAACAATGTCCTTCTTATCCGTTAAATCAATATTTGCCCAGAGTTTTTTATTATCAAAATCAATGCTGGCGGGCACGAAAATGGCTTTGTCTTGAGGATGTTCTTTATTACCAATCTTTTGATTAATTGTATTTTTTATATCTTTTTCTTCAAAATGTGGCTTCTTTTTTCTAGCTAAAAACTCAACATATTTATTTGAATTCTCCGTAGCAATTATATCCACATTATCAATATCAATATTACCTTTAATTTTTAGTGGTTCTTTACGAGATGGATGATGTGTAATATTAATTTCGCGATTATAAAATAAAGATTTATATGTTTTTTCTTCTGACCCCTCATCCCAATCTCCTCTTTTCCAAATAATATTATTAATCACACTCGCGTCGCCCTCGCTCGCCCATATCCGCAGCGCTTCCAGCAAAATCGTTTTGCCGGTATTATTCTTGCCGGTAATGAGATTGACCTGACCTAATTTTGAAATTTCCAGGTCTTTAAATAGTTTGTAATTTTTAATATGTAACTCTTTTAATTCCATATTTACCTGATTTCAGTGCGACATCGGCACATCAGCAAATTAGCAAATTGGCACATTATTCTACAAATTTACGAACATTTTCGCTCTCATTGCAATAAATAAAGAAGGAAGGGTTGAGATTGAGGTTAAGATTAAGATTGAGGTTGAGATTAAGATTGAGGTGTCTCTCTACCCTCTACCTTATACCTTCTACGCTCTACCCTATTTACCCAAAAACCAAAACCATGAAAACATTATGCTTGCTAGCGGCGGGGCTGCTATTGCTGCCGCATTTATCTGCACAAAAGGAATGGAAGCTGCGCAAAAAAATAGACGATTTGCAGGTGTACGCACGCACGCCGGAAGAAGGCAAGGTACAGGAAATCAAAGTGAAGTGTACGGTGGAAGCTACGCTCAGCAGCATTGTCGCCATTATCAACGATGTGGAATCAGCGCCAGCGTGGGTGTACGCTTGTACGGAAGCCCGATTACTGGATCAAGTGTCACATACTGAGGCGATTACGTATGGTAAAATCGAGTTTCCCTTCCCAATGCAAAATCGTGATTTTATTACCAGAACCAAACTGCGACAAGACCAGCGTACCGGTGAAGTGACGATCTTGATGTCAAACCTACCCGATTATTTGCCGAAAACCCGAAAATACATCCGCATCCCGAAATTAGCGGTGCAGTGGCAACTCCGACCACTTTCGGCTAACCACGTCGAAATACATTATGTAATGGCGAGTGATCCGGGTGGAAATATCCCTACTTGGCTGATTAACAAGGTGATAGACAAAGGTCCAATTCAATCGATGCAGGCATTTAAAAAATTATTACAACAGCCTAAATACCAAAATGTCGAGCTAAGTTATATCAAAGATATACCTGCGGTAAATGATGTAATAAAAACAAAATAAATTACTTACAATTTATATTAATTTTAAATTTGATGCACTTATATAATAATTAACGTAGCATATTATAGCTCTATTCCTGTTAAATTTTTAAAATATAAAACAACCGGCGCGCTCACGTGTTTGAATAAAAATTCTCTAATCACTCGTTCGTTTATGAAGGTTTATTTCACCCTGCTGTGCTTGTTAGCACAAAGCCTGCTTTTTGCGCAATCTAAAAATACCGAATGGAAGCTCAAGAAAGAAGTAGCTGATCTTCAAGTATTTATGCGTAATAGCGAAAGCTCCGATATTAAAGAAATCAAAGTACGTTTCATCGCCAATGCTTCCTTATCCAATATTGTCACCGCATTAAAAGACGTGCCGGCTTTCCCGGAGTGGATTTATAATTGTGCGGAAGCTCGCTTGCTGAAGCGGATATCGGAGACAGAAAGCTATTATTATAGCCGTGTTGCTTTTCCTTTTCCGATGAATGACCGCGATTTTATTGGGCACAGCAAACTTTGGCAAGACGAACAAACGAAAGAAATTTTTGTCAAAGTAACCGGAAATTATAATTATCTCCCGCAGGAAAAAGGGATTGTAAGATTACCAAAATTATCCATTAATTGGCACATCACGCCCCTCACAGTGCAAAAGTCTCTGGTAGAATATCATTTGGTGAGTGATCCCGGCGGTTCTATTCCTGATTGGGTCGTCAATATGGCAATTGATAAGGGTCCGATTAATACGATTAAAAATTTTAAAGATATGCTGTCTAAAACTAAATATCGGACAGCGAAATTACATTACATTCAGGAGTTACCCATCGGAAATAGCAATGCGGTGACAAAGTAATCGCAACCTTCAAAATCCTTATTTGTTAATGTTTCTCGGTTGGTGGTACCAGAAACCCACTCAACCAGAACACCATGAGTTACAAGAGTTTGCACGATGCTGTGCTTGACCTGGAAAAGCACGGACAACTACTTCGCATTAAAGCTGAAATAGATCCGAATCTCGAAATGGCGGAGATTCATCGCCGGGTGTTTGAAGCACAAGGTCCCGCTATTTTATTTGAAAAAGTAAAAGGCAGCCCGTTTCCCGCCTTATCTAATTTGTATGGCACCTTTGAGCGCACGGAATTTTTATTTCGGCACACGATCGAAAAAGTGCAAAAAGTCATTGAATTAAAAGCCGATCCGGCGAATTTTATTAAAAATCCGACCCGT
Source organism: Saprospiraceae bacterium (assembly GCA_046314415.1). Taxonomy (GTDB): domain Bacteria; phylum Bacteroidota; class Bacteroidia; order Chitinophagales; family Saprospiraceae; genus JADJNW01. The sequence continues at coordinate 3,638 of JBKBWT010000357.1, forward strand.
TATTTACAAACGCCCTTCACGGCTTTAACCGCACTGCCGCTGCGCCAGCGTTTTGGCGCACCGATTTTATATGGTAAAACCACGATTGATCAATTGCCACAGGTGAAGTCCTGGCCCATGGATGGCGGGGCTTTCGTCACTTTGCCACAGGTATTTACCCTGCCGCCGGGCAATAAAAATATGATGCAGTCGAATATCGGCATGTATCGTATTCAGCTTTCTGGCAATGAGTATCTGCTTAATAAAGAGGTGGGTATGCATTATCAAATTCACCGCGGTATTGGGGTACATCATACTTTATATAATGAAAGTAAAGAGCCGTTTCGTTGTTCGATTTTTGTAGGCGGACCACCATCCCATGCTTTTGCTGCCATTATGCCCTTACCGGAAGGCTTGTCGGAAATGACGTTTGCCGGATTATTAAATGGTCGGCGCTTTCGTTATGTATGGGACAATAATCATGTATTATCTGCTGATGCTGACTTTGTTATAACCGGTATCATTCGCAAAGGCGAGAAAAAACCCGAAGGACCTTTTGGCGATCATTTGGGGTATTACAGCTTACAACATGATTTTCCGGTGCTGGAAGTCGAAAACGTGTATTACCGCAAGAATGCGATCTGGCATTTTACGGTGGTCGGTCGTCCGCCCGCGGAGGACTCCAGTTTTGGCTATTTGATTCATAAAATTGTAAAACAACTCACCCCGCAGGAATTTCCGGGCGTTTCTGAGATCAATGCGGTAGATGCGGCAGGCGTGCATCCTTTGTTATTAGCCATCGGCAGCGAGCGTTACATGCCCTTCCGCGAGCGCAAGCCCGAAGAAATCCTGACCCAAGCCAATCGAATTATAGGTTCGGGGCAAACTTCCCTTGCCAAATTTTTATTCATTGCGGCAAAGGGCGACGATCCAAATTTAACGACTAAAAATATTCCCTATTTCTTTAATCATATTTTAGAACGGGTGGATTGGACCCGCGATTTGCATTTTCAAACTAAAACGACGATTGACACGCTGGATTACTCCGGCAGTGGCTGGAATGCAGGTTCTAAAGTCGTAATTGCTTGCTGCGGCGATAAAAAACGCGAATTGAAATCGGAATTACCCGTTAATTTTAGCTTACCGGCGGGCTTTTCCCATCCCATTTTTGTTCAAAAAGGTATTTTAGCCATTCAAGCCAATGCTTTTACCGGCGAGGCGAGTTATGATGATTGTAATAAATTAACCAATCATTTACAAGCTTTTGATTTACAACACATTCCACTGATTTTAATCGTGGATGACAGCCATTTTACAGCGGCAAATGTAAATAACTTTGTGTGGACCACCTTTACCCGGGCGAATCCTTCCCATGATATACATGGCGTAAATAGTTATACAGAGCATAAACACTGGGGCTGCCGTGGTCCGTTGGTGATTGATGCCCGCATCAAGCCACACCACGCGCCACCATTGATTCCGGATGCCGAAGTGGTGCGTCGGGTAGATCAATTATTTGCAAAAGGCGGAGAATTATATGGCAAATTGTAAGAAATTGGAAAAACCCGCGTTTTTAAGTCTGAAAACCTGCTTATAAAATTTCAAATTTCATACTTTAATCTTAGCTTGCGCTTGAACGTTGCAACAGCATAAATGTTTTTTTATTTTAAAGTTTCAGAATTCTTGCGAATGTTTGCCGAAAAGCACTACCCTGAACATCTCCTTACTGAAGAATTGGATGCCTACCTGGCACGGGGTTGGTATCGTATGGGACAAAGCATCTTCACGACCCATTTTTTGTGCTTCGGTGATCAGTTTTACTCCGCTATCTGGGTGCGGCTAGCACTAAAGCATTATAATTATAGTAAAAGTTTACGTAAGATATTACGCCGTAATAATGAGCGGTTTACTGCCAGTTTTACCAAATCACAACTCACTTACGAAAAAGAGCAACTGTATCAGCGTTATAAAGCTTCCTTTCCAGGTATGCTGGCCCCCACGCTCAAAGAATCCTTATTGGATGGCGAAGAATATAATATTTTTCAAACTTATGAAGTAAATGTATATGACGGTAGCCGCCTGGTAGCGCTTAGTTTTTTTGATGTGGGAAAGGACAGTGCGGCGAGTATTCTGGGTATTTATGATCCGACTTATAGTGATTACAGCCTGGGATTATATACCATGTTAATGGAAATTGAATATTGCCTGCAACATGATATGTCTTATTTTTATCCGGGGTATGTAGTGCCGGGTTATCCGCGTTTTGATTATAAATTGCGCATCGGCGATGTACAATATTATAATATTAGCAATGATAACTGGCTGCCTTTCAAAGAATTATCGCTCGAAGAGGTGCCAATGCAGAAAATGCAACGCAAACTCGATGAATTACAACAGGTTTTTAAAAAGAATAATATTCCCTCCAAGCAATATTTATATCCGCTGTTTGAAGCCAATTTATTTGCCTTTTGGCAAACCGAATACTTCGATTTTCCGGTATTCCTGATGTGCTATCCGCAAGAGAAAGCATCATCTTACTTTATTGTTATATATGATATGCATTCGGAAGCTTATCATTTACTGGAATGCACCCCGCTCGATGATTTAATGTTTTATGTGAATGAATCTTATGCCAGCCTCTTCGATCGCCGTCGTTTCTTCCTGGAATTAATTGTAATTAAAGATCAATTGCTGCGCACCAGCAATCCCGAACATCTGGCGCTTACTTTATTAAGTTTTATCATCGGCAAAAGATTGAAATAAAATTATTCACTCCTTATTATTAATTATTT
>JBKBWT010000358.1:0-6403 GCA_046314415.1 Saprospiraceae bacterium
CGCTGCTCTCCAAGCTGCCTGGGACAAACTTGCTCAGCTTAAAGGTCATACTGTCAATGAACTCAATTTTCAAAATTTATGCGCTGCGTAATATCAGATTGTAAGATGAGCATCAAAACCTTATTGACCGCTTTTGCACTTTTGGTCGTGGCAAGCTCCTTCAGCGCCTTTACATTTGTCAAAAATGCCGACTTGTTGCCAAAATGGGAATTACTGGGCAGCCGCAAAGTCAACTATGGATTGGATAAAGATGAAATCGCCGTAACCGCGAGAGAAGGTCGTTTTACTGCTTTAAAATTGGTGGTGAAACGCGGTGGTATCAACCTGCACCGTTTAGCCGTTCATTTTGGCAATGGTGAAGTGGAAGAACTCGAAGTACGCGAAAATATTCCAGCTGACGGCGAATCGCGGGTGCTGGATTTGCCGGGCAATAAACGTGTAATATCAAAAGTGGTGTTCTGGTATGATACCAAAAACTATGCAAACCAGAAAGCAGTTGTGAATTTGTGGGGAAGAAATTAACCCGCATTATAATAATGTGGCACATTTCAGAAATGTGCCACATTTAATGAAACGCCACTCAATTCGTATTTACCCAAACTTATCCTTTCTGCTTTTTAAACAAGTAGCGGGTGATAAAGATACCGGCACCGGCACTGGCGGCGTCGCTACCTACCCCAGGGCTATACACACCGGAAGTCACATTTACCAATTCCCAACCATTAGTGGTCATTTCCGTCACTTTGTCGGTAATCATTTTGTCGTTTTCCTTTACATTCTTAAAATTAATACCGGTCAAACTGAAAAAATTTTTCATTTCTTTTTCCTCCATTGCGCCATCTACCGTGGAGGTAATCATTCGGGAGCGCCCCAATCCACCGGGTACCACCGATTCGATGGTTGTAACCAATTGATAATCATATGTTGTTTGCGCAAAACGGAAAGCGTACAAACCCAACAGCAGTACAGCTATACCAATGGCAATCATTAAAGTGTGCTTCTTCATGTATTTTATAAGGTTTAACGGTGAAAAATCAACCGTAAAAATAAAAGGATTTGTAGATAGCGCTTTACAAATCCTTTTACTTATCAAAAATAGCAGGCAGTTAGGTAGCCAATTCAAGGTCCTTGCTTGACCAATACAATTTTCCGGGCATCGGCTTTATTCATTTTTTTACAAAACTCAATCAATTCCGGGTACAAATCTTTCGCATGCACGTCAGCATTCAAATGCAGGCGGCGCGTATAAACCAGGGTCTCGCCCTCCTGCACACAGCTTGCCTGATACTCCCCAAAAGCCGATTTTACCTGCACCGGCTCGGGCAAATATTCTACCCCAAAGCCAGCGGGCAATTGCATTTTGACGGTATCCAAATCCACAAACGGAAAGGAGAAAAACTGAATGTCGCGCTTGCGCAGCGTGTCCGTCGGCGGAATGCGTTTCCATTGAGATAGCACGTTGGGCTGCACGAAAAGCCGCTTGCCACTCTTACCCACGTAAGCAGGCAGCGTCAACTTCAGGTTTTCATCTACTTCCGGCAATATTTGCTTTTTCCGGGAATACGTATGCTCCTGAATTTCAAAGTTTTTCAACCCAATGGCTTCGTACATAATGTCACGGCGCTTCTGCTGAGGCATCTCGGCAAGCTGGCTGGCTTCCTCCTGCTGAATGCCCGTGTAGCGGGTGCTGATGCTGGCTTCCGCTGTGCCCTCCGGATAAATGGTAAGCGCCGTATTGCGAATTTGCAGGTTATCATTGGTATGGTAACGCGGCGTACGCACGAGTTTCCCGCCTTTGGGTGTAATCAGGAGCGCCTCCCGATTGCCGGTGAAGGTGCCACAAAAACCGAGCGCTTCAGTCTGGCTGGTGCATTCCACCCAGATGGTATCTTTGCCTTGCGGTACACAAACAACCGCGTGATTGAACTGATTGCTCGGAAAATCCTTGCGCAGCCGACGCCCTTCACCGGCTCCGATCAAGGTGTAAAAACCCTCTACGCCTGCTGCCTCCAGCAAGGCACAGTAATAATTGCTCAGCGCCTTACAATCGCCGTATTTGTACTCATCTACTTCCGCTGCGCTCATGGGCTTCCAGCCCCCAATGCCCAACTGAATAGATACGTACCGCGTATTGGATTGCAGGTACTGATACAATTTTTGGATTTTACAATAATCATCGGGGCAGTCGGCAACGAGTTGTTTTACTTTGGTTTTGGTCGCTTCCGGCAAATTGCGCGTACCGGCATTCAGCTTGCTGATAAATTCACCAAATGATTCCCAGGTACTCATGTCACCCGTATAGCCTTCAATTTCAAACGCATAGGGCGCGGTGAGTACCATCGGTGCGTCCAGATTGTGCGGCGCATAAGGCTCTTCATCGTAAGCCGCCAGCATTTTGGCTTCCCAGCGGTAAGCTTTGCCGTCGCTGGTTTTTTCCTGTGGCTTACCCGCTTGATTGACAATATGATACCGCAATTTTAAACTCGCCGGTAATTTCACTTCAAAACTCGATTGCTCGACCGATAAGCCCGCTTCGGGCTGCGGCGACCAAACCGGATAGAATAACAAGCCATCGTAATACATTTCGTATTCAAAAACAACGGTATAAGGGTAATTGGTATAGCTCAAATCCACACCTTTCAAACGGACATCGTCGAAGAAAGAGCCGCCGGAAGCCGATACATCGACAAAATCGGAGCTTTTGAGCTTGCGAATTTGCCTGCCGGTGCCATCGAGCAGCGCCGCCTTGATGTCTCTGACTTTCATCAGTTTGGAATAAGGCAGCGTAAGAACAGCATATTCCTTACCCGCTTCATTGAGAATTGTGACGGCGCGGTAATAACGTTCGGTGGCTTTGCCAATGCCGTGTACTTCAAAATCGTGCCGTTCGTCGCGCACGATGGCACGCGCATCCTTGGTAAGCGCTTCGGGCAGCGTCATAAATTCAAACTGCGCATACAGGACTGTGGCACTCAAAAGCCAAACATTTATAATAAGCAGCAATAATTTTTTCATTGAAACCCCGGTATTTTTAATATGGCTAAATAAGTTTATAATTTTTTATAAAATTCACTCATCATTCTTCTTCAATACAATCTGCCCGCCGCATTGCGTTGCCAACTGCTCGTAGAAATTGCGCAGCACCTGGTATTCCTCCACCTTAAATTGAATGCGTTTGCGGCTAAAACGATAGCTCACTTTCACTTCATTGGGTTTGGTTTCAATGTTGTAATCACAACGCATGCTGCCATCTTCCAGCGAGAGCCGCACAGGTTTGGGCGCTTCGGTGACGGTGTAGCCCGCGGGCACTTTGAACGTGAAGAGATAGGTATCTTCGGTAGGATGCGCAAAATCAATGGGATAGTTACGTTCCGGTTTCTTAAACGGATTTTCTTTCATACCAAAACCCAGCATCGGACTTACATAAATGAAAGTGCCGCCGTCTTCCACATAGGCATTGGAGGTAAACTGCACATTGCCTTTCAACGAAGCATTGGCATCGGCTTGATTTTCAAAGGCAGGGTCCTTGAGATTCACCTCGGTGAAGTAATTTTTAAAATAAGCAGTGGCAATATCCGAGTTATTGCTTTTTTTGAATTTCTTGCGAATTTCGGTAGCGCCATAGCCGCGGTGCGCCATGCTGATGGTACCCTTCAAGACCCCGTCTTCCAGCGTTGCCACGATGCTATGATAACTGGTTTCTTTTACATTATCACCCAGCGCCACCCAGCCGTAATGTTCCTCGCCCACGAGCAATCCTTCGCCATTCAAATCCTCGTACGCCACCATATCGGAAGGCAGCATGGGATCAATGGCATCCAGCGCGTAGCCCTTGTCGCCACTTTTGATGTACGCCACCACGTGGTTGAATTTATATAGTATCGGATAAAGCGAATTGATCTTGCCATGCGAACGCGTGCTGAGAATCACCGGATTAGCGTCAATGCCGGCTTCGCGCAGCATGAGCACCAGTAGCAGATTGAGGTCGGCGCCATTGCCCTGCCGGGTTTTCAGCAGATTGGCGATGGGCTGCGATGTCCAGATGCCATAGTATTCATTCCACTGATAATTGTCTTTAATATGCTGGTGAATGGCGGCGATTTTATCCTTGTCGCTGCTCAATCCATTGATTGCCAGCGCGACGGCGTCTTTCACCTGACTGCCCTTTTTCAAAAACTTGCCAAAATCTTCGTCATCCGACAAACCCTTGGCGAGCTGCCCCCAGGTGGGAATGATTTTCTCGGTCATCATCCCCGGAAAATTCACGGTGGACAGTTGATATTCAATCTTTTCCACTACATCTTCTTCGGCGGAGCTGAACGGCTCGTCGCGGAAGGCAGGCAGGTGCACCTGCACGCGCTGCGTATATCGATCGCGGAAAGGCGTGTCGCCAATGGTGCGGTTCTCATCCCAGTTTTTCACCACCTCCGGGGCATCGTAGCCCTGCGCCATTTGCACGTAATTGAAAAAATCGGGAATGGCGGTCGCATACTCACTCCAGATTACCGGAATCTCGTGGCGGAACTGCCAGGAGGGCAGGGTATAAATGCGATTGGTAATGTACTTGTAAGAATACTCAATGACGGAGCCCTCGCGTACATTGGGCAGGGCAAACTTCACCTGCTGCTGGTACTTGGTTACCTTTTCGGTAAGAATATCGCTCTTTTCCAGTTTGGTTTCTACCGGCTTGCCACCTTCGAGGTTAAACGTGACGCCCTTAATCGCCGACACATCGTCTTTGTTATCGCCCACGCCATAATAATAAGGAATGGTGACATTCGCATAGTCGTAGCCATCCTTGCTAAAAATCTTGATGCGGGTATGCCGTTCAAACACCACCTGAATACCCGTATTGCTATTGAACTCAAAGCGGGTACTCCCCACGTCAAAAATAATCACCGCCGCGGCACCGGGGTCTTTTTCGTACTCGGTCATGGTCAGTTCCGATTCACTTACTTTACCGTACTTCGTTCCAACAGGTTGCGCATGTAAAGAGGACAGGCTCAGGGTTGCGGCGAGCGCCAGCACGACAACTGAGGTTTTTAATAAAAAGGCTTTCATGGTTTTTATAATTATTTAGAAAATGACTACGGCAATGATGTACTTATTACATCATACAATTTGGGTGCGTAAGAATATGTTGTTGTTTAATACCCTGACATTTACTTGTCTAAGGAAAGGTGTTGTTCACAAATACAGATAAAACCCAGCAAATACTGGATTTTCATTCAAGCTGGCAGGTTTCTCGGTATAAAAATAGGGCGTTATATCATAACAGTCAATGGCTACATCAAAATTTAACATTTATGATTTTGTAAATGTAAAGTTAGAAGGGGGAGGTGAGAGCAGGGATGTGAGAAGAGGGAGCAGGGACCAGCGTGTTACTTCATTCCCCTATCTTCCCATCCTCCAAAAAATTTAAATCTCAAACTACGCGCCGGTCACGGTAATGCGCACCTCGTCACTCCACTGCCCTACCCGTTCGTCTTTATAGTGATAAATAGCCCGATAATACCATACCTCACTTTGCCCACTGGGCGGCAGCGGCTCCCTATCAATATAGTTTGGTACGGTATCCAGCGTCAGCGTGCGCCACTTACCATCACCCGTATGCTTTTGAATTTCCAAAGCGCTCATCCCCTGGCGGTTCCATAGCACTTCAGGGCGCCCACCGGCTACCAATTGCAGAAGAATATAGGGTTTAGCGGTATTAAAATCCTTCGCGGGCTGCGCTGCTCCGATGAGCCCCAGATCACGACCATCCGCTTCACTGTAATTTACATGGGCTTTAATGCGCCCCACCAGCGCCCGCACCCGCTTGAAAATGCCCATCGGCACCGGCTCCGGCAACAACATGGCGGGCGGCGTGGGCGGCGGCAGCACGGTACCATTGCTCAAACCATCCGCAACAGCATTGCGATGTTCGGTAAGTGACTTTTGAAAAGCCGTCAATTGGTTGCGGTATTTGATAAAAGCATCAAAATATGCCGCACTCTTTGTGATGTCAGACAACTCGTCGGGCGTAATGGCATACTTATGCGCATACTGGGGCAGCTTGCCTGCAAAGTTGTTCAGCCAAATGCCCCGCTCTTCATCATTAGCCGGTAAATAATAGTCATGTGTCATATTCACTGAGATTCTTTTGGTAAAAAAATATAGTATAAATGACTTAAACTTTTTGCTGATCCTCAGCGATTAGGCGCGGGCGGCAACCTCCGCTTAGCACCTGGCAGAATCATTCTATGGGCTCGCAGAATCGTTCTATGGGCTCGCAGAATCATTCTATGGGCTCACAGAATCATTCTATGGGCTCACAGAATCATTCTATGGGCTCGCAGAATCGTTCTATGGGCTCGCAGAATCATTCTATGGGCTCGCAGAATCGTTCTATGGGCTCGCAGAA